>JAGOJH010000123.1 GCA_017995215.1 Thermoclostridium sp.
CCCCTCCCGTAAACGGAAAATTCGTTGATACCAAAGGAAGCGTCCTTGGAGAACACAAGGGGATCGTTTATTACACTGTTGGGCAAAGTAAAGGCCTTGGGGCGACCTTCGGGAAACCCATGTATGTGGTCAGGATTGATGCCGATAGCAACACGGTTGTTCTTGGGCAGGCAGGCGAAGAGTTCTCAATGGGTCTGTTCGCATCCGATTTGAACTGGATTGCCTTTGACAAGCTTCATCATCCCATGCAGGTTCGTGCAAAGGTTAGGTATTCTGCAAGAGAAGCTGATGCAATCATCACTCCCCTTGACGGTGGAACCCTCCGTGTAGATTTTCAGGTTCCTCAAAGAGCGATTACTCCTGGCCAGTCCGTCGTGTTTTATGATGGAGAGGTTGTTTTGGGCGGCGGTGTGATAGATAAACAAATTCAAGCTGAATAAGCACAAATTTTCAATTTGCGCAAGACTTTTTGCATCGATGTTCGTTCTTAAATATATTACGTTTTTAAATTCAGGCGGTGGGCAGCGATGCTTAGACCTGGTTCCATAGATAAACTGGCTAAATATGAACATTCTGTGAGGTGTAAAGATGAAACTGACTTTTTTGGGTGCTGCCAGAACGGTTACAGGCTCTTGCCACATGATCGAGACGGGAAATACCAGAATTTTGGTTGACTGCGGTTTGTTTCAGGGGCAGGCAAAGGAAGATGCAATGAACGAGCAGCCCTTGCCCGTAAAACCGGCCGATATTGATTATGTTCTTCTATCCCATGCCCACATCGACCATAGCGGACGTATCCCCTGGCTGTATGTGAATGGTTTCAAGGGTGAAGTTATTGCAACAAAAGCCAGTGTTGACCTGTGCCGGCTGTTGCTTCCCGATAGCGGCCATATTCAGGAGTTTGAAGCCGAATGGAAAAACAGAAAGCGCATGCGTGCCGGACGGAAGCCTGAAGAACCATTGTATACGATGCTGGATGGACAGGAGTGCTTACGGCTTTTTAGAAGCATTGAATATGATCAGATGATACAGCTTACACCAAACATCAGGGTTTGCTTTATTAATTCCGGTCATATGCTCGGCTCCGCTTTTATTGAAATCTGGGTTCGTGAAAACGGAAAGGAAACGAAGCTGGTATTTACTGGTGATATGGGAAATACCGATATTCCCATCCTTAAGGATCCCGAAATCATATCCGAAGCCGATTATCTGATTATGGAGTCTACATATGGTGATCGCCTGCATGCCGACAAAGCGAGCAAGGCCGAGAAGTTTATGGATATTATTCTTGAAACGCTGCAAAATGGGGGAAATGTGGTCATTCCTTCTTTCGCTGTCGGGCGGACACAGGAGATCATTTATGAGCTGAACAAGAACCGGACATTATATGGTGACAGGGTTAACAAGCTGATGCACGTTCCCGTTTATATCGACAGCCCCCTGGCGATCAATGCTACCGAGGTATACAGAAAGAACCTGGATTGTTATGACGATGAAGCCCGGGGTTATATAGAGAATGGTGAAAACCCGCTTGACTTTGACAATCTTCACTTTACAAGAAGCGCTGAAGAATCCAAAACATTAAATGACATCAAGGGGGGCTGCATTATCATTTCTGCCAGCGGTATGTGCGAAGCAGGCAGGATAAAGCACCACCTGAAGCATAATTTATGGCGTGAGGAATGCACCATCCTTTTTGTCGGATATCAGGCAGAAGGCACTTTGGGAAGAAAGCTTCTGGAGGGAGAGAAAAACGTTCATATTTTTGGGGAAGAAATTAGTGTGAACGCCAGAATAGAGACCATAGACGGTTACTCCGGACACGCGGATTATCTTGGACTGCTGAACTGGATGAGAAACTTTGGAGAGCTTCCAAAACGCGTTTTTTTGGTTCACGGCGGAGAAGAAGCACTGTATGCATTATCGGACAGAATAAAGACCCAGTTTGATATAGATCCGATTATTCCTTCAAGAGAAGAGGCATTTGTTCTTACTGCAGACCACGAAGAGAGTCGTGGTATTGAACAGACAGCCGAGCATAACTTCCGCTACCTTGAACTGGTTAGTATTCTTGAAGACATCAAGGAAGGCATCCAGGATGTATCTGCACTATTATTTGAAGAGATGAAGTCGGGCGTTGATGACCGCAGGATAGATGTGGTGGGGCGCAAGCTTAGAATACTTCAAAGGGATATGGTAGATTTGCTTGAGTAGCACGTTATTTCTTGCGCAATTGCTTCCGTTGTAATAGAATTAAGATAGAATATTTTTTGGGTAAAAAAGGTATGCGTATGAGCAAAAACACAATTAGGACTATTATCAAAATAGCCTTGATAGCAGTAGGTGTCTACTTGTTATTACGGCTAAGCGTGTATTGCATACCCTTTATCATCGCGTTCATCCTGTCCAGTCTGATCGAACCGGTGGTCAAATTCATGGAGAAGAAGGTTAAAATCCCCAGGAAAGTGGGTTCCATCATCTCCATTCTTTTGGTTCTATCCATTGTTGGAACTATCCTGGGCTTAATCATTACAAGATTGGTCAAGGAAATCGTTAATGTCTACAACCAAATCAATGATATTTTTGGAAGCATGCAGCAGTTTATCGAAGCAATGCTTGAGAAGGCTAACAACATCTACATTTCGCTACCCAAAACAATCAGCGATACGCTGGATCAATATTTTGCAGATGCTGCCAGTAACGCAAAGGATTTTCTTGATCCCATTGTCAAGGGTGCGACAGACTTTACGATGAGCCTGCCACAGGCCATGCTTTTCCTGGTTGTGACCATTCTGGCCACATACTTTATGACCAGTGACAGAAATAAGATCAACCTGTTCCTCGATAACCAAATCCCAGGCCATTGGATGGAAAAAACCCGCACCGTCATGAACAAGCTATTTTCTGCTTTGTTCGGCTGGCTAAGGGCCCAGTTGATTCTGATGTCTGTAACCTTTACCGAATTAACCATTGCCTTTATTGTGATGCGTGTGGAAAATGGGCTGCTGATAGCTCTATTAATAGCCATCGTGGATGCGCTGCCCATATTCGGGGTGGGTGCAATTTTAATTCCCTGGGGAATTGTCGACCTGTTATCAGCAAATTATCAGCGTGGCCTGTCGCTTCTACTGTTATATATTATTGTCATCGTCATCAGGCAGATGATTGAACCTAAAGTTATCGGGCAGCAAATCGGCATCCATCCGCTGCTAACGCTGTTTGCGATGTATCTGGGCTTACAGCTTTTCGGAATATTGGGTATGATCGTCGGCCCGGTACTGATGGTTATTATCAAGAGCATTCTGGGGGCTGCTGTGAAAACAGACGGGTTTAAGAACTGGCTGCAAAGGACATTTGGCTCAGGTCTGAGAACTGCACCGGTAAAAAAAGAACCTGTTGCTGAAAAGCCTGAATAGACGCTTCCTGCTTAAGGAAATCTACTCTGCGAATGTCTTTTCATTCAATCCGGTTTCCCTGAAGCATATATCCTGATATTTTTTTGGTGTCATTCCAATTTTTTTTCTGAATACTTCAATAAAATAACTTTGACTCGGAAAAGCAAGTATGGATGCAATTTGTGAGGGAAGATAGCTTGAAAACTGCAGCATGTTTCTGGCAGTTTCAATTTTCTTGTTTTGAATGTATTCGGTAATGGTAACCCCCGTTTGCTTTTTGAAAAGTCTTGAAAGATAGCTGGGGTTAAGACCTGTATATTGGGCAAGTTCTGTTATCAGAATTCTCTTGTGAAGATTGTTGTAAATGTAATCAACGCACTTGACGATCTGCCTGGAGAAAATTTGCTTTTTCTGGATTTGTTTCATTCTTTGTGTATAATCCAATGACATTACTTTATGAAGCTGCGAAACCTGTGCAATCGATGTACACCTGTCGGCTTTTTGTATATAGACATCACTGAGGCTGTATGCCGTTTCATGCTCCATCCTGCCTTCGATACAGTGTCTTGCGATTAATGCGGCCGTAACTACAAAATGATATTTCATGTTCTGAAGAGGATTATCGGATAGCTTTCCAAACCCGCCCTTATCCGAAAACTCATTCCCGCACATTTGTAAAACCTTATTGACTTCACCGTTTTTTACAGCGATATAAAAGGCAAACTCAGAATCATATGGTGCGTGAAAGGCATCGTTTTCACGCATGATAAATTCCCTGTAGCTTAGTTCTCTGTTTGTATTCATGGTTAATATTTCCTCCTGGAGGCCATGTGGAATTGTATCATTAATTTTATATAAAAGCAAATAAAACGGTATATTTACATATATAAAAATGATACCATGAAATCACAAGGGGGGGCAACAAAAATGAAGGAATTCACCGGTTACAGGAAAGGGATTAACCTGGGCGGCTGGCTTTCACAATGCATTCATGGCCGCGAACATTACGAATCGTTTATCACAGAAAATGATATCAGCCGGATCTCAAAATGGGGCCTCGACCATATCAGGCTTCCTGTCGATTATGAACTTGTTGCTTCAGAAGATGGCAGCTATATCGAAGAGGGGTTCTCCTATATTGACCGGTGCCTGGAATGGTGCGCAAAGTACAAGCTGAATATGATCCTGGATCTGCATAAAACAATGGGTTTTTGCTTTGACGAGGCATCTGATGCATTGTTCAGAAATCCTGTCTGTCAGGAGCGGTTCATTTCTCTTTGGGAGGAATTTGCCAGGCGCTATGGAAAGGACCACGAAAGAGTTTCTTTTGAACTTCTGAACGAAGTGGTGGATGAAAATGTTGTAAATATATGGAATGAGCTTATCAGCAGAACAATTCCTGCAATCAGAAAGTATGCCCCCACCATCAGGATACTGGTGGGCGGTGTGAGAAATAACAGCGTCCTCTGGGTCAGAAAGCTTGATACCCCATACGATGAAAATATCGTATACACATTCCATTTTTATGAACCTCTTATCTTTACGCATCAGTCAGCCTATTGGGTAGATAAAATGCCGGCGGATTTCACGACGGAATATCCGAATGATTTTAACACCTGCGTTGATGAAACGGAAAGGTTTCTTCCATCCATGCACCGTGAGTTCTATGACAGCATTCGCTCCGAAAAAGCAGATAGAAGCTTTATCAAAGCTGCATTTGCCGATGCAATCAGAACTGCTGCAGAGCGAGATACCGCTTTATACTGCGGAGAGTATGGAGTGATTGATAAAACCTCGCTTTCCTCCGCATTGAACTGGTTCTCGGATATCAACAGCGTCTTCAACGAGTATGGAATATCGCGGGCGGCATGGACCTATAAGGCCAAGGACTTCGGAATCACCGACGATCACTATTCACAAATACTGGATGAGCTAATTAAACTGTTGTAAATCAAAGGAGGTATTGCGGTATGAGACTGAAAAAGAGTTTATGCCTGATTATTTCGATGGTCCTGCTGATGGGAATGATGGCAGGTTGCGGGAAAAAGGCGAAGCAGAAAAACGATGGAGAAAACACATCAGGAAATGTGACTGAAACGGTGAATAAGGAGAGCACACCGGCGCCAATCACAGATACACCGGTTAAGAATGATACTGCCTTGAATGAAGCATCACCGGCCGCTATTCCGCAGATTGATGGTTATACCCTGCTGTGGAATGATGAATTTGACGGGAAAAGCCTTGATATGGACATCTGGAGTCATGACCCCCGTGAACCGGGTTGGACAAACAATGAACTTCAGGAATATACAACTTCAGAGAAGAATGTGTTCGTAAGAGATGGAAAGCTGATTCTTAAAGCAATTAAAACTACGAATGCAAACGGAAAAGACTATTACACATCCGGTAAGGTTAAGACACAGAACAAAGAGGATTTCACCTATGGGAAGGTGGTAGCCCGTGCAAAGGTGCCCGAAGGCAAGGGCCTGTGGCCTGCAATTTGGATGATGCCGAAGGATGAAGGCTTTTACGGACAGTGGCCGAAATGCGGTGAAATTGACATTATGGAAGTGCTGGGTAATCAAACCGACACTGCATATGGCACGATCCATTACGGTGAACCCCATGCCAGTCAGCAGGGAACCGTTGTATTGACAAACGGAACCTTTGCGAGCGATTTCCACGAGTTCTCCGTTGAGTGGGAGCCGGGAGAAATGAGGTTCTATATAGATGGGAATCTATACAAAACCGTGAATGACTGGTTTACAGCAGTGAATGGGGAAGATGAAAAGCCATATCCCGCTCCGTTCAATCAGCCATTTTTTGTTCAGATGAATCTTGCAGTGGGTGGTGATTGGCCTGGAAACCCCGATGAAACGACGAACTTTGACAAAGCGGAATTTGAAATTGATTATGTCAGGGTTTATCAGAAGCCTTCATATGACACGAATGTTCAGAAGCCGAAAAAACTTTACCGCACGCCCCTTGAAGATGGTAACTTCATTTATAACGGTGATTTTGCCGAAGCAGAGGATCTGACGGATGATGTGAACTGGAAATTCCTGCTGTTCCAACAGGGGGAAGGAAAAGCGGAAATCAAGGATGGCATGATCACCATTACCTCGACGAATGCAGGAGTTGTGGACTACTCGGTTCAGCTTGTCCAACCTGAAATGCCGATGATCAAGGGTAAAAAATACCGTGTCAGCTTTGATGCATATGCGGATGAAGCAAGAGATATCATCGTATGTGTTTCAGCTCCGAACAATAACTGGATACGGTATCTTCCCGATACTACGCTGACCCTTTCAACAGAATGGAAAACATACACCTATGAATTTGAAATGACCAACAAAGATGACCCGATGGGAAGGCTGGAGTTTAATCTTGGCAACAGAGGCTCAATCGCTGGCGTTCACATCACAAAAGTGCGTGTTGAGGAAATCGGGAAGTAATCGATCTGGTCTGAAGCAGTGATTTGCATTGTAAATCTCCTGTAAAAGTGACTTTAGTGCTTTTGCAGGGGATTTTTCATTCTGATATGCTTCATAAAGGATGCTATATGTTTTTCATTCATATCCAGGTCTTTGCATCCGGCTGTGGAACAAAGCCCGGATTTTGAGCAAAAAAATTTACAAAATGCTTTTAAGATGGGAAAGTTTAGTGATTCAACAATTGATTTTGTTGGTATAATATCACTAATGTGATTCTATATCTAAAACTTTTATGTAACGAATAAAGCCGACTATTTGTCATTCTGAGTGAGTGGGATACTTATTTCAGGCAGAAGACCTTCGCTTTGATTGACATTAAATGCAATATTACGGTATTTGAAGTATCGATGCTCAATCACCGGTTTTGCAGGTTCGAACCAGGAGAATGACTTGGAGGGTATCTTTATGGCGTCACAGGATTCTTACAATGTTACAAGAGTACATAAGGTAAATATTGCTGTTACAATCGCTGTTGTTCTGCTGATTACGATCAAAACCATTCTTGGAAAGGGTGTTTAAGCTAATCTAAAAAGCCCGAAAGTTGATGATCTTGCCTGTCCAGAAAATGATGGATATAATGACAATATTCTAGGAAAGGATAAGACGCCCTTGTTTTTTGTGGTACTGTTACGAGCAGTA
>JAGOJH010000025.1 GCA_017995215.1 Thermoclostridium sp.
GCTTGATGTAGTAATACACGTTGAGACCATTTGCTCTAGCCGTTTCTACAATACTGTAGATTATGGCGCTGGCCTGGGTGCAACGGTTAAATTACTCTTTTGTTTCTTTGTATTATCTTTTGATTTTTCTCTTGTTCCAGACCCCATGATAACTCATAATGCTCCTTTTGGATTCTTATAAGATTTTTAGCATCTGATTTACTGGCTATTTTCACCTTAAAGTCATTGGATTTATTCTCCAATACATTATCTTTATTCTCATCGACCGCATCAACAAGAGTATTATCAATCTGCTCCCATTTACCGTCTTTCATAAAGTGAACGGGAGAAGCATAAACGACTGCTTCGAAGCTCTTATCATCTTTTCGGAAGTGTTTAATGTTTCTCTCGCGTAACTCTATTACCTCTTCAACAATAGTAGCTTCTGTTTCTTTTTCAGAAATAACCTCTTGTAAGGGGGGTTCTTTTTTCTCATTAGTGTTTCCGTTATTTTCCTTAGCAATTAAATTTACAGGAAGCATTGTTGATAACATAGTAACAATAAGAATTGTACAAATAAAGCGTAGTGTTTTCTTCATTTTTAACCCTCACGTATCGTTAAAAAATGGCAATATATTCTTTTTGTTAAATGCTATATCATTATAAAATATTTGTCAACCGTTTCTCTCCTAATAATAGGAATTTTACATTAACTTTACATGTATTATTACATCCCTTTATATAGTTATTTTTGGTAAAATAAAGTAACCGTAGGTTGACCAAATCTGAGGATTCTTTTTTGTATTTTGCTTATCTAATAAAAAGCACACCTGACGGTTTTACAAAACCCGACAGGTGTGCTTTTTCAGTTATCATTCAGTTTATAAGACGTACTTGACAAAACTCTTGGATTTGGAAATGTAGTTATTATTGCTTTTTAGTCACATATTTTACAAAAAAACCTTAAAAAATTTTCCCCTTAATACGCATTTTTCCCTTAATGTGTTAATCCAGATAATCCTTCAACTTCTTGCTTCTGCTGGGATGGCGCAGCTTTCTCAGCGCCTTCGCCTCGATTTGACGGATGCGCTCACGGGTGACATTAAATTCCTTGCCAACCTCTTCCAGGGTTCTGGCCCGCCCATCATCCAGGCCAAAGCGAAGCCGCAGCACCTTTTCCTCACGTGGTGTAAGGGTGTCGAGCACGTCGATCAACTGTTCCTTTAAAAGCGTGAATGCAGCCGATTCAGCCGGGGCAGGAGCATCATCATCGGGGATGAAGTCCCCCAGGTGGCTGTCTTCCTCTTCGCCGATAGGGGTTTCAAGGGATACCGGTTCCTGGGATATTTTCATGATCTCCCGAACCTTGTCCTCGGACATGCCCATCTCTTTGGCCACTTCATCGGGCAGCGGCTCACGGCCTAATTCCTGCAAAAGTTGGCGGGAAACACGGATCAGCTTGTTAATGGTTTCAACCATATGCACCGGGATACGGATGGTTCTGGCCTGATCTGCTATTGCCCGGGTAATCGCCTGGCGGATCCACCAGGTAGCATAGGTACTGAATTTGAAGCCCTTTTTATAATCAAATTTCTCAACGGCCTTGATCAACCCCAGGTTTCCTTCCTGAATCAGGTCGAGAAACAGCATGCCCCTTCCCACATATCTTTTCGCAATACTGACAACAAGCCTGAGGTTTGCCTCGGCCAGCCTCTTTTTCGGTTCTTCGTCACCGGATTCCATTCTTTGTGCTAGCTCGATCTCCTCGTCGGCTGATAAAAGCGGAACCTTTCCGATTTCCTTCAGATACATTCTGACAGGGTCATCGATGGTAACCCCCTCGGGTATGCTTAACTCGGGATCCTCATCGATGTCAACCTCTTCAATATCATCATCGATTTCAGGAACGACATCAATGCCCATATGCTCGAGCGTATCATAAACCTTCTCGATCTGTTCCGGGGGTATGTCGATCTTTTCAAAAGCATCTATGACTTCCCTGTATGTCAGCATACCTTTTGCCTTCCCAGTGTCGGCCAGCTCACGCAGAACCACGGAGGGCTCTTTTTTAACCTCGGGAGTTACTTTGGGCGCATTCTGTTCTTCATTAGCGGTAATCCCGGCAGAAGATTCTTTTTTCTTTGTTCCCTTATCTGCCATATTTCTTAATTCCACCTCTCGTTTATTTGAATGGAGTGTTTAATTATTTGGCCATCCTTTGCGTGATCTGAATCATACGGCTCACAAGCTGCTTCTTCTCATCCCCGTTGTTACTATTCCTGATGCGGCTTTGAATATCCTTTAATTCTTCCTCAAGCTTAATGTTTTCCAAGTATTGAAGAATATCGTCAAATGCTTTCTGCGGTTCATCAAAGTTGCAGGCTTTCTCTGAACATCCGATAATGGCACCGGCTTTTTCCGGGTTCAGCTTTGATATATACTCATGTAGTAAAAAATCATGACCGTCACTCAGTCTTTGATATAAAACTTCTGCCATGTCCCTGATTTCACCTTCAGTAAAGCTGGATACGGGGTAGCGCTGTGCTGCCTGTAGATATAGAGAGTTCTCTTCACTAAGAAGGGTTATGAGGAAAAGCTCGCTCTGCTCCCTGGGTCCTTCTCTTTTTTTAGCTGTAAAACTACCAATGGAGCCTGTCATTTTTCTTGCTGCTTTGTCAAATTCCCGGTTTTTATCTCTTCTCTTTTTCTGGTTCAGCCTTCTGTTCACTTCAGCCTGCAGTGTATCCATCGTAATATCGTAATCCCGGGAAATTGTTTTCATGAACATTTCCCTTTCCATCATGTTTTCCTGTTCGATCAACAGATCTGCTGCTCCGTTGAGGAAGGCCAGCTTCCCTTCCGGAGTATCGGTGGGAAAATTCAGCTTTAACTGCCTGATTTTGTATTCTAACAGTGATATTGCCCGATCTACAAGGTTTTTAAACTTTTCTGCACTATTTTTTCGAATATATTCGTCTGGATCCTTCGCATCCGGTAATTCAAGCACTTTCGCACGGCAGCCCAGCTGGCTTAATATTTCAAGCCCCCTGTCGGTAGCTTTTCTGCCCGCGGTATCGGTGTCATAGCAAACAATAATTTCATCTGCATATTTCTTAAGAATCCGCCCCTGCATATTGGTCAGTGCTGTTCCCAGCGAGGCCACCGCATAGTCGATTCCAGCCTGGTGCAGAGAAATGACATCCATATACCCTTCAACAATTAACAGCTTCTTTTCAGTGCTTTTCCGGGCCAGATGCATTCCGAACAATTCTCTTCCCTTGCTGTAACAAAGGGTTTCGGGAGAATTTACATACTTTGGCGTGGAATTGTCCAGGACTCTTCCGCCAAAGGCCACAATATTTCCCCTTAGATCAAAGATGGGAAACATGATTCTGTTACGGAACCGATCAGTGAGGCTTCCGTTCTTATTTTTCATGCTTAGCCCGGACTCCGTTAAGACCTCTTCACGATAGCCCTTTGCTCGCAGCGTTCTGGACAGTTCGCTCCAGTCATCAGGAGCAAAACCGACGCCAAACCGTTTGAGGGTTTGCAGCGCAAGCCCCCTGTTATACAGGTATTTTTGTGCCTGCAGCCCGGCTTTGCCTGCAAGTGTTGAATAGTAAAACCTTGCGGCCTCACGGTTTACCTCGAGTAGATCTTTTCTAAGCTTGATCTTATGCTGCTCCTCATGATTATCCGGCTCGGGAAGTGTCATTCCGGCACGATCAGCTAAAAAACGCAGTGCTTCGACAAAGTCAAGATTCTCTATATGCATGATGAAATGAAATACATTTCCACCATTGTTGCAGCCAAAGCAATAATAAAACTGTTTCACCGGCTGTACCGAAAAAGACGGTGACTTTTCCCGGTGAAATGGACAAAGCCCGAAATAACTTCCTCCTTTCCTGTCAAGATGAAGGTATTCTGAAACAACCTCCACCAAATCATTGTTTAGCCGAACTTCTTCAATGAGTTCATCGGGATAGTAATTCATAAGACCCCCAATCGATCACACTTAATGTTATTCGACAAATTTCTCAAAACTCCTTTTTTCTCATAAAAAAAATTCAACCGCTGAACATGCAATGGATGAATAATCAACTTTTGGATGCACCTCCACAAACTTTTCACCATTCTTTCCATGAATCCGGAATATACATGGAACGAAATACCTTTACGGCATAGCGGTCTGTCATCCCGGCTACATAGTCGCATACAACACGGTGTATTCCGTCTTTCTCAATTTCACTGAAATATTCGTCCGGCAGCAGCCTTGGGGCTTGCAGCAGCTGTCGATAAAGCTGCCGTATCATGTTCTCTGCCTTTCCCTCTTCTGCTTTTGCACTGGAACCGATATAAACCGTCTGAAACAGAAAACTTCTAAGAGCATCGGTTGCTTCCCTGTACTCAGCACTCATTGTTATTTCGTTTTTGCCCGTGCTGTTTTCGATGATATTGACAATCATATTATTAATCCGTTCACTGGAGGTATTCCCCAATACCTTCATACAGCCTGCGGGCAGTTCATTTCGGGATAAAACGCCGCCTCGGATGGCGTCCTCAATATCATGGTTAATATAAGCAATCCTGTCGGCAAATTTAACAATTCTCCCTTCAAGGGTTGATGCCTGGTGTTCACCTGTGTGGCATAAAATGCCATCCAGAACCTCCCTCGTCAGATTCAGCCCCTTCCTGCCCTTTTCCAGTGCTTCAACCACCCGGATGCTTTGTTCATTATGGCTAAAACCAAGGGGACAGATTTCCTGCAATACCCTTTCACCTGCATGCCCAAAGGGAGTGTGCCCTAAATCGTGGCCCAGCGCAATGGCCTCGGTGAGGTCTTCATTCAACCGCAGGCTGCGTGCAATGGTTCTGGCGATCTGTGAAACCTCCAGTGTATGCGTCAGCCTGGTTCGGTAATGGTCTCCCTCGGGTGAAATAAAAACCTGTGTTTTGTGTTTTAGCCTGCGGAAAGCTTTCGAGTAGATGATTCGATCCCGATCCCTTTGAAAATCTGTTCGGATGTCACACTTTTCTTCCAGCCGTTTTCTTCCTTGTGATTTTGAAACCAACTGCGCAAAAGGTGAAAACGTTTTTTCTTCAATTTGTTCTGTCAACTCACGAATCAGCATGATCCCCTCCGTCTTTCCGGATATGCTTGCCTAAATCTTTCAGGTCATTCCATGGTCAACCCTGTAATCATTTTACCCTTTTGGTATGGGTGAGAAACAAGAAATACATGAAAAGAACCACCTCAGATACTGACTCGAAAACCTTGTTATGAATCATAAAAAAACGGCAGATCATTCAATTCTGCCGCATTATCTTACCTTACAATCATATTAAAATTTAAAATGCTTTCCTGTTATGACTGGGTTGGCTTGCTGTCAGTTCCTCAACAGAAGGTCAATAAAGACCTTCCGCTGGGATGAACAATAGTCTGGACTTACATTATGTTCAGACAATCTCTGCAAATATTTTTTCCCTTATATTCTATCAAGCTTTCGCTGCTGATCTCACAAAAGGTACATCTTGGGATATATTTGTCTAAAACAACATTGCCTTGATCATCGACAAACATTTCAATACTGTCCCCTTCTTTAATGTTCAACTGCCTGCGAAGTGATTTGGGAAGAACGATACGTCCAAGTGAGTCAAGTTTCCTTACATAACCGGTTGCTTTCATGGTAAATCCCCCTATCAGTTAGCTAAATGTCTCTGAGTTAGCCATTTTTTACTCGAGAATTATGGCTTTACCAAAAAGATACCGCATGGTTAAGGATTTGTCAAGTTTACTTTTTAAGCCATGACATCATTTTTCTCAATTCACGCCCGGTCTTCTCAAGAGGATGGTCCAATTCCTTGCGTCTGGTAGCAAGCAATTGGGCACGTCCCCCTGCCTTGTTTTCGGCTATCCACTTGGAAGCAAAAGTGCCATCCTGAATTTCGGACAAAACTTGCTTCATCGCTTTTCGGCTTTCGTCGGTGATGATCTTTTTCCCGGTGGTATAATCGCCATACTCCGCCGTATCGCTGATGGAGTAGCGCATGTATTCAAAGCCGCCCTGGTTGATCAGATCAACGATCAGCTTCATTTCATGGATGCATTCAAAATATGCATTCTCGGGTTGGTAACCTGCTTCCACCAAGGTTTCAAACCCGGCCTTCATCAGTTCGGTAACACCGCCGCATAAAACTGCCTGTTCGCCAAAGAGATCGGTTTCAGTTTCTTCCCGGAAGGTCGTCTCCAGAATTCCCGCACGGCCTGCTCCGATTCCTGCTGCATAAGCCAGAGCGTATTCACGGGCTTTTCCGCTAAAATCCTGATGGATGGCAATCAGTGAAGGAACACCCCGACCCTCGGTATATTGAGAACGTACGGTATGGCCGGGTCCTTTCGGAGCAACCATCACCACATCCACATTTTCCGGAGGAACAATCTGATTGTAATGAATGTTAAAGCCATGGGCAAACAACAGTACATTTCCCTCTTCAAGGTTTTTTTCAATGCTATCCCTGTAGATATCTGCCTGTATCTGATCCGGAACCAGTATCATGATCAGATCGGCTGCCTTTGCGGCCTCTGCGGTGTCAAGAACCTTCAGTCCTGCAGCCTGGGCCTTTTCCCGGCTTTTCGACCCCGGTGCCAGGCCTACCACAACGTTCACACCGCTTTCTTTCAGGTTCAGCGCATGGGCATGTCCCTGGCTTCCATAACCTATGATTGCTACTGTTTTGTTATCCAGCAGCTTCAGTTCACAATCACTGTCATAAAACATCTTTGCCATTTTCATTCATCCTTTCTTTCTATTCAGCACAAAGGGTGGTTCCTTCATTTAGTTTCATAAAATAAAGAACTGTCCCTATGTATCTTATTTATTGAGCACAGCTGAGTTCCCTGGGTTTCATGTACTAAAAGAATCCTCGCTGTGCTATCTGTTTCAACCTTGCAACTTCTGTTGCCTGGTCAGGCAACAGAACCGCACTCCTGTAACTCATGCTTCTAGGTTTCTATGGTTTTTTTTCCGCGCTCAAGGGAGATCAGACCTGTTCTTACATCCTCGAGAATTCCGAACGGGCGCAGCATTTCCTGCATTGCTGCAACCTTTGAAGCACTGCCCGAAATTTCAATCGTCAGCGTCTTTTTCGAGATGTCGATAATGTTTGCGCGAAACACCTCGGCAATCTGCATAATTTCAGAACGAACCGAAGTATCGCCGTTCACCTTGATCAAGGCCAGTTCACGATGGACAGAGTTCTCAATATCAAGCCGCTGAACACAGAGGATGTCGATGAGCTTGCTCAGCTGTTTCTCAACCTGATCAACCGTATTTTCATCCCCCTCTACCACGATGGTCATCCTTGAGATCGCAGGATTGTTCGTAATTCCCACCGCCAGGCTATCAATGTTAAAGCCGCGGCGGCTGAACAGCCCGGATACCCTTGACAGTACCCCTGCGTGATTATTTACCAATACCGACAGAACATGTTTCATTTTGGCTCCTCCTCGCTTCCACATTTTTAGAGCACTTGGGAGTGTTTCATTTGGGTTTATCCTCCCACAGGTACATATCAGTGGGTTTTCTTTTGAGTCAAAGAGCTTCGTTTCTTAACAAGCCCTCAGGTTACTATTCCAATACTGCTCCCTTGTCTGCAGAAGAAACCAGCCTTGCGTATCTTCCCAGATATCCGGTTTTAATACGAGGTTCGGGTGCTTTCCAGCCCTGCAGCCTGCTGTTGATTTCCTGCTGCGACAGCTGTACATCCAGCCTGCCCTCAGGAATATTGATGTTGATGATATCACCATCCTGAACTATTGCTATCATGCCGCCCACCATTGCTTCGGGCGAAACATGCCCGATGGAAGCCCCGCGGGATGCTCCCGAAAACCTGCCATCGGTAATAAGCGCTACATCTTTGTCCAGGCCCATCCCGGCGATTGCTGACGTGGGGCCGAGCATTTCACGCATGCCAGGCCCTCCCTTGGGCCCCTCATACCGAATGATCACCACATCACCTTTATTGATTTTACTGCCATAGATGGCTTCAATCGCCGCATCCTCACTGTCAAACACCCTGGCAGGACCGCTGTGTACCAGCATTTCCTCGGCAACCGCCGCCCGTTTTACCACGGCCCCGTCTGGCGCGATATTCCCCTTCAGGATGGCAATGCCGCCGGTTTGCGTGTGGGGATTGTCTATACTGCGAATTACGTTTTTGTTTAAAACCTTAGCATTTTGTATGTTTTCACCCACTGTGCGGCCGGTTGCCGTGATTAAACCAAGATGCAGCAGATCTTTTTTGGATAATTCCTTCATGACAGCCTGCACGCCGCCAGCCTGGTACAAATCCTGCACGTGGTACGGGCCGCTTGGCGCAAGCTTGCAAAGGTTTGGTACCCTTGAGCTGATGTGGTTGATCATGTCCAGGTCCAGCCGCAGCCCAACCTCATGGGCGATGGCCGGCAAATGCAGCACCGAATTTGTAGAGCAGCCCAGGGCCATATCCAATGTCAGTGCATTTTCAAAGGCTTCCGTAACGAGGATGTCTGATGGTTTCAGATCCCTTTCAACAAGCTCCATGATTTTCATACCGGCTTGTTTGGCCAGACGGATTCTTTCGGCGTATACCGCCGGGATGGTGCCGTTTCCGGGAAGACCCATTCCCAGCACCTCGGTGAGGCAGTTCATCGAGTTTGCGGTAAACATGCCCGAGCAGGATCCACAGCTGGCACATGCACTGTTTTCATATTCTGCCACCTCATCCTCGGTCATTGTTCCTGCCTTGACTGCCCCTACCGCCTCAAAAACACTATTCAAATCAAGGTAAGCGCCATCTTTTTCTATCGAAAGCATAGGCCCGCCGCTGACAACGATGGAGGGCACATTTACCCTTGCTGCTGCCATCAGCATTCCTGGAACAATCTTGTCACAATTCGGAATAAAAACCATCCCGTCAAAGCTGTGCGCCATGGCCATGGCTTCACAGGAATCGGCAATCAGCTCTCTGGAGGCCAGTGAATACTTCATTCCCAGATGGCCCATGGCAATCCCGTCACAGATACCGATGCAGCCAAACTCAACGGGAGTGCCACCGGCAGCCCGAATGCCTGCTTTCACCGCCTCGGCAATCTTGTCGAGATGGATATGGCCGGGAACAATTTCATTCACAGAGTTCGCCACACCGATCAACGGCCTGGCGATTTCCTCGTCGGTATACCCCATCGCTTTAAAAAGTGACCTATGAGGTGCCCTTTCAATTCCTTTTTTTATTATATCACTGCGCATCGTTCTGTCACTCCTTTATTTCTTGCATAACTATTTTAATAATAATGAAATAGTCATCATACTGCCCTCTGACTTGCATTAAGTTCAGCCTACGCGTATATCAGCTGATCAATCCCCTTACCCGGAGGAACGATGGGAAGAACCCGTTCATCAATGTCGATCACAAAATCCATGACTACAGGAACATCCTTACAGGCAAGCGCCTTTTCAATGGCGGGGCAAACCTCCTGCGGGGTTTTCACCCGGATACCGACGGCACCATATGCGTCAGCCAGCTTTACAAAATCCGGCCCCCTGTCCAGCGTGGTCTGGGAGTACCTTTTGTCATAGAACATGGTTTGCCACTGCCTGACCATGCCTAAAGTGCCGTTGTTCAGCACAGCGATGATTACCGGAAGCTTATAGTGCACAGCTGTGGCAAGCTCGTTGCAGTTCATCCGGAAGCTTCCGTCCCCTGCAAAGTTGATCACCTTTTTATCGGGGTTGGCCATTTGCGCACCAATGGCAGCACCTGTTCCATAACCCATGGTGCCTAGACCGCCTGAAGAAACATACTGCCTTGGGCGGATGTAATCATAATACTGTGCAGCCCAGATTTGATTCTGCCCCACTTCGGTGGTGATGATCGCATCTGAACCGGTAAGCTCATTGAATTTTTGAATGATATAAGAAGGGCGAAGCGTACCATTTTCCGGGAATTGAAGCCTGTATTCTTCCTTCCAGTTTTTTGCTGTTTTTGCCCATTCTGTTTCGTCAACCTGTTTTGTTCTGTCCAGAATTCCTTGCAATATGAGATCAATTTTTCCAGTCAGAGCAAACTGCACGGAGATATTCTTATTGATTTCAGCCGGATCAGCATCGATATGTATGATCCGGGCATTTGGTGCAAACCGTTTCATGTCGCTAATCACGCGGTCACTGAAACGAGCGCCGATGTTGATCAGCAAATCACATTCTGAAACAACCTTGTTCGATACCCTTGTGCCATGCATGCCAAGAAGCCCGGTATATAACGGGTATGAGGCAGGAACGGCGCCTGTGCCCATCAGTGTAGTGGCAACAGGGATATGCAGTTTCCCGGAAAGGCTTAGCAGCAGGCTTGTGACCCCTGCAATAATGGTGCCGCCGCCCGCCAGAATCACAGGCCTGCTGGCACTCTGTATCGCTTGTACTGCGGTTTCCAGATCTGCTTCGGAAAACAAGTTTTTAATATCAAGGTTCAACCTTTTTTTACCGTCATAGGGTATGAATTCAGCGGTATTTGCTGTGGCATCCTTGCATACGTCTACAAGAACAGGCCCCGGCCGGCCGCTTGCTGCGATTTCAAAGGCTTTTCGCATGGTTTCGGCCAGTTCGTGAACATCCTTTACCAGAAAATTATGCTTGGTAATGGGTTCGGTAATTCCAGTGATGTCCACCTCCTGGAAGGAATCCCTGCCGATCAGCGCGGATGGCACCTGGCCGGTAATGGCCACTAAGGGAACGGAATCCATATAGGCTGTTGCTATTCCGGTCACAAGGTTGGTTGCACCCGGGCCTGAGGTTGCCAGGCAAACACCTGTTTTCCCACTGGCCCTGGCATAGCCGTCGGCTGCATGAGAAGCACCCTGCTCGTGGGATGTAAGGATGTGCCGGATGCCCGCACCTCTTCTATATAGCGCATCATAAATATTTAATACAGCCCCCCCAGGGAAACCGAATATGGTATCTACATTCTGTTCTTTTAAGCATTCAATAATAATATCTGCACCAGTTAATTTCAAAATACAACCCCTCCCTGCCGTTCAATCAGTACCATCACATAAACCATAACGTTGTGATGTTATACTTTTTTGCACCTACGCAGCATCATGGAATGTGTCACGCACCTGAAACATTTCGATAAAAATCCATCATACCCTTTGGGCTACTGCGTCACCCATTTCTTCGCAACCGATCACCGTGGCAGCCTCTGTAGCAATATCTTTTGTCATCAAGCCTTCGTTCAATACCTTTAAAACCGCGTCTTCTATCATTTTTGACGCATCTTCAAGCTTGAAGGAGTATTTCAGCATCATGGCCACCGATAGAATTGTTGCAAGCGGGTTTGCCAGGTTCTGTCCCGCAATGTCGGGTGCTGAACCATGAACCGGTTCATACAGCCCCAGGCTTCCGGAGCCCAGGCTAGCCGAAGGCAGCATTCCTATAGATCCCGTCAGCATGGAGGCTTCATCGGACAGGATGTCACCGAACATATTCTCTGTAACAATCACATCGAACTGCTCGGGGTGAATGACCAATTGCATGGCGGCATTATCAACAAACATGTGGTTCAGCTGAATATCCGGATAATCCTTTGCCACCTCCACAACGATTTCACGCCAGAAACGGGAAACCTCCAGCACGTTAGCCTTATCTACCGAGGTAACCTTTTTGCGGCGCAGTCTTGCTGCTTCAAAGGCAAGCCTTGCAATGCGCTCCACCTCATATTTGCGGTAAATCATGGTGTCGTATGCAGCAGGATGGCCATTTTTGTCGATCAATCTTTTCTTTTCACCGAAATACAGGCCGCCTGTAAGCTCCCGTAAGACCAGAATATCCAGGCCGTCCTTTGTGATCCTTTCTTTGAGCGGGCTGGCTGCTTGCAGCGGGCCATAAATGGCTGCCGGACGATAATTGGCAAAAAGCTCAAGCGCTGCTCGGATTCCCAGAAGGCCTGCTTCCGGGCGTTTATCCCCCGGAAGGTTATCCCATTTGTACCCTCCCACAGCACCCAGCAAAACAGCATCAGCAGCTTTACAAACCGCAACGGTTTTTTCGGGCAGGGGATCCCCTGTTTTATCGATGGCGATTCCGCCAATGTCTGCATATTCGTATTGCATTTGAAAACCGCATTTTTCACCCACGCGATCCAAAACCTTCAGTGCCTGCTTTACAACTTCAGGGCCAATACCATCACCGGGCATAACCACAATTTTATAACCTTTCATTTTTTCCTCCAACATAATCCGTCGTGTTTTGGTTCGATTTAAAATTGTTTCAAGAAGCCAGATACTCTATTGTTTCTTTTCAAGTGAGATCCACTTACGTTTCAAGAAACCGGATACTTGCCTTTACACCTTTCGAATGTGATTCATCAAACCGCCTGCTGTAATTATTTTTTGGATGAACTCCGGGAAAGGCTCGATTTTATATGTTTTTCCCTGATTATAATTGGTGAGAATTCCCTTTTCAAGATCAACCCCCAATTTATCACCTTCCTTTGTCTGTTCAACACATTGCGGGCATTCCACGATTGGAAGGCCAATATTGATGGCATTTCTGTAGAATATCCTGGCAAAGGTCTTTGCAACTACACAGGATATTCCGGAGGCTTTTATTGCAATAGGGGCATGCTCACGGGAGGAACCGCAACCGAAGTTGAAACCACCCACCATGATATCACCCTTTTGAACACGGGTAACAAAGCCGGCATCCAAATCCTCCATGCAGTGCCTGGCCAGTTCACCGGGCTCAGAGGTGTTCAGGTAGCGCGCCGGAATGATCACATCGGTATCAACGTTGTCGCCGTATTGAATCACTTTTCCTTCAAATTTCATATCAATCACCTTTCTTTCAGCTTACTGCCCCATGAGCTCATCGGGAGAGGATATCCTGCCGGTTACAGCTGATGCAGCCGCTATGGCCGGGCTTGCCAGATAGACCTCACTGTTCACATGACCCATTCTGCCCACAAAATTCCGGTTTGTGGTGGAAACGGCACGTTCACCAGCTGCCAGAATTCCCATATGCCCGCCCAGGCATGGCCCGCAGGTGGGGGTGCTGACAGCACAGCCCGCATCAATAAAGATATCGAACAGCCCTTCCTTCATACATTCCTTCCAGATGCGCTGTGTTGCCGGAATAACGATGCACCGGACATCTTGGTGCACCTTTCGGCCTGCCAGAATCTTTGCCGCAATGCGCATATCTTCCATTCTGCCATTTGTACAGGAACCGATAACCACCTGATGAATGGGTATATCACCCACATCGTCGATGGTTTTGGTGTTTTCGGGAAGATGCGGAAAAGCAACCGTTGGCATCAGCTTGCTTAAATCAATCGTGTATTCCTGAACATATTCTGCCTGTTCATCCGCCCGGAAAACCTCGAAGGGCTTGGTGGAATGCTCGCGGATATATTTCAGTGTTTCACCATCCACTTCAAAAATGCCGTTCTTGGCACCAGCTTCAATAGCCATATTGGCAATGGTGAAACGATCGTCCATGGTCAGAAAATCCAACCCGTCACCTGTGAATTCCATGGATTTGTACAAGCAGCCGTCCACACCGGTCAAACCGATGATGTGGAGAATGATATCCTTCCCGCACACCCATTCGGAGGGCTTGCCGATTAAATGAAACCGAATTGCTTCTGGAACCTTCAGCCAGACTTCACCGGTAGCCATGGCCGCGGCCATATCGGTGCTGCCGGTACCGGTTGAAAATGCGCCCAGGGCACCATAAGTGCAGGTATGGGAATCTGCTCCGATGACGACATCACCGGCGGTCACCAGGCCAAGTTCGGGCAGAAGCGCATGCTCAACACCCATTTGGCCCACCTCAAAAAAGTTTTTGATTTCCATTTTACGGGCAAATTCCCGCATCATCTTTACCTGCTCGGCCGATTTAATATCCTTGTTCGGAGTGAAGTGATCGGGTACGAGTGCAATTTTATCGGTATGGAAAACCTTTTTCAGCCCGGCTTTTTCAAATTCCTTGATCGCAACCGGTGCGGTAATGTCATTTCCGAGCACCATATCTACCTTGGCCTGAATGAGCTGCCCGGGCTTTACATTTTCCAACCCTGACGCCCTGGCCAATATCTTTTGAGTCATCGTCATCGTCATAAAATAAAACACCTCTTTCCAGAGTTAAGTTTTTGTAATAACAGAACCAATTGTGCATGGATACGCTATAAAACTTTATTTAGCAGAGGACATCATCCCATGCTATAACTCTATTATACTGTTCCTTTTTTTCATTTCTTCTGATTTATCACTTTCATTTTTCTGAATTCTTCATGATTCTTGTCTCGTTTATACCCAACTTCATTGCAACCGGTAACATAATTATGATAGAATAACGAGATAAATATGTCCCCCACCTCTGTAACGTATTTTAGCCAGAGGCATAAGACGTTTCGTGGCGGGCAGCAATTACCTGAATAAGGGCGGTGAGCATATCTCCTGCCTCGATATAGCAGCTTGTCACAGGCTAAAGCCTGCTGCTCGCCCATGCATCTGGGGTGTGTTGCAATTGCAAACCAGTTACCTGTGTTACTATAAGCCAAATGGGGGTTCATCATGATAAAACAGAAGGTTATTATTGTCATCTTGCTCATTGTCACGGTATTCAGCGGTTGCGGTGTTCAGAATGCTGTTCCCGATCAGGTTGATATTAACGTGGAACCTACTGCTGTACCCACAGCAGCTCCCACACCTACACCCATGCCTATCATAACAGCTTCCATCCTTTCGGCCGGTGATGTGATCATGCATGGCAGTGTTTTCAAATCAGGAGCAACAGACGACGGCACTTATGATTACAGATATATCTTTGATAAGGTCAAACCCTACATCGACGACGCAGACTTTTCCCTTGTCAGCTTTGAAGGGGTTGTGATGGAAACCGATAAAAATTATACGGGTTATCCTCTTTTCAATGCACCGCCCGCAATCATGTCCGCATTTGCTGATACCGGCTTCGATATGGTGAACCAGGCCAACAACCACAGCCTGGATCGGAAACTGAAGGGGCTTATCGAATCCAGAAACCTGATCAAACAGGAAAACATGCAGGTTATCGGAACCTATGAGAATGCCGCCGAACCGCGTTTCAGAATACAGAATTTGAACGGCATCAAGGTTGGCTTTTTGGCCTACACCTATGGCTGCAATTTGAATGAAAACGCTTTAACCGAAGAGCAGCGCAGCGCTCATCTAAGCTTGATCAACACAGATAAAATGAAAACTGAAATAGAAGCCCTTTCGCCACAAGTCGATTTTGTCATTGTGATGATGCATTGGGGTTTGGAATACAGAAAACAAGCCAGCAGCGAGCAGCAGCAGCTTGCTGCCGATTTATTCAGCTGGGGTGCAGACATCATTCTTGGCTCTCACCCGCATGTGGTTCAACCTTCAGAGGTGCTGGAAGTGAACGGGGAAACCAAGTATGTCAACTATGCCATGGGAAACTTTCTTTCAAACCAGATTAAAGGAACCATTGACGATAAGAATATCAATGAATTCACCGAGGACGGCATGATGGTCAACCTCACCCTGCAAAAGGATTTGGAGACGGGTAAAGCCTCCCTTGTCAAGGTAAAACATATTCCAACATGGGTTTACCGTTACACGGTGAACGGTGTTTACAAATATTCAATTTGCCCCGTGCCCTCCGCCGAAGACAGTGTTTTTGAAGACATGGACGCCAAGCTGGCCGGCATGCTGCAGGCTTCCTACAGCAGAACCATGGCACTGGTAGAGGATTATGCCGAAGAGGAATAGGTGCTGCGCTAAGTACTGCGTACAAACTGGAATAAGGGGAATTCATGAAACAAAAAATTCAGGATGAATTAAAACAATTGAAAAGTGACATCCGATCAATTAAAAGCTTCAGAGAGTTCATTCAATACATTCCTTCGTCTTCGCTGAACAGAATTGCTTTCTGGTTGCTTACAGCACTTGCTGCTTCACCATTGTATGTTCTTCTAAGAAGCATCTTATTAAAATATCATGACAGTTTCTATTTGAACGACAACCAAAGAACGCTGGGTACCTATTGGGTTCAGTTTATTCGGTTCATTGGTTTCTCCGGCATTTTCCTAATGCTTTTGGTTTTATGGAAAAATATTATCATGCATCATCAGGACAAAAGGCTTTCAAAAATACTGAAAAGTCACCCTGTCCCGCTGTTTTTGCTCCTGTTGCTTGTCTGGAGTGTCTTTTCCTATGCTTTTTCCAGCAATAAAACTCTATCATTATATGGTACACCATACAGAAACGAAGGGATACTCACCTATTTTGCTTATGCCGGTATATTTTGCTGTGGTTACATCTTAAAAGAACAAAGATTTCGTGTAAATCTGATGCGAATATTTGTGTTATCTGCCACAATCCTGTCAATCCTCATGTTGATCAACCAACCTGAACTGAATCTCCTTCTGTCCTTCAAATACAAAGCTGCCATGTTTCAAAATATCAATCATTATGGTTATTTTCTCAGCTTGGCCACCATGCTGGCTGCAGCATTGTCCCTGCGAGAGGGCAGGCTGAATAAAGCCTCGCTCTTCTGGCTGCTTCCCTTTGCCATATTGGTTGCCGCATTGATCACGAACAAATCCTTCGGTCCTTATGTGGCTGTTGTCATGGGGTTGATTTTTCTTTTTGTGTTAACCTTTATCTATACAAAAAAGGCAAGACTGTGTGCAGGTATTCTTGTTCTAGTGTTCATTCTGTTATCGTTTGGGATGAACCTAAAAAGCAATTATCTGACACAGGAAGCGAAAACGTTAACCAAAGATATCGTGAACATTGTTGAAAATAATGAGACAGCACCAAAAGCAGGCTCAAACAGATGGATCCTGTGGAAGCTTGGCATCAAATATACCCTGGAGAAACCGATTTTCGGATATGGTCCTGAAAACCTGCAAGCTCGATATACCCTGGACAATCTGAATCATGACCGGCCTCATAACGAGTTCATCCAATTATCAGCAAGCCTGGGCATTCCTGCGCTTGTGTTTTATTGCTGCGCTCTCTTCTTTTTCTTTTTACCGCTGCTAAAAAACATGAAAAAGCTGAACCCGGAAATCATAGGGCTCTATGCTGCCATATTGTCCTATCTGGCATCCTCCTTTGTGGGGCAATCCATGTATTGCAGCGCCTCCTTTTATTTTGCCTTCCTTGGTCTTACCTGTCATCTCTTTCCCCCTGCAGGCACACAGCCTGCCAGTTTAGCAGATAAAAAGCAAATGCCTGAATGACAGGTTACTATCATTCAGGCATTTTCGGCTTTTATTTCATGTTTTTAATACTCCAGTAGAAAAAAGGTGTAATTTTGTCCAACAGAATCACCCACTCACTCTGATGCTTCCTCTTCCTTTCTCTGGCGAGCCTCAATCATTGTATGGGCGCAGGATTCACGGGCGCAGGTAAATTGAATTTTATTGCCCTTGAATTTTTTGGTCATAAAGCTGCCACACTCCGGGCATATTCTGTCCGAAGCCATTTCCCAGGAAGAAAAGTCGCAGGTTGGATAGTTCTCGCAGCTTAGATAACTCTTTCCCTTTCTGGTTTTCTTGTTGTAAATCTTCCCTCCGCATTTGGGGCAAACAACGCCGGCATCCTCCAGAATAGGCTTTGCGTTTCTGCACTCCGGGAAGCCCGGGCATGCCAGAAACTTTCCGTATCTCCCCATTTTTATGACCATCCTCCGACCACACTTTTCGCACTCCTCATCGGATTCCTCAACGGGAAGCTCTACCTTGCTGATTTGCTCCTCTGCTGTCTTCAGGGTCAGTTCAAAGTCTTTATAGAAATCATTCAGCAGATCCTTCCATTGCCGCTTTCCGGCTTCAACATCATCCAGTTGGGTTTCCATATCCGCTGTAAAATTTATGTTTACGATATTGCGGAAATACTCCTCCATCAATCGGTTCACAATCCGCCCCAACTCAGTGGGAAGCAGGTACTTCTTATCTTTTACGACATACCCTCTTGAAATGATCGTGCTGATGGTAGGCGCATAAGTACTTGGACGGCCAATACCTTTTTCTTCCAGAACCTTTACCAGGGTTGCTTCGGTATACCTTGAAGGAGGTTGAGTGAAATGTTGTGATGGCTTCAGCTCGACCGGTTTTACCTTTTCTCCCTCGGTGAGTTCGGGCAGCATGGGCTCTTTTTCATTTTCACCTTCATTTTCGTCATCCGTTCCTTCTTCGTACAACACTAAAAAGCCCTTGAAGGAAATCCGCGAGCCCGCAGATTTGAACAGGTATTCCCCTGCCTCAATGTCCACTGTCATCGTATCATATAAGGCAGCCTCCATCTGAGAAGCGATGAACCTTTCCCAAATCAGCTTGTACAGCCTGAAAAGGTCCCTTTGCAGAGAGCTTTTTACCCGTTCGGGGGGAAGCTCGGCCGTGGTTGGTCGAATCGCCTCGTGAGCGTCCTGTGCGGCAGATTTTGTTTTATAAACCCTTGCTTTTTCTGGCAGGTATTTGGCACCATAATTTTTTTGAATAAATTCTCTGGCCTGGGACAGCGCCTCTTCCGAAATACGGGTTGAATCGGTTCGCATGTACGTGATCAGCCCTACAGAGCCCTCACCCTGGATCTCAACACCCTCATACAGCTGCTGTGCCAGCATCATTGTTTTCTTTGTGGAAAAGCCAAATTTTCTTGCGGCTTCCTGCTGTAGTGTACTGGTGATAAAAGGAGGAGCCGGGGTGCGTTTTTTGTCTCCATGCTTCACCTTCGCAATAATAAATGGGACTGCTTGAAGCTTCCGGAGCACCTCATCCACATCTTCTTTTTGCTTTAAGTCCTGCTTTTTGTTTTTCAAGCCATAGAACTTAGAAAGAAATGTCTTCCCATCGGCCTTTTTCAGAACGGCCTCCAATCGCCAGAATTCTTCAGAAACAAAGCCCTCTATTTCATATTCCCGGTCGCATATCATCTTCGTTGCAACAGACTGTACCCTTCCGGCGCTGAGCCCTTTTCTTACATTCCTCCAAAGCAGGGGGCTTATCTGATAACCCACAATGCGATCCAGAATACGCCGAGCCTGCTGTGCGTCCACCAAATCCATATCGATGGTTCTTGGCGCTTTCACAGCCTTTACCACAGCGTTTTTTGTAATTTCGTTAAAGGTTATCCTGCACTTATCCTTCTGATCAATTTTAAAAATATTTGCCAGGTGCCAGGATATTGCTTCTCCTTCACGGTCGGGGTCGGTTGCGAGGAATATCTTGTCGGCATCCTTTGCATCTTTTTTCAGTTCGTTGATCAAATCACCCTTGCCGCGTATATTGATGTATTTAGGTTCAAAATCATTCTTTATATCCACACCAATCTGGCTTTTAGGAAGATCTCTGATGTGGCCCATGGATGCTTTTATCTTATAACTGGCACCCAGATATTTTTTGATGGTTTTTGCCTTGGCCGGTGATTCAACAATAACCAGATACTTCGCCATTCTTTTCCTCCGTTTCGTTTCACACCCTGATAATCATTTGTAATAGTACCACTGATATTTCTGTTTGTAAACTGTTTTCCTTATTTTGCCGGGTAATAAAGCTGCAAAAGGTCACTGTTCATCCCCCCTTAGCAAGCTCATAAGTTGCTGCAGAGATATGTGTTTTATCCTGAGCGCAGCGAAGATCCAGTCTAGAGTAAAGCGAGAGCCTTCACTTTGTTCAGGATGACAGACTGCTCCTGCTTACCTTTAAAAGTAACTGCAATGGGTCTGTGTTTTATGTCGGCTTTTATCCCTAACCGGGTTAACGGCTTTTATGCAGATCTTTCAATACTACTCCAATTGCTCCGGTTACTTTTTGGGTACCTGTCTTCCATTATGAAGGATTTCATAATCTTTCTTTATAATCAGTTCTGATACCGGTATCGGCTCCAATCCATTTTCCCTAAGTGTGTCAATAACCTTTTCAAGTACTTTTTCGGTATGGGGCGTATCATTATGAAACAAAAAGATATCACCACTTTTAGCAACAGAAACCCTTTTTAGAATTGTTTCCGGCGAAATGCCAGGCTTATAATCCAAGGAATCCACACTCCACTGTATGGTGTCATATCCGGCCTGTCTGGCGATGTCAATCACATTGTCATTATAATCACCATAGGGTGCCCTGAACAGTGTCGGTTTTACTCCTGTGGTATCCTCAATGGTTTTTGTACAATCGGTGATCTCTCTTTTTATTTTTTCCTTGCTCAGCGCGCTCATTTTAAAGTGATTCTCCGAATGATTTGCAACATCATGACCCTGTTCGGCGATCATTTTTGTTTCTTCAGGATTTCGCCTCACCCATTCCCCAACAAGAAAGAAAGTGGCCTTTACGTTTTTTTCCTTCAGAATATTCAGGATCACTGGAATATCCTTAGCCCCCCATGCACAATCAAAGGTGATCGCAACCCTGTTCTCCTGGTTCTCCACACTGTAAATCGGGATGATCCTGTTGGTTCCGCTTGCCGGCCTTATATCGTCTGAAATAAAAAAACAGATCAATAAAGCAGCCGACAGTACACACAAAGCTACTTCTATGGTTTTGCTGTTCAGCTTTATCATGAAAAGTTTCTCCTGTCCAAGGTTCCACAATTAATATATACACTCGTTTTCTCCGATTATGCTTTAACTTCACACAGTTAATTATGAGGAAGCATTCAATGAATACAGCAAAGAAAAGCCCTGTTCAGACGAACAGGGCGAACTCAACTAATGAACTATAGGTGGAATTTACACTATGTGTAAAGGGATTTTAAAGGGTTTGCTGGAAGGTGACCGGACCTGTCAACCTGTCAGCAATTCGGGTAAAAACGTAATAATTCCCGGGAAAATAAGCAAAAGAACGATGCAGGCGCATAGCGCTATCAAAAATGGCCACACTCCTTTAAAAATTGTTTCCAACGAGATATCCTTTGCCACACCTTTAATAATGAACACATTCATTCCAACGGGTGGTGTGATAACCCCCATGGCAACAACCATGACAATGATCACGCCAAACCATATGGGGTTGTAACCCAACACATCAACAACCACTGGATAGAAAATCGGCACTGTTAACAGTACCATTGCTAAAGCATCGATAAAACAGCCGAGAATCATGTAAATGAAAAGGATCACCAGCATGATAATAAAAGGGGGCAGCTGCAGGTTAGCAGCCCAGGTAGCCATTGCATAAGGAAGCCGGCTGACAGCGATAAAACGGCCAAAAACCATGGCACCGGCCACCAGCAGCATGATCATCGCTGTTGTTCTTGTAGTGTCCTTCAGGGATTTAACGAAACCATCCCATTTCAGTTCCTTACGGATAAGGGTAACAAGCAATATGCTGCCTGCCCCAACCGCTCCGGCCTCGGTGGGAGTGAACCAACCCGCGAACAACCCTCCCAAAGAGATAAGGAAGGTTATCAAAACTTCTGGAATGCCGCTTTTTGAAAAGCCCTTCGAGCCAATACTGCTTTCCTGCGGCTTGAATGGAGCCAGCGAAGGGTTCTTTTTCACCATGATAAAAATGGTAACCATATAAAACAACATCAGCAATAACCCGGGGATGATCCCTGAAATGAAAAGCTTGCCGATGGATTGCTCTGTAGCCACTCCATAAACGATAAAGATAACGCTTGGCGGTATCAGTACGCCCAAAGCACCTGCAGCAGCAACGCTGGCGGTTGAAAGGGAATCATCATACCCATATTTCCGCATTTCCGGCAGTGCTATAGCTCCCATAGTGGCCGCTGTAGCCGTATTGGAACCACAAATGGCCCCGAACACGGCACAGGCAGCCTGTGTTGCAATGGCCAGCCCACCGGGCAGCCGACCCACCAGCTTGTGAGCCATGGCATAAAGGCTGGTGCCCACCCCGGAATAATAGGCAATGAAACCCATCCAAACAAACATTGGAATAACACTAAGCGTATAGGATGAAAAGTTTGAGAAGATTTCCGTTGAGACCATGTTCAGTGCCGCCGAAGGCGAAACAAGAATGGCAAAGCCTACAAAACCCACCGCGAACATTGAATAAGCAATGGGAATTTTCAACGCAATTAAGACTAAAAGTACAATTACACCCAGAATTCCTATCATTTCCGGTGTCATTTTTGCTCCACCTCCTTCATCAGGTTTACGAACTCTACCAGAAACAAAAGCACAAAGCCAAGCCCTACCAGAAAAATAAAGGGATAGAACGGGATTTGTGCTGTTGCAGACACTTCACCGCTGGCAATCACCTTAAAGCCATGATGAAACACCCGGTAGCTGATGAACAGAAGCAACACCATGATCATGCCGCCTGTAACGATACTAATTGCTTTCTGTACTTTTAGATGAAACTTTTCCACAATAAACTCTATGGCGATGTGGGCCTTCTGTACTGCGCACCATGCAAGCCCAAGGCCTATCACCACAGCAGTTAAAAAACCAACAATCTCATAAACCCCTTGGATGGGTTTGTTTGCAATCGATCTGAGAAGTATGTTAACCACTACCAATGTCATGGTTACCACAATGCCCCAGCCTGCTATGTTATCCAACACCTGGCTTGTTTTTGTAACAAAGCCCTCCAGTTTTTTCATCGATGTACCCCCGATAATGCTTTATTGTATGCCGGTGTGAGCGAAGGCCATAAGGACATCATGTGTTCTTACAGCCTAATAAGCATCACACAAGTTTTGATCCTTTTGCAAAAATGGTCTGAGCAAAGGATCATGTCTGAACGAACCATTATTTGAAGAAACCAGTATTGTGGCTTAATACTCGTTATTATACTTGTCAGCCAGCTTCTTCACCGTGTCAATCGCTTTCTGGCCAGCTTCACCCTTGGCTGCAATATATTTGTCGATCATGGGCTCAACTGCCTGAATCCATTTTGCTGTTTCTTCAGCAGAAAGTTGGATGACCTCCATTTTTTCTTCATTGACGGCCCACTCGAGCGCAGCTTCATTTTGAGCATCCCACAGCCCGATTCCAACCTCTTCATGGAATTTTTCGGTTGTATCGGTAATAATTTTCTGCAGATCAGCCGGTATAGAATTCCACTTATCCAGGTTCATTGTAATATAGAACAGGTTGTTGTATAAAAATGGAGTTCTTGTAAGATAATCGACGACCTCGCCATGCTTCCATGCCTTTAAAACTTCGATGGGTGCTAGGTTTCCAGCTACAATTCCCTTTGAAAGCGCTTCGTAGGCATCAGATTGGGGCATTCCAACCGGCACTGCCCCGGCAAGCTTGAGTGTGTCGGCGCTAAGCCCTGTGGCCCTGATCTGCATGTTTTTGATGTCATCCAGTGTTTTAACCGGGGTTTTTGTAAACAGATCGCCCGGGCCTGTGGCGATGACCATTAACATCTTTGTGTCTTGCACACATTTTGGGTTCAGCTCTTGAATGCCTTCCCAGGCAACCTTGCTGGCTACCTTTGAATTCTTGTAGACGATGCCGGGCTGCTCGAAGGCTTCCATTTCAGGGAAACGCCCAATGTTGTAAGAAAAACAGGATAGACCGATATCTGCCGCACCCTCCACCACATTGTCATAAATGTCGGCAGCTTTAAACAAGGTTTCTCCGGGATAGCTTGTGATAACCACCCTGCCGTTCGTTGCCTCGCTAATCGCTTTGGCCCAACCCTGAACCAATTGAGTTTCAGCCGGATGCGTACCCGGGAAGAAATGAGCCAGCTTCAGCTCGATTTTTTCAGCTTTGTCGGCTGATACGCTACTGACACAGCCTGCCTGAATTGTAAGAAGTGCCAACAAGACCAGAGCCACAAGTAGCTTGACTGGAATAGACCATTTGGAAATACCATTCTTCTTCACAGTTAACCCTCCTAAAAAAGCAATAAAAAAAACCCGTAGGGGGGTTTTGGAAACGTAATACAATGCATTGTCAGGGCCTGACAATACAGTAATACCAATTTATGTTGTTCCCATTTTACCATCCTACAAATAAATTGTCTCACAAAAAACAAATAATGTCAAGAAAGTTTTCCTGGCTAAGGGACCAGTAGGACCAAGCCTTTTTAAGTTTACTATGTATATGTTTTATCCTGAGCGCAGTAAAGGATCTATTCAGAAGTAATAAGAAAATCCTTCACTTTGTTCAGGATGACAGTCTGCGCTTGCTTACCTCTAGCAGTAACTTTTTAAGGGTTCTTATAACCGGTCCCCTGTCAGAAGCTTTTCAGAGTTTTCCCTGTTGCCTTTTTTCCAGCCAATCGGGCAATTCACAGATAGCGTTTATTTTATCAGGAGCCAGGGGGTATCGATTCTCCTTGTCGAGCAGGATCGATTGGAAACCGTATTCTCTTGGTCCAGTGTAATCACAGTCATAGTTATCGCCAATAAACAGTACTTTGTCCTTCGGTGTTGTGATATAGGCCATAGCTGCATCATATATTTCCGGATGGGGCTTCTTCCACCCAACTCGCACCGATGTGACAACAAAATCAAAATAGGTAAGAATACCATGAGCCGTCAGCAAATCCTCTATTCCACCATCCACCGTAAAGTTTGATACTACCCCGCAATGGTACTTTGATGACAATTCCTTCAGGGTTTGCTTCACTGTATCGTCTACATAGCAATTTTTTGTGTAATTCTTCCAGAAATTTTTTAAGATACTCTCTGCAGCAGCTTTTGCCTGCTGCTGATCAGGCAGCTTATCAGCAACCATGAGACGGTAAAGATCTAAACTGTTCAATTCCCGGTACTGCTCATGTTTTGATCTTAAGCTTTCCCTTATATGAACGTATTCCTCTATAAAGTTGTCAGAGCTTGTCCACAGGCTTTCATACCCGCACCCGTCGTAACACCAGAAGGAGTATGTTCGTACTTCAGGCATTAACACCACATCTACAATTGTTTCCATACAATCAAACAGAATCCATTCTGGTTTTTTCATAATGCTCTCCCTGTTATTCGGTTATGTTTTTACCAGACATGATAAAGGTAATGTATTTGTGCTTAACCCTAATCAGATTGTACAATAGAATAAAAGCTAAAACAAACGGTGTAGTGAACTTGTATAATAAAGAAAGGAAAGTTACTATTCAGAGGTATGCAGGCACAGCCTGTCTTGCTGAACTAATTGATGGAGCTTCGCATTACTCACGAATAGATCCTTCGCTACGCTCAAGATGACATCGCTGCGCTCACGAAAAAACACATATTCCTCGCCGGGTTCATGATAAAACATAAACCTCAGAATAGTAATAAAGGAAGCCAATTGTTTTACAGTTTTTAGTTAAACAATTGGCTTCTATCTTGCCATAGACCTTCTCCTCTACTGAAATGGGCAATTTTTCACAGGCAGAGGATTGACCATTCCTCCATACATTGCATTGTTTGCCCAGGGGCTATATACATTTTCCTCTGGGTTGATATAGCCGTATTGATTATACAGCGGGCTGGCAGGATAGTTCATATCATTACTCATGCCGGCCATTCCTGCATTGTCGGTCATATCGTATGTTTCAGGATAAAGGTTCACATGCCCAAATTCTTCTGGGGCTGTGCTTTCATAAGGGTATGGAACAGGATTCGCATTGGCATGGTACTCCATCTGCATGTTAATATTTCCGTGGTAACCAGGATTCATCCCGCTGATTCCTTCCATCTGGTGCGGGCAGTATGGGCACTGGCTTCTTACAGGACAGGTACTCCTGTATGGACAACGCGGCCCGTATGCGTACGCCATCCCTGGTCCAATATCATATCCGTTCATTGGCTCACTCCTTGCACATTTTTCAGTATTATCTTATGTCAACGCAATGTGAATGGTGCCGATGAAACGTATCCGGGGATTATTCATCGGACAGCAGAAATAAACCTCTGCTTAGTCTGCAACCAGCCGCTATTACAATGGCTAGCTGTTTTTTACCTGTCTTTTCAGCCTTTACAGGTAATGAAAAGCCTTTATTCGAAGATATATTCAGCTTTCCCCTTTTCTTCTTCAGCTGCAAGCAGCTGTAAAAAATCTACTATTGCCATGGTCTGCTGATTTTTTTCTTTTAACCGCCGTACGGTCACAAGCCCTTCCTGTTGCTCCTTCCGCCCGACAATCAGCATCAACGGGACTTTTACCATTTGAGCATTGCGGATCTTTGCTCCCAGCGTTTCATTGGTGGAATCCAGTTCTACCCGGCAACCTTTTCGTTTCAGGGTTTTCAACAGCTGTGCACAATATTCCGTTTGTTCCTCTGAAACAGGCAGTATTCTTGCTTGCACGGGAGATAACCACACAGGGAATTCCCCGTTGAAATGTTCAATCAACATTGCCGTAAACCGTTCCACACTACCAAACAACGCACGATGTACCATCATAGGCGTATGCTTCAGGCCATCCTGCCCGATATAGCTCATCGAAAAACGCTGCGGGATGTTAAAATCATACTGAATGGTACTGCACTGCCATTCCCGGCCCTGGCTGTCTGTGAGCTTCAGGTCAATTTTGGGGCCGTAGAAAGCGCCTCCCCCTTCATCGATCTCATAATCCAGACCTGCTTTGACAACGGCTTCAATCAGCTGTTTTTCAGCCTTAATCCATTCCTCGGGCTCCCCGATATACTTCGCTTCATTTCTTGTGGCAATATAAGCCTTGAACTTGTTCAGCTCAAATTTCCTCAGAATATACAATGAAAAATCAAGGGCTTTCTGGATTTCATCGCCCATCTGTTCAGGCGTACCGATGATATGCGCATCATCCTGGGTAAAGCCCCGTACCCTTGTTAAGCCATGCAATGTACCGGACAATTCATACCGGTAGACCGGAGCAAACTCGGCCAAACGCACGGGAAGATCGCGGTATGACTTAATTCCGTCCTGATAAATCATTACATGGAATGGGCAGCTCATTGGTTTCAGATAATACTGCTCGCCGTCGATATCAATGGGGCTGTACATGGACTCCTTGTAAAAATCCAGATGACCGGAGGTTTCCCACAGGTTTGATTTACCGATATGGGGTGTAACCACCCAATCATATTCGTTGAGCACATGGGCCTCCTTGCTGAATTTCTCCAGCAAATAGCGCAGCATGGCCCCATATGGTTTCCACAGTACCAATCCCTGCCCCACCTCGGGCACCTTTGTAAAAATATTAAGCTGTTTACCCAGTTCTATATGATCCATTTTCATTCTCTTTCCCTCCTGTTCGATTCCGTTATACCCAGACAGATTTCTGAGTATATTCCCTGCACTCAGTGCCAGTTTTTGCAAAGCTTCTTGTATTTTCTTGCATATAGTTGAAATACAAGCTCACAACATTATCAGGGCTGGTATATGAATACAAATCGAATCAGCAGCGGGTTATGGTTCCTGCGTTATCGGAAAAGCATACCAGACCGCCGTCAAAGCACAGGCAGGATTTGATAAACAATACCCTTCTCATACGCTCCCCTTTCTACCGTATAACGGTTCACTTTGCTTAAGCCATAAAACAGCATAAAAAACCCCGCCCCAAAAATGGGACGAGGTTATATCGCGGTTCCACCCAAATTATTGCACAGGACCCTTGTTGAGTCCACTTGATATGACGGCGACCCCAATTCGTTCACAGCCTGTTTTGCTTGCAGGCAGTTGGATCTGTTCGCCGTTCGATACACAAATAACTGTGCAATCACTCGAACATGGTAACGGAATGACCGTCAGCACATACTCTCCGGTGGGATTTGTGCGCTGCAGCTCGGGGGTGGTTGTTCGGGCAAAAGGCTTCCGAAACGCTTTCAGCCGGTGACGTTTTCTCTCTGACGCACCTGTTTGCTCTACTTTTCCCTGTCATCGCCTTTATCTGTTTCTATTATTGTATGCCCACAGGAAGCGGTTTGTCAAGTGTTGCATGTCACTATTCAAATAGACGCGCGGCTGCGGCCATATTATCGATGATAGGAACGCCAAAGGGACAGCGGCTTTCACAGCTTCCACAGCTGATACAATCTTTTCCGCTTTGGGCCAGCCCTGCATAATGAGAGCGGATGGAGGGCGGAATATTAGCTTCATTCGACCGGGCAATGTCCAGGTATTTGTTGACCGCGGCGATATCAATCTCAGCCGGACAGGGCTGACAATGGCTGCAATAGACGCAATTGCCCCTGAAATCGTTACGCATCGTTCCCAATATCGGCGAATAATCCCGCTGCTCATCAGACATATCCAGATACCGTACCACGTCCAGTACCTCTTCGCCGGTTTGGCAGCCGAGCATGACACTGGCAACAGCGGGGCGGGTTAACGCATAATGGATGCACTGCGCAACGGTCATAGGCTGCTTGAAGGGCGTATGCTCCGCAGAGATCAGCTTACCTGCGCCCAATGTTTTCATGACGGTGATCCCAATACCTTTTTGCTCACACAGCTTATACAATGCCGAGCGCTTTGGATCAAGCCCCCGGAAGGCCGTTGAATCAAGCCCTTTGCTAAGCTCATCCAGAGTATAGGTTTCTGAAGGATAAAGATCGAAAGCCAGGTTGATGCTGAACAGCATCATTTCCGGTAAGCCTGTTTCGATGACACGTGTGGCTATTTCCGGATTGTGCGAGCTGAAGCCGATATGCCGGATATCGCCCTTTTCCTTCAAGCGCCGCACATAATCGGCAAAACCGGTATTGAATACACCCTGAAAGTCCTCCTCGGAATCGATAAAGAACATCATGCCGAAGTCTATGTACCCAAAAATGCGCAGCAGGTCTTCAAAGTATTTCTGAACCACCGGCATCTCGCGGCTGATGTCATATTGCTGCCGGAGATCGACGGAGCCGACATGACCCTGGAGCATCACCTTGCTGCGCCTGTCCCCAAGTGCTTTGGCAATGTTTTCACGCACTTCTCTGCCTGGCATGAAAACATCGAAAATATTAATCCCCTGCTCCAAGGCCGCGTCGACGGTGTTTTTCACCTGCATATAGGGCTTTCCGTCCAGATGCTCGCAGCCAAGACCAATAATACTGGCCTGACATCCCGTTTTTCCAACTTCTCTGTAAATCATCGTTTTACCATCCTTTGGTTTATTGTGCGTGGTCCCCGGTTCAGCCAACTTTTTATATCAATTGACGCAAATATCAAACCTACAGAACACACGTTCTCATTATATCATTTTCTTCTATTGGGTACAAGCGAATGCGAGAATAACTTCAGCCCTTTACCCCTTAAACACATACCTCTGCAGCAACTTATGAGCCTATTATGTGGGAGTGTTAGCAGTAACCCCTAACCTCATTCTGTAACTGATGATGATTTCCGTTTGGCTCCAGTTATCCAGGACAACCTGCCTGAAAGCTTTTATCTCATGCTCCAGCGCTTCAGGGTTGTTTTTAAATACAGACTGTACAGCCCCCTGGCTCAGGGCGAGCCCAATAAACCTTTCTTGTGAACAGGCTTCCCGGTTATGAAACACAATCTCTGTTGAATAACAGAAATGTCCGCTTTCACGGATATTCTTCAGGTGATTGTCTTTTGGATATTGAATGGCCTTCCTTTCATTCGGAACAAGTTTCAGCTTTGCCCTGGCGGTTTCAAGAAGACTGTTGTACGCACTTTCAGCACGATAACCTGCTACCGGAGGCCAGTCACAGTCGTATGCGGCGAAGATGCCTCCCTCTTTCAGAATCCTTGCGACTTCCTTTAGAGCCTTTTCTGGTTCCATCCAGTGAAAGGACTGGGAACAGGTAACAATGTCCGCTGAACTGCCTTTAAGCCCGGTGTCATAAGCATCGGCTTTTATGAAAGACACATCGGTCAGGTCTTTGCGGGAAGCATTGATTTGAGCTTGATTGCGCATATCATCATTGGGCTCAATTCCGATGATGCTGTTGGCTTTCCCACACCAGAGGAAAGTGGACAAACCCGTGCCCGAACCCAAATCCACCACCAACTCGGGTGCTTTACCCAAGTATTGCAATAAAATGTCGGTAATGATTTCCGGGGGTTGTGGCCTGTTCTCATCGTAGAGTGCGGCAAAACCGGAGAACCGCTCAACATTGGCATGTAAATCGTTCATCAAACTCCCTGCCCTTCCTGCGTACTTCTAAGTTCCGCTCATATATCTCACCACTTGGAATTCTGATTCTTCATTTCCGGTCATTTGTCATATTTCATCAACAGGTCGTCCAGGGCTTCTCTCAGGAGAAGTGCTTCCCCGACCCCTTCATCCTTTGCCAGTTTTGAAAGCCTTTGCAGCTGTTCATAGGTATAATGGCTGGTTTTTGTCATCAGCCTTTCATTCCTTGAAAGGCAAACGGTATTACGGTTCCCTCGCTTGGCTCGAAACAAAGCCCCTTCAGCCTTTCGCACGATATCTGAAACCGTACTGCCATCGTCCGGGATGGCCGCAACACCCGCGCTGAAGCTGATATCGCTGACAATTTCACCAATCTCGGTTTGAAGCCTTCCCTCGGGGTTAAAAAGCGCTCTTGCCCTGTCGATGAGAATAAATGCGTTTTCCTTTTCGCAACCCGGCATGATGACAGAGAATTTGTCACCGGAATAGCGGTATATCAGGCTGTTTTCAGGCAGAGCATGCTTGAGGCAGATCGCTATCATTTTCAGAATAACGTCACCAGCCTCACGTCCAAAATTGTTGTTAAAATTCAGGAAATGATCAATATCCAAAAAAATTACGCTGGTTTCACCATTTTCAGAAAGGGTGGCTTTGATGACTTCCTCCAGATCATCGTTGAAAGTGGCTACTGCAAGCAAACCCGTTAAATCATCCGTCAACTTCATGGCAATTACCTCCAAAACTTATGATAACAAGAGCATAACACACATATACTTATGTGTCAATACATATTTCTGAATACATATGTATCTACACATATGCATTAACAGTCTTGGCAGTGTTCCTACTCTTCAGAAGGAAATGAATTCCGTGGGAATTACACGGGAACTGCTTTGTGGGTAATGACAATAACAACGCCTATAAAGATATCCGCCGATTATCGGCGGATACTTTAAAAGAGGTAAAATTCTCCTGTCATTATCGAAATGACATATCATCATCATTGTGATCAAGTAAATAATCAATGGAATAAGCTTGTGCAGTGGAATCATTTCATGACCTTTTCCATCTGATAGCTTTCTTCATACTTATCCTTGGGGTTAACAATCCGTACTATTTTAAAGCCGCATTTGTTCACGTAAAAATGATGATTTCGTTTTGAAAACCCTGGCGTTTCTGTTCTCCATATTATTGTATCCGGATATTTGTTTTCGATATATCCCCAGACCTTTTTCCCAAAGCCCTTGTCCTGCAAATCCGGATCGATAAAGATGTTCCCAAGGTAGTTAATGTTATCTTTGTTGATCCACACAATCACTGCACCCACAGGCTTCCCGTTCCAGGAAACCTTATAGGCATCCGACTTCTTGTTAAGGGCGTATTTGCGCAGAAAATCACCGTTATCATAACCATCAGGACCGCCTGTGGGTTCGTTCAAATGCCTGCGCGAATCCTCGTCAAAGGCTCTTTTCATGATCGGAGTCAGAATTTCCACATCACTTTTATCAAAAGCTGTAAAGGTTAACCCATTGTATTGATCCATATCATTCCCCTCCCTTTTCCATTTCAGACACTAGCTGCCTGATGCAGCCTGCAGCCCGGCGATCCATTGCTTCTGCCTTACGGATCAACTCTACGATTTTTATTCGGTTTTCTTTTTTTGCCAACTCTTTTACCTGATGTTCCCCCATCAGCAGGCCACCATGATACTGCACCATTTCAAAGGCAGTTTCGTGTTCCCTTTTGAAGATGCCACTGATCTCCATTAGCTCCGCCGAGTATTCCGGGAACTTCTCTGCTTCCTCTTTCATGAACCAGCCTGCGTATGCCCTGCCCTCCGAAACCATCGTAAAAGCATCGGTCTGACACATGAGCCTTGTGAAAAGAACCGGAAGCAAAGCATTTTCTGAAAACTCATGATCGTTTCCGATTGCCTTCGCCCATTCCTGAAATGCCGCAAATCCAGCCGCCCTGGGACCAACTTCAGGAGTTTCCATCGTTTCCAGAGCCAACTTGAGGGTTTCGATCAGAAATTGCCTTTCATCCATTGCCTCCGTTGGCTCACCTACCGCCATCAGGGCTACTGTTTCGGAATGCTCATACCAGTTTCTGCGGATGAAATAGCCGCATTCCTCCGTTTCATGGCTGCCCTTCCATTCAGGCATGTCCTGGAAAAAATTCCATCCCAGAAGCACCTCTCCATTTTCCCTGTAACCAGTGATAACACATGCTTCCGGTGGTCCAATGATCCCAAAGCCGATCAGCGGCCTGCCGGCATCAATTTCCTGTTTGACCAGACGGATGAATTCCTGCTTATTTGATAAATCCTTCGCTTTCGGCACAAGAGTAAATGCTCTTCCCGCTGCTGCAAATGCTTTTTTCAGCGGTTCGAACGGATCGTTGCGCATTGCAAGGATATCCACGTTTCCTCCATCCCATTCGTGCGTGTTCCATAAAAGTCGGAATGCTGCGCCTGATCCGGCAAGAAGCCTGGCATAGGTCACTTCCTGCCCCATATAAGTGAGGCATGATCTAAGAGATGATATAAAAGGGGTTAATTCAACTTCATTTTCCTTGAAATAGGTTACCTTCGGAACGCCATAAAGCACCATACTGTCATCGGACTTGAAATTCCTGTCCATAAAATTCTCCTCTCTGCTCAGTACCGTGGGAACATAAATTCCCGGTAAAATGGGAGCACCCTTGACCATGATACTGCTTTTTCGAAAGTCGGATGGGGTCATTCCATATTGATCCCTGAACCTGCGTATAAAAACATCGTGGGATCCAAACCCATATTCCATGGCGATATCTGTCACCCTTCGGTTGCTGTTTTTCAGCATAAAAGCGGCGTGAGACAGCTTCCTCTTTTTGATGTAGCGGGTAATGGTCTGCCCTGTCGCCTCTTTAAAGATCTGCCTGAAATAATCGGGTGCAAACCCCGTAACCGCTGCTAATTGAGAGATATCGACGGTTTCATGGACATGGTTTTCAATCAGTGCAACCACCGACTTGACAAAAATATCGTAAAACATGTCAAACTCCCTTGCACGTTTTTTCCTCCGGAGGATAGTTTCATTATAGCGTTCCAGTGATCATTTTACTCGACTTTTTTGAAGATGCATCCTTAAAAAATGAGGTTCCCTGAATGTTCAGAAAACCTCACTTCGAAAATCACTGGCTTATTCATTACTTTCCCGACTTCATTTGTGAGTATCGTTTTGAGGACTAAGACCGATATGTTCAGGTGTGATATCACACCGCCCTCGGTAGTCTGCTGTGAAAGCAAGCACTCAAAACATTACGGGAAAGTTGCGTTATTCGGCTTTAATTAAATGCTTCATCAGTGTTAGATAATCCTGATAGGCCTCACCGCTGGGAACATAAACATAGAACTGGTATGCCTGGCTCTTCCCCTGGATGGGTACCCAGGCATAAATGATTTCATAGAGTATCTCCTCATTGCTTGCATTTCTTTCATAACGCTCAAGAAGGAAAATTTCCCCCTCACCCAATAGGGTCCTGCCGGAGAACAATTGCTCCTTTACCGTGGAGTGGCTTAAGTATTTGGACTGCTCAAGCGGGTAACTCGACGTATCGGCCACCAGAAACTCCCCGAATTTACCTGGCAGAAGTCTTTCTTTTTCCTTATCAGAAAAACTATATAAATAGGGGATTGAATAATAGGTAAAATAGTTGCACTTCGTCTCCCAGGAACCAGGCAGTTGAATGGATTGAACAGGTTTATCAGCCTCATTGTAGTTGATGTAGCGTATTTCGGACAACCCCCCCACGTAACCTGAGCTATACACAGGCATGTGCAGCGTATATTCCTGTTCAAGATCACGCGGCCCTGTCAGAACCTCGGTGGCTAGATTGATTTCGAACATTTCTGCATTACTTTTTATAGTGATAATGTCACCTTCCAAAACATACGCTTCAATCTCTCCTATCATTCCAAGCTGCTTGATATTGCCGGCCTTTGCGGAATACATAATGTTGAAATACGGCCCGGCCGGTATTCTGCGTTGTACGCTAAAGCAAAGGACTTCATCAGATAATGCGAACTGATTATTTGTATACTCATGAGTATACGCTTCGACCGCCAAAGTCCTGCTATCGACCACTACGAGGGTTCTATTCGAACCTATCATGAATCGGTTTTCGCTTTGGGCGAAGGCGTTCAGTAATTCAAAACCTTCCTGATATCGATCTCCAAAGGAATACAGGACGGTTTCGGCATGCCCGTCGGAAGCGATCAGTTGATCACCAGCCATGAAGAAAAATGTATTGTTCTTATATGCCAGAACAGGCCCGTAATCCCATCTGCCAACTTCTTCGTATTCCTTAGCATAATTGAATTCTGTCTGCCGCAGGGAATTGTCACTGTTTTTAAGAAACAGCCATGCACCGGAAATACTGTCGGCAATCAGCGTATACTCCTCGCCCTGCTGTGTATAAAGTGCAATATATGTACCGGAATTATCAGTTATATCGGTGACCAATGAAGTGCCAGGATCCGCGATATTGATGGTTTCATCTGGGTTTTGAGGCGTGTCGGTGATATCCCCGGTTACTTCCTGCAAAGGTGTTGGAGAGGGGGTTACCGTGGATTCCGCCGCTGGTGTTGGTGTTGGGGTTGACGTCGGAGATTGTGTTGGAGTGACGGTTGGAGCCTTTGTTGGGGCTTCTGTCGGTCGCTGTGTAGGTGTGATCTGCACTGGAGTTTGTTCTGCCAAGATTGTTGGTTCAGGCTCCCTGGTGGGTGTAACCACCGCGACCACTTCTGTTCCATTATTAGGTGGTAAGGGTTTTTTATCATTACGGCTGTCTATGGAAATGATGATGATTAGCACAACCGCAAGGATACAAGGGGCAATAATTGCAAAAATTAAATTCTTTTTCATACCGGAACCACCCTTCAAGCTATTCATGCTTTTTATCGAAAGTAATCTGTGACTTACGAAACTCATTCTAACGAACTGGAAATTCAGTAAAATCAACTATTTGTAATATTGTTTTCAGTATACCATAACTGGTTTTCAAGCTGCAACAAAGATGTAACAGCGGTTAATCTTTCATGAAAGTCTGACTGAACCAAATGGGTTTCGGTTCCCAGAGTCTGTTTTTTCTCTCATTCTTCATTCATCAGGATATTCAGCATGCGCTCCGGATCATTTAAAAAAGTCCGGGTTACCTGATAATGCTCTGTTTCCTGGTATTCCACCCGTTTATATCCCTCGTCCACCTTGTAGATGAAAGCATCCGGGTATGCCATGATGATCGGAGAATGGGTTGCGATGATAAACTGAGAATTTTTGTTCACCAGCTGGTGCATTCTTGAAATCATGGCCATCTGACGGTTCGGTGACAATGCCGCTTCTGGCTCGTCAAGTATATACAGGCCATTGCCGCCAAAGCGATTGAGAAAAACCGCAAAAAAGCTTTCTCCATGAGACATCTCATGCAGCGATATGCCCCCATAGGAATCCTTGAGCGATGGACCGTAAGACATGACACCGTCCAGTTCATCAATATTGGTCGCAACATTATAAAAG
>JAGOJH010000124.1 GCA_017995215.1 Thermoclostridium sp.
TTAAAAAGCTTTATATTGCCAATTTTTAATGTCCAACCACCGGCTTGCTCAATGACTTCGTAATTAACAAACAATTCCCTGCAATGCTCCATCGCAGAGAAAATGTTAAAGCCCTCAATACTTCTGGCCGATCCCGTGGCAGTATCCCCCTGAACAGAAAGAACAAAGCATGGCTTGACATAGCGCTCGGTCAGAAGCGATGCAACAATACCAATAACGCCATGATGCCAGGCTTCTCCATGGACAACAATCACTTTGTCGTCCTTGAAGGATGAATCGGCTTCAATGACTTCGATGGCTTTTTGCAGGATTTCTTCCTGGATTTTCTGACGCAATATATTATCCTGATGCATCTGGCTGGCGATGCTTTCGGCTATTACGGGATCGGTTGCTGAAAACAGGTGAACCCCGCGGGAGGCATCCCCCATGCGCCCGGCGGCATTAATTCTTGGGGCCAGAACAAAGCTTAACAGCCAGGTGTCAATCTCCCGGCCATTCACTTCGGATACCTTCAGAAGTGCCTGTATACCCACATTGGGACGTCTTTGTATTTTTTTCAGCCCGGCCCATACGATGATTCTGTTTTCACCGGATAGCTCCACAATATCAGCAACCGTTCCCAATGCAGCCAGATCAACGTATTCAAGATATCTGTCAGCAAGGTTCAGCCTGATACACAAGGCCTGTACAAGCTTGAATGCGATTCCAGCCCCGCATAATTTGGTAAATGGATAACTGTTGCCTGAAAGCTGTGGATTCACAACAGCCAGTGCCTGTGGAAGGCTGTCGGGGTTCAGTTGATGGTGATCGGTGATAATGATGTCCATTTTGCGGTTTTGCGCAAAAAGACCTTCCTGAAGCTGATCCAGCCTGTCCTTGGCTGAGATGCCGCAATCCACTGTGATCATCAGGTCGAAGGGGTTTGACAGCAAAAAGGTTACTGCCGCTTCCGATATGCCATAGCCTTCTTCCACGCGATCGGGTATATAAAAGGAAACATCCATGCCGATGGATTGTAGAAACTGGTACATAATGGATGTTGCGGTGATGCCGTCCACATCGTAATCACCATAGATGATGACCTTTTCTCCCGCTTTGCGTGCATCCAGTATTCGGGCTGTGGCAGTTTCCATGTCGGGCAGCAGCAGCGGGTTATGAAGGTTTTTAATGGAGGGCTTAAGAAAAGCCTGAATCTCTTCCAGTTCAAAAAAGCCTCTCTTCGCTAAAACCTTTGATAAAAGAGGTGGAATATTCAACTGTTCCTGAATGTTTTTTGCGGTTTCCTTCGCTGTTTCGGGCTGTTCATATTCCCATAGGGTTTTGTTGCCCAGGTAAAAATCTTCTATCATACAACCCCCATTTACACAGGAACCTGTCCCCGGTGTAAATTCCATGCAAAAAGCCCGAAGGCTAGCTTCGGGCTTTTAGTTTCCAAAATGCTAAGGGTATCCCTTAGTGCTCAGGCTTCTGCCTGAAGTGCATGCACTGTAATGCTTTTTGGAGTGCCTTTGTCAATGCCTGCACCTTATTTCGTCTTTCTCTTTCTTGCAGCTTCGGACTTCTTTTTACGCTTCACGCTTGGCTTCAGGTAATGCTCTCTTTTTCTGACCTCTGCAAGAACACCTGACTTTGCGCATTGACGCTTAAACCTCCTGAGCGCACTATCAAGGGACTCATTTTCTTTTACTCTGATTTCAGACACATTTATCCCTCCCCTCTGTATCATACAGTCGTGCCGGGGAATTTATTCCGTCGTGCATCGCTAAATGAGCTTCGCACAAAGCACATATCTTATTATATAATAGTGCTGCAAACTCCGTCAACCTTTTTCTTCACTTACACTCATCATATGATCTTTTCAGTAAACTCTGTTCCGCCAAGCACATGATAATGTAGGTGCGGTACGGTTTGTCCTCCGTCCTTCCCGCAGTTCACGATTACTCTGTAGCCTTTGGCATTGATTTTTTTTATACTGGCAATTTTCTGTATGACCAAATGAACCTTTGTCACAATTTGAACATTATCCTGGTTCAATGCTTCAAGACTTTCAATATGCTGCTTCGGGACCACCAGCACATGAACCGGTGCTGCGGGATGGATGTCCTCAAATGCGACCACATCGTCATCTTCATACACTTTTGTGGATGGGATCGTTCCTTCGATGATCCTGCAAAAAATACAATCCGCCATATCTATTCCCTCCTTGTGAACACATCACTTTAAGTCTTTTGCGTTTATACGTTAGTCTCATGGGAGATTGACACATTCACATCATGATATCAAAAGACGCCTGCGATTGTCATATCACCTAAACCTTCGCACTTCGCTTTCACTATTTTCCCAGAGATGTTTGAATCATTCCCAGGGCGATATCCAGTGCTCTGTCGATACCGGAAATATCTTTTCCGCCGGCCTGAGCCATGTCGGGCCTTCCGCCTCCACCACCGCCGGCGGCCTTTGCGGCCTCAGCGATAATTTTTCCGCAGTGAATTCCCCGGCTGACAGCCTCTTTTGAGGCTGATACAATGATGTTCACCTTACCGTCCAAGCCCGAGGCCAGCACCACTACAGATTCACCCAGCTTGTTTTTCAGCGTATCGGAAGTATTGCGCAGCCCGTTCATATCCAGTTGATCCATTCTGGCACACAGTACTTTTATCCCGGAGATTTCCTGCACCTTATTCAGGATGTCATCCAGCGAGCTATTGACCATTCTGGTCTTTAACGCTTCCAATTCCTTGCGCAGGCTACGCAGCTCATCATTCAGGCTGACAACCTTTGCGGGTGCTTCATCCGGTGAGGCTTTCACAGCTTGAGAAACTGATTGTAAAAGCTTTTCCTTTTCCTTGTACCACGAAATCGCGCCCGTTCCGGTTAAGGCTTCTATACGCCTGACACCGGCGGCTATTCCGCTGTCAGAGAGTATTTTGATTAACCCTGCTTCTCCTGATGCTTTAATATGGGTGCCGCCGCACAGTTCTTTGCTGTAATCGCCAACTGAAACAACGCGCACCGTTTCCCCGTACTTCTCACCAAACAATGCCTCAGCACCTTCGCTTTTAGCCTCATTTACAGGCATAACCCGTGTGGTGACAGGGTAATCCGTTAAAATAACTTCGTTGACCTGCTGCTCCACAGCTTCGATCTGTTCGGGTGTTAGTGCTGAGAAATGGGTGAAGTCAAAACGCAGCCGATCCGGCGATACAAAAGATCCGGATTGATGGATATGATCCCCCAGAACATTTTTCAAAGCTTTCTGCAGCATATGGGTGGTGGTGTGGTTTCTTGCCGTACTCTTTCTTTTCTTTATATCGATGCTGGCCGTAACCGTTTCACCCAATTGAACCATACCGGTGTCGATCTTTCCGAGATGAAGGATTTTCCCATCAGCAGTTTTCTTACAGTCGGTGACCTGCATGGTAAAATTCTTCCCGGTGATGATGCCGGTATCTCCAACCTGTCCGCCGCTTTCAGCATAGAAAGGTGTTTTATCAAGCACCAGCGCAATTTCATCGTCCATTTGTGCAGATTGCGAAAGCTGACCATCCAAAACAATAAATTTCACAACTGCAGTGGTTTCAACCTCTTCATAACCTGTAAACCCGGTGGTAAAAAGCTTGTGTTCACCGGTAAAGAGGTCCTTCTCCCAGGCGGAGCCTTCCTTTTTCAGACGGGCTTCACGGGCTTTTGACTTCTGCTGCTTCATCTCGGCCATAAAGCCTTCTTCATCGAGCTTCATTCCATTTTCAGAAGCGATTTCCCGCGTTAAATCAACGGGGAAGCCATAGGTGTCGTGCAGGCGGAAGATCATGTCGCCGGTTAAGGTATTGTTGCCGCTTTGCCGTGCCTCAGCCATATATTGCTCCAGGATAGTCATGCCCTGATCTACGGTAGTGTAAAATTTTTCTTCCTCGATGGAAATAACTTTTAAAATATAATCCCGCTTTTCATCCATATGCGGATATGCACCCATAGAGGTATTGATTACCGTATCTGCAAGCTTTGCAAGGAAGGTTTCCCGGATCCCGAGAAGCCTGCCATGCCTTGCCGCACGGCGAATGAGCCTTCTTAAAACATAGCCGCGTCCTTCGTTTGATGGCAGCACTCCGTCAGAGATCATCATCGATGCGCTTCTGCAGTGATCGGTGATCACACGGATGGAAATGTCCTTCTTTTTATCACTGCCATATTGAACCGAGGCAAACGTACAGACCTGGTCAAGTACGGAGCGGATGGTATCCACCTCAAAAATATTATCCACCTGCTGCATGACACAAGCCAGACGTTCGAGGCCCATTCCGGTGTCAATATTCTTTGATTTTAATGGTAAATACGTCATGTCATTCTGACGATCGAACTGCGTAAACACCAGGTTCCAAATCTCGACAAAACGATCGCAATCACATCCTACCGTGCAGGTTTCCTTGCCACAGCCCTTTTCAACACCACGGTCAAAGTAGATTTCCGAGCATGGTCCGCAGGGGCCTGTGCCGTGCTCCCAGAAATTGTCTTCCTTACCCATTCTGAAAATCCTGCTTTCGGGCAGGCCGACATCTTTGTTCCAAATATCATAGGCTTCATCATCTTCCAGATAGACCGACACATTCAATTTATCCGCTGGAATGCCCAGTACGACAGTGAAAAATTCCCATGCCCATGGAATGGCTTCCTTTTTAAAGTAGTCCCCGAAGGAAAAGTTCCCAAGCATTTCAAAAAATGTGCCATGGCGGGCGGTTTTCCCTACATTGTCGATATCCGGTGTGCGGATACATTTCTGACAGGTCGTAACCCTTTTGGACGGAGGAACCTCCTGTCCGGTGAAATACGGTTTTAACGGGGTCATCCCGGCGTTGATCAAAAGGATACTGGGGTCGTTGACCGGTACAAGCGAAAAGCTGGGCAACCGTAAATGCCCTTTGCTTTCAAAGAAAGAGAGATATTTTTCCCGTAACTCATTCAATCCAAATTTTTGCATGATGAATCCTCACTCCAGTTCAACTGCAGGTCTGTTACCAGTAGCAAAAGACCTTTCGCAGCAACATATTCCAACTCATTTCAAAAGCCAAACTGAAAAAAGATAAGGGTTTTGGTTATTTTGGCATTTTGCTCTCTCAAGTATACTAAAACCCGTGGAAAGCCGTCAAGTGCTCGATGATTATTCTAAGGGCATTCTAATAACCGGTCATAAATGTAAGATGTCCCCATTGCTGGATGTTTTTTATTATACGCGAAAAGTTGTAGCGGGGGCCATTCAGACCTCGTTATAAAAAAATAATAGCAGTTAATCATTACCCGGTTATTAGCATGTTCAGATTAGAATACAGATAAGAAAGTTTGGAAGCAGTAATACGACAGATATGCTATAAAATGCGTCAAACCATATCACCGACAGCCTTGATTACCCCGATACAGACCGATACAGCCTTTTAAACAGTATTTTCAGCATCGCTGCCAGTGGCACGCTGAATAGAAGCCCCAGCATTCCGAACAGCTTGCCGCCAACTATGACAACCAGTATCGTAGTGACCGGATGCAACCCCAGTTTTCCTTCCATAATCCTTGGGGACAGGTAGACGTTATCCAACTGCTGTACAACCAGAAAGACAATCGTGGTCCATAGTGCCATCCAGGGTGACATTGTTAATGCAACAACCAGTGCGGGTACTGCCCCGATATATGGGCCGAAGTACGGTATAATATTGGATAGCCCCCCAATAAAGCCCAGAAGCGGCGCATAGGGCATTCCGATAAGAATAAGCCCCAGCGTTTCAATGATTGAAATGATGATCGCTATGATGATTTGCCCCTGGATAAACCGTAACACCACCTGATGGATGTCCCGAAAGAAGCATACCATCTCCCCTCTGACTGACTTTGGAAAGAAATACTTTATATTATTGACCAGATGTTCCCTGTCTTTCAAAATATAGAAGGCCAATATCCATGCCAGCAGCACATCTAAAATGAATGATACAGTTTCGGGCACAGTGGAAATAAAATCAACCATAGCCTGTGTCAGTCTTCCCTGTATTTTTGCCAGGGTGTTATCCAGTTCCTTCAACAGCTCCTGCTGCCAGCTTGAGGAAGTATTGCTTTCGATAAACCTCTTCAGGCTTTGAAAAAGATTCTCAAACATATCCGGAAGCACCGTAGTCAGATCTCGAATGTTGTCAACAAGTATTGGAACCAGCCAGAACAGAATCACCAGGATGATAAGAAGGCTGAGTGCAAATGAAATGACGATACTAAGCGTTCTGGGCACCTTCAGCCTGTCGAGTGCTTCAACCAAAGGCAGAAGAAGGTATGCAAGCACAATTCCAATTCCCAGTGGCATTAAGGCCTGAAGAAAAACCTTTGCATACCTTACCATAAAAAAAAGAAGCCCTGCCAGGAGGGCTGCGAGAATACCAATCCGAATCCAACGACCTGCCTTCACCAGGCACCTCCGCAAAGCCTTATTGATTATGTACCTTTTCTCAATCCCAAAAAATTTGGTATGCTTATTGAGAAAAGGCTTAAAAAGGAAGATTTTTTGAAACGATTAATGCATCATACCGGAAATATCCGACACAATACGCCTTGATTTTTTAACCATGTTTTTGCCCATGCGCATCATCCGCTTCTTTGTTTTGTGCACATCGATATCATGATTGGCGATCATGGATACCGTAGCCCCAACAATGCCCCCTATCAGCATTCCGCTGGTAAACCCGTTCTTCATGTCAACAGCCTCCTTTACTCCCAGAGCAATTATGCTTATGTTTTTAAGTTCTTTTAAACAAAATCTATTCCAAGCCATTTTTTCAGTCCTTTTTGAAGCCCCGAAATTTCTTCTCGGGTTTCCTGGTCAATAGAGATAAACTCCTGTGAAAACTCAACCTGGCTGAGCACCGGCATTCTTTTCCGTCCATTCCACAGATCTTCGAGCAAGCTGCCGGATAAGATCATATCCCGAACAAACCCATTGGATGGATCGAAGCTGAAGTCGGCAACTCGCCCTATCCATTCTCCTTTGTCATCAACTACTGATTGCTTCAGGAATTCTCCTGCCAGGATCGTTTTCTTTCTGGCCACTTTGGACAGGGTTTTCAATTCCATTGTTTCTTTCATATCAATCCTGTCCCGCTTGATCTGACGAATGTGGCCGAAGGAAATGTACCTGTGACGGATATCCCTGTTCCGCCTTTCCAGAATAAACCCTGAAACGACCTTTAGTTCCGGTTCGAGCATGACATTCTCAATCTGCCCCAACCACTTCTGTTTAACATAAACCGATGCACCTGACAATTCCGACCAGTAAAGCATACAGGCTCCCTTAACATCCAGCTTCGTCCTATCATATTTCAAACCTTTGCCCGCCATATTACAATCTTGATTGTACTGAAACAACACTAAAATAAAAAGTATCAAAATCTCAACTGCACCTTGAAAATTGCATAAACAACCAATTAAATGGGATAACATGGGAATTTAAGTGTTAATCTCCGGCTTTAACATG
>JAGOJH010000125.1 GCA_017995215.1 Thermoclostridium sp.
TGCCTGAACCGCTTTTCCATGAGCCAGCAGTAAATTGTGGGCCACCTGCAGGGCGGTTTTGTAATCCTTCAGACCCGGCGCATGGCGTCCGGCCCAATTGCCTACAATGGCCGAGCAAAAAGGCTCATTCAGCGTGATCCACATGGGCACCAGATCACCCAGCTCATTAAATACATACCGGGCATATTGTTCGAAGAAATCCGTCACCCGACGATTTGCCCACCCGCCGATGTCCTGAAGCTTCTGAGGCAAATCCCAATGATACAGCGTGACTGCTGGCTTGATGCCGTTTTTCACAAGTAAAGTGATGAGCTTTTTATAAAAATCCATGCCTTTTTCGTTGGGCTTTCCCATTCCGTCTGGAAAAAGACGAGGCCAGGCAATGGATAAACGGTAGGATTTCAAACCCAAATATTTCATCAATTCAACATCCTGCTCAAAACGATGATAATGGTCGCAGGCGATGTCACCGCTGCTGCCGTCTTCGATATTGCCGGGGTTACGGCAGAAACGATCCCAAATAGATTCTCCCCTGCCGTCTTCATTGGCTCCCCCTTCTATTTGGTAGGATGCTGTAGCCGAACCCCATATAAAGTTCTCTGGGAAACGAAGCTTTGCCATAAAATCTCCTCTTTCTCAGGTCGCCTGTAAGTGAGAACCTGTCATTTGTTAAAGCAGATTAGGTTGTTCAAGCCTTATTATAGCAGATGCAAACAAATGTATGCAATTGCAAGTCTGTCGGTTTTCATTGTAAATGCTGCCAGCAAACTTCATAACTTGATAATATTCATCGAGAAATCGTCACAAAAAATGCTATAATGATCTTGCCGGGTGAGAAGATGTTCAATGAGCAAGCCATGCTAAGAGCCATGAATAATAGCAACAGAAGCAATTGCCTCGTTATATTGATATATGAATGAATACAAGTAAAGAGTAATACTCGATGGTATGATAGCGTTGGGAATATCCATTGCTATAGATGATTTTGGAACAGAGTATTCTTCACTCAGCAGGTTGCATACCCTTCCGGTTGATCGCCTGAAAATCGATCGTCAATTTGTATGGGAGTTCTCGAAGGGGAAAACAGGCCATGATATATTGAAGACGATCTTTTCATTAGGGGAGGCACCTGGGCTGAAAACAACCGCCGAGGGTGTAGAAACGGAAGAACAGTTAACCTTTGTCAGGAGCATGGGTTGTGATGAAGTACAGGGCTATTATTATAAACCCATGCCTGCTGAAGAAATAGAAAAAATTCTTGAGCAGAGCATGAACCACTGATGTTGTTTTATACCATATTATACTCACTTTATGAACGAATCTGTTTGGCCTATATCGATCACAAAGGCCGGCTTCAGCAGCTTTTCAGCACTGAGTCGGCCTTTTTTATGGGATACCGGAATGAACTTGTTCAAAATTCATTCCGACCCTTCTTCATCTTCGTATAGGATTTATGCTTCTGCCATCTTTGGCTTTTCCTTAACAACATACTGCAGAACAACGATGACACCGATAATGGCTATTCCGATAAGATCAGTCACAAGCCCGGGATCGATCAGCAGCAGCCCTGCGCCAATGGCAAGAATCCTCTGCCACCAGGGCATCTTCCGTTTCATAAAGCCTTCCATCCCTCCGGAGATGGCAAACATGCCTATCATCGAAGTACAGATAAACTGTATGATCTGCAAAATGGAGGCGTCAATCAGCAGCATTGTGGGGTTCAGCACAAACATATAGGGTATGATAAATGCCGCGATGGCCAGCCTGGTCGCAATAACCCCCGTGCGAATGGGGTTCCCTCCGGAGATGGCAGCCCCGGCATAAGCAGCCAGCGCTACAGGCGGAGTGATATCCGCGACAATCCCAAAGTAGAATACAAACATATGCGCCGCAAGCACCGGTGTTCCAGGAATCAGCTTCAGGATGATCGGTGCGGTAATGGTAGCCATGATCACATAGTTTGCTGTTGTGGGTACGCCCATGCCCAAAATGATACAGGCAATCATTGTGAGGAACAGCGCAAAGATATCGATACCGCCCGAAAGCAGCAGAAGACCGTCAGCAAGCTTCAACCCAATACCGGTTAAAGACACAATTCCAACAATAACACCAGCAATGGCACAGGCTGCGGCAACACCGATGGTGTTTTTTGCCCCGTTCTCCAGCGATTCAACAAACCCTTTCGGGGTTAGCCTGGTTTCCTTTCGGAACATGCTGACGATGATAGCGGCCAGAATAGCAAGACAAGCAGCACGGGAAGCCGTATAACCGATGGACATGGTGGTGATCAGCACGACGATGGGAAGGAACAGATATCCCTTTGTCAACAGCAGCTTAAAGAAATTAGGGATGGATTCCTTTGGCAGCCCCTTCAGGCCCGTTTTCTTAGCTTCAAAATGCACCATCATAAAAATACCGGTGAAATATAAAAGTGCTGGGAAAATGGCCGAAACCGCAATGGTCGCATAGGGTGTATCCGTCATTTCGGCCATCAGAAACGCGGCAGCACCCATGATCGGAGGCATGATCTGGCCCCCGGTGGAAGCGGCGGCTTCTACGGCAGCTGCAAAATCCTTGTCATAACCAGTTTTTTTCATGACAGGGATCGTTACACTGCCTGATCCTACCGTATTGGCAACGGAGCTGCCGGAATACATTCCCTCCAGTGCACTGGAGATAACAGCAACCTTGGCAGGCCCGCCCGTGGCACGGCCTGCAATGGAGTTTGCGATATCGATAAAAAAGGTTCCAATGTTTGTTTTTTCAAGGAAAGAGCCCAAAATAATAAACAAAACGATGAAGGTGGAACAAACCCCGATAGGAGTTCCTATCACACCATCAAGTGTATAGAACAAAGTATAGACAATTCTTGTGATGGAGTAGCCTGTTGCAAACGCATAAATTACAAATGCGCCGGCTACCACCAGGATCGGCAGGCCGACCACTCTTCTGCAAACCTCGGCGATGATCAGAATTCCGATAACTCCGATAACCACATCGATTTGCCCGATACGGGTAGCTTTCAAGGCAAGTGTTTCGAAATTCACGACATAGTAGAAGAAGCAGGCTGCGCCTATAATGCCCAGTGCCAGATCATACCAGGGCACGAAATTCTCACGCTTTGCAGTTTTCTTTTTTGCCGGATAAAGCACAAAGGCCATAAAAACAATCAGCCCTACAAAGGATGCCCTACGAATTTGCTCAGGCCACACACTGATGAGGTTCATATAAAACACATAAAGTGCAAAAGCAGCCAGCATATAGCGGACAACCACCCTGGGAACGCCTTTATAATGCCTGGTATTTGATTCCCGGTCATACTCGGCCATCAGAGCATCGACATCGATATTGCTTACTTCACCCATAGAGGTTTGTGTTGTTTTTTGCTGTTCAGACATTCAGCCATCCCTCCTGTTTAAAAGTATACTTGTACCAAATCAGAAACTGTACCTGTCGTTTCAAGGTTAACCTGAATGGTTGCATCTGCAAAAAACATGCATGCCTTGATGCATTCACCGGCCTTCCGGATCGGCTTCCACAGTTCGGTTTCTCATTTGGAACCGGTATTCGTATTGAATAAAAGCCTGCGTTTAACCAAAAAAACCACGGTAGTGTTCCGCCCGCAGAGTTCACGCAGACTGATGGTTTCTCCCCCGATCTCAAGCATATGATCCGAAACTGTGCCCACGATGTATGATAGCTTGTCGAGCCGCAGTTCGAAACCACTGACAGTCATGGAACCGTCCGACCCATATTCAAGGGTTTGACCTTGTTCAACCTCTGTTTGTACACCGGCGCCGAAGGAGTAATACTTGGTTCGTACAACATAAATTCCTTTGTTGCGAATTTCATAATAATCGGTGACAGGGCTATTGTTCACCGAGTGAATAAACGTAATGGAGAATTCATCTCCATCTTCAATGGGGTATACGGAAATTATTTCCCCGGTATCTGCGTTTTTTAGTATCAGTGCCGGAGACGATAATACATAAAGAATAAAAACGGAGGCCAGGATCGTGACCACGACCGCGGCCTCCGTGATAGCCCATTTTCTTGGCATGTTTACTTCAAAACACCGACTTCTTTGTAATATTTTGCAGCACCGGGATGAAAGGGAATGGAGATGCCGGAAACAGCATATGCCGGATCCAGTTCAGCACCCTTCGGGTGTGCGGCAGCGATCTGAGCTTTATTTTCAAACAGAGCCTTGGTCATTTTGTAAACCAAGTCTTCACTCAGACTGTCGGATACGATGTAAGTAGCCATGACGGCAACGGTTTGGGTAGCCGTGTCAACCCCCTTGTAGGAGCCTGACGGGATATCAAATTTGGTATAGAAAGGATACTTTTCGATCAGCTTCGAAGCATGCTCGTTGTCAATGGTGATCAGATTGATGGCATTGGAAGTGGCAAGCTCAACAATAGCGGTTGTCGGAGCACCGGCAACACAGAAGAATGCGTCGATCTTGTCATCCTTCAGTGCAGTGGCACTGTCGGCAAAACTGAGGTTGTTAACAATAATATCATCAAAGGTAATGCCATAGGAATCCAGAATTTGGCGGGCATTGAATTCAACACCGGAACCAACGTCACCAACGGAAACACGTTTTCCCTTCAGATCTGCAACTGAAGTGATGCCACCCTTGGATACTATCTGACAGACCTCGGCATAGCAGCCGGCCAGGGCGGAGAAGCCTTCAACCTTTTCACCTGCGAACAGGTCGGTTCCATTGTATGCATAGTACATCACATCGTTTTGAACGATCGCGATATCAGCTTCCTTGTCTGATACAAGGTAGATATTGGCTTTGGACGCACCGGTGGACTGAACATCAAAGCTCAGGCTTCCAATCTTTTCCCCAAGAACCTGGGAAACGGTGCCGCTGTATGCATAGTATGTACCTGATGTTCCGCCGGTTGCCATCTTGAGTGTGGTTTTAGTACCACAACCGGACAGAGTAAGTGAAAAAATTAACAACGCGGCAGTGACGATGAAAAATAGTTTTTTCTTCATTAAACATTCCTCCTTGGCGTGAATTATTTCTGGGACAAAAATGCAAAATCCTTTTACAATATTATTAGTGTATTATAATTCCGTGCATTTTACAACACTTTAGCGTTATAAAGTTTCAGCCTTGAGTCAATAAGATGGTTCTATTTGGCATAAAAAATGAGCCAATAGAATCATCCTGCTGACTCATAGAACCGTCTACTGACTCATTTCAGGTATTTATCAAGCAATTTTACGGCTTCTTCATATTCGTCGTTTTTATATCCGCCCAATCCTTTTTTCTTCGTAATTTCAAAGCCCGCTTTTCGATAGATTCCAATTGCTTTATAGCTCCAGGTCTGTGTATGAAGGTATACATTCCTTTCCCCTTCCATTTCAATCAGGAGCTTCATTCCTTTTGATACAAGCGCTTTTCCCAATCCCAGACCTTGGTAATCCAGCCTTACGGCCACCCAGTGTATCCAGGGATCACGTCTGAGGCCGGTAAATGTCCACCATATGGTTAGTGTTGCGACCTTTTTGCCTTCGGAATTCTCAACAAAGAGGCATCTTTTCACCAGCTCATCCAGGTAAGTCATATAGGATTGGGTAAAATAATATAATGCATCATCCACTTTGTCGAATTCGCCGACAGAAGTTTCTATGGATGCCCAATCCTTTTCATCCCCTGGCTTGAACAGCACAAACCTGAACCCTTCGGGCAAATCGTATTGAAACATGGGCTTTCCTTTTTTTCTTTCCATCAAAACATTATAAAAGGGAATGGATTTATCCAGCATGGTATCCCCCGCAGGCTGCGCCTGCTTACCTGTTATCAGTAACCCCTGGAAAGCTTCTGAAAGTAACAAAATTACCGTCCGGGTCTTTAAAATGGAAGGATTTTGCTCCCCACGGCCATACCCTTGGCTCGGTCGGGTTGCTGATATTCAACTGCCTTACCCGAGTGTACTCCACATCTACGTCGTCCACGTTAAAGCCAATGAACACATAACCTGAGCCGGCGCCTTCAAAATTAAAACTCATATCAGTTTCTGCCGCAGTTTTATTGTAGATGGCAATGCTCAGCCCTGCGGCATTAACAACGCTATGAGTGCTGTCACCCTCTGCTTTGGTATTAAAAATGGTTTCGTAGAATTGAACCAATGCCGGAACATCCTTTGTAACCAGGCAAATGTCTGTAAATTTCATACTTTCATCATCTCCCCACGTGTATAACAATCATACGGGCTTCTCCATGAAACAGACTTCAAAAGGCAGATGGTCAAAATGCTTCAGGCCTGTTTCTACAAAGCCGTAATTGAGATACCAGTTTTTCAGTTTTGTGTTTTTATTGATAATACCAATAGATACCCTTTTACCGCCATTTTCCCGGACATATTCAAAAACAGAGTCCATCAGCTTTCTGCCAATCCCTCTATGTCTGTATTCTGGCAGAACAGCCAGCCTTTCCATATAAAAGGCTCCCTCACTTGCTTGCTCGGCAGCAACAAAACCAATGCAGGATTCACCTTCATAGGCACCGAACAGAACAGCACCCTTATCGCGCATCCTCTCGAGGGAATCTGTGCCTATAAAAGCCGGATTGGTGGGTGCGTTTTCTTTTGTAAGATGAAATTCGTCCGCCACCGTGATGAACGCATTGCGAATAACACCTGTGCACTCTTCCAAATCTCCCTGAATTCTTTTTATCATCATGTCCCCAACCATCCTTTCATGAGTTCTGCCTTTCCCTATTTACACCTCAACAGCGAAGCAAATTTCAGGATGTTCTCTCCCAATATTCCAGCTTGCCTTAGCCGCCTTTCCTGCTTGATAATGTCCCCATACCCATCGGCTCTTGCAGACAGACCGTTCAGTTCACCCGGAACACAGATGGCCCCCATGGAAAGAAAATAATTGTAAATAATCGAAAGAACCAGGCTCTGTCCTCCTCCTTCACCTCTGCCCACAGCGATTGCGCCACCGGGTTTTCCAATAAGCGGCTTGTGCCTCCCAAAGCTGTAGCTTCTGTCGAACAAAGCCTTCAGCTGTGCGGTCACATTCCTGTAGTACGCAGGTGAACCTATAATGACGGCATCACACTGCAGATATGCTTCCAAAAGTGAAGCTCCGTCGTCCCCCATAATGACGCAGGAACCCGTATTATGGCAGGATTCACAGGCAACGCATGGGTTGATGGTTTTCTCGCTCATGAAAAACCGCTGTATCTCCCATCCTGCCTCCTGGAATGGTTTCAGTGCATGTTCCATAAGTATTTCGGTGTTTCCGTTCTTTCTCGGGCTGCCCGATATGCCAAGTACGTTCATGAAAACTCCCCTATTCTTTTCCTGGATTCTTTATGGTAGATAATTCCAGTTCCCTGAGGAGCCTGTCTTATCATAAAGTTCAGGATACCAGTTGAAGACAAACCACAAGCTGTCACCTGTATCTTCAGGTGGATTCAGGCCAGCTTCATGATGCTCATAAATAT
>JAGOJH010000026.1 GCA_017995215.1 Thermoclostridium sp.
GCTGACTTCCTTCAGATTCCACCTCACGGTGGTCACCCTTGTCTTTGGCTATACACTTCCCACTACTAGGGTGTGTTCGGGACTTTCACCCGTTAGATTGCGCCCATGCTGGGCGCACATGCAAAAAGCCCCTCCGTCTCATTCTTAGAGACGGAAGGGCTATCTTCCGCGGTACCACTCTTGTTTATTCCAAATGGAATACACTCTGCCGGATATCTATACATCTGCCTGAACCAATGAACTCCGGAATTCATTGCCGGGTAATAAAAAACCTTCGCCAAAGAGACGAAGGGATGATTACCACTCTTTTGCTCCAGATACAGGCTGTACCGATATCCTGCCCCTGTAACGATGGGCTTTCGTCCTGTCCTACTACATTGTTCAGAAGGAAACTCCAGGGCCAGTTCGATACAGTTCCCCCGCTATTTCACACCTGCCAACAGCTCTCTGAAAGGTTCGCCATATTTACTATTCCCTATCACAGTATTTAAAATATTAAAATTAATCATATCATAGTCTTACAGATATGTCAAGGCTGTTTTCAATTATTTTCCGTTTATAACCATCAGCAGGTTATAGTTCAGAGGCAGTGCCGCGCATTGAACGATTTGAGTGCTTTTATCATATGGTGCGGGAAGCGTACCCTTGCTAACACCCTGTTACCTTCTGTCCCCGGGGAAGTTCATGTTTTTACCAGTTGAAAGACAGGATTGATCAATCCGATTATTTTTCCCGTCCAGGTCATTACCGATGGATAATGATAATGGTTCATTTTCTCCAGCATTTCTTTCTGCAAAATACCAAGTTGGCTTAATGTCTCAATAACAACCGGATCAACCGCCCTTATGCCGCCATCCTGTATTTTAACTGCGATTCCAATCCCCTGTTGGTGACAATGCACGCAAAAAACCCCGTCCGCACCCATTTTCCCAAATAACTCACCTTTGGTCATGCGTATCAAATCGGTATCCAGTCTGCCGTTGCCGGCAATCATTTCCGGATATTCGGTAACCGCTCTGTGTAAAAGCTCCTGAGCTTCTGTATACTTCCCATTGAAACAGTCGGGGTTGAACAGGCGTGCATAGGCGAGCGCCATTTTCTTAAGCGGTACGCCAAATACAGGCACTCCACACCCATCGATTCCGATGTGGATGGATTCTTTCGGGGTATCGCTGAATTCTGCAATACAGGCCAGAATATCCTGCTGGATCGGGTGTGAAATGTCCCAGTAATTGTCTAGGGGCCATCCCATGACCTTACAGGCAGCAATAAAACCTAAATGCTTTCCGGAACAGTTATTATGCCATTGAGATGGTAGGACTCCGCTCCCATACAGTTCAAATTTTTCATTATTACCGTAAGGCTCCCTCACCCCGCAGTTGATGTCACTTTCCTGAACACCAAGCTTGCCTGCAATGCTCATCAGGGTTTCAACATGTTGTTTCCCTCCGCTGTGGGAGGATGCCATAATCGCTATTTCCTTCAGTGTGAATCCAAAAGCTTTGTGTATTTTCTTTGCTAAATGGGACAGCACAATGAACGGTTTTGCTGAAGACCTGAAATAGCAGATCTGTTCCGGATCACCGAGGAAATGTGTTAATGTGCCATTCTCTTGAACAACCGCCACATTACCGTCATGAACGCTTTCAACCATTCCATTTCGGGTTAATTCAATCACTCTGCTCATTGCATCACTCCCTTGTTATTCTGGCTATTGATGATTATAATTATAACATGAGACTGGCTTATTGACATTCTTGATAAACGTGAAGGGTTTTTATGAAGGTTCTTGGTATCATATCCGAATACAATCCGCTGCATTCCGGGCACGCCTTCCATATTCGGGCTTCAGTTGAAAAAACTGACGCTACCCATGTCATCTGCGTCATGAGTGGTCATTTCGTACAGCGTGGTGAACCTGCGGTGGCCGACAAATGGGTACGTGCTAAAATGGCATTGTTGTCCGGTGTAGATTTGGTTCTGGAGTTACCGGTTGTTTTTTCCTGTTCCTCCGCCGAGCTTTTTGCCTATGGCTCTGTTCGTACCCTGCACCATACCGGTGTTGTTGACTGCTTAAGCTTTGGCAGTGAGCAGGGTGAACTGGGCTCTCTGTGGAGAATAGCTTCTGCTTTGTATGATGAACCTGCGGCATACCGAGAGCTGTTAAAAAATTATTTGAGCGAAGGGCATTCCTTCGCAGCTGCCCGCGAGAAGGCTTTGACCGGTTATCTGCGCGGCCTTCCGGACAATATCATGTCCCAGTCCAACAACATTCTGGCAATAGAATATCTGAAGGCGCTAAAAGGCCTTCGCAGCACCATCCAGCCAACCACCATCAAGCGGCAGGGTTCGGCCTATCAGGAAACTGAAATTGCCCCTTCATTTTCCAGTGCTACAGCTATACGCGAATTCCTGCAAAGCAGCGGTTCTCTGACCGACCCTGCTTTGTCCGCTAACCTTCCCGAAGCCTCTCTGGAGCTGCTAAAGCAATGTGTTGAAAAAGGCAGAGCCCCCGTCTTTTCAGAGACCTTTGCGCAATTGATTCTATATAAAATCAGAATGATGGATCCGCAAGCCTTGAAGCAGGTTCCGGATGTGAAGGAAGGCCTTGAAAACCGGCTGTTATCCTGTGCGATGAAGGCCGGTACCCTGGATGAGCTTGTGAAAATGGTGACAACCGTCCGGTATCCATCGTCAAGAATACGCAGAATATCCGCAAACCTGTTGTGGAGCATTACGAAGGCCAGCCTGCAGGCTTTTGTGGACGATGAAAGCTGTGGTTATTTGCGGATTTTAGGCTTTAACGGCAAGGGCCAGGAACTGCTTCAAAAAATAGACCGAACAGGTACGCTGCCGCTGATCACAAAGGTTTCGGAGTATCGCAACCAGTTAACCGGCTTATCCAGAGAAATGTTTGAATATGATATTAAAGCTACCGATACCTATGTGCTTGGGTTTCCAAACCCAGCCGAACGTTACGGCGACCAGGATTTCTCAACCCCGATTGTGCGCGTTGAGTGAAAAATGTATATATGGTCTTACAGTGCGTATTTATTCATATTAGACGTTCAGGGAAAGCTTAAGTTACATAGTATTTGAAAAAACATTAAAGGAAATTAGTGTTGGTCATAATTACCATCATAGCTTATCATTACTGAACATACAATTTAATACGCACATTCAAAAACTCCCGTCTTACCAACGGGAGTTTTTGTTATCAGTCGACCATTTTACTTGTACTTATTCACGCAAGTTGGCATCCAGACTGGTTTTCAAACCGTTCAGGATCTTTTCCATAGCCTTGTTCACATCGTCGTCCACCAGGGTTCTGTCCGGTGCACGGAAGGTGATGTTGTAAGCTACGCTCTTCATCCCCTCTGGCACTTGATCTCCTCGGTAAACATCGAACAGGCGGACTTCTTCGATAAGCTTACCACCCTGCTTGCGGATAAGCGCTTCAATTTCTTTGACCAGAACCTCGTCCCTGATAAGCATCGCGATATCTCTGCTGACAGCCGGGTATCTGGGCAAATGCTTGTATTGCCTGATCATATCCGCGTTATCAATTAAAGACTTCACATCCAAAACCGCAATATAGGTTTGGGCCGGGCACTCAAAATTCTCAGCTACCTCAGGGTGAATCTCACCCAGATACCCAACCAAGACCCCATTAATGGCCAGCTTCGCGGTTTTTCCCGGATGGAATGCAGGATGATCGGCTACCGGCGAAAAATCAAAGCTGTGAATATTCAGCTGGGCCAGCATTTGCTCCACAATTCCCTTTAACAGATAGAAATCGGCATTGCCATACAGGCCGATAGTCAGTGTGCTGATCTCTTCGGGCAATAATTCCCCTTTTACAGGCCTATAGACATAGGACATTTCAAAGAACCTGCCCTGCTCAACCTTGCGGCTGTAATTGGTTCGAATCACCCCGAGCATCTCGGGAATGGTGATTGTGCGCATGATACTGAAGTCTTCCCCAAGAGGGTTCGAGATGACCACTGTATTCCTAAGTTCGTGATCCACCGGCAGGTTCAGCTTGTCAAACACTTTCGGGCTGGTGAAGGAGTAGGTGTAGGTTTCATACAAACCGCTGGACAACATTTGCTGTTGAATCAATTCACCCATCTTTTGAGCATAGGTCTTCCTTCCCTGTGTGGAAGCCCTGCCTTGGAGCAGTGTGGCCTGAATATTGTTATAGTCATAAAAACGAGCCACCTCTTCGGCAAGGTCTGCTTCGCACTGGATGTCCGGGCGGAAGGATGGCGCGATCACCACCATGGCCTGACGATCCACTTCAAACTCCAGCTTCTCTAGCAGGTCCAGCATCCAGCTTCCATCAATTTTGGTACCCAGCAGTTGATTAATATAATCAACATTTAATGGCAGTGTTGTGGTTTCAGCCTTAACCGGATTGCAATCCACAATCCCGGGAACCACCTTGCCTGCTCCCAGTTGCTCGATCAGCTGGGCTGCCCTGTTGATGGCCGGAATGACATTTTCAATATCCAGCCCTTTCTCAAAGCGGCTGGAGGCTTCACTTCGGATACCAACCTTCTTAGCGGTCAAACGGATTGAGGTTCCGTTAAAGTTGGCGGATTCCAGCAGCAGAACATTGGTTTGCTCCGTAACCTCGGAGTTTTCGCCACCCATCACACCGGCAATGGCAACACTACGGTTTTCATCAGATATCACCAGCATTGACGGGTTTAGTTTGCGTTCCTGACCATCCAGCGTGGTGATGTTCTCATTTTCGCGGGCGGTGCGAACAATGATCTTCCCGCCCTGAACACATTTCAGATCAAAGGCGTGCATGGGCTGACCCATTTCCAGCATGACATAGTTGGTAATGTCCACAATATTGTTAATGGGGCGCATACCGGCGGCAGCAAGACGGCTTTGTATCCAAACCGGAGAGGGCCCTATTTTTACGTCCGTTACCACGCGCGCTGCATAACGGCTGCACAGCTCCGGGTTACTGATAGCTACTGAAACAAAGTCTGAAGCCTTTCCTGCACCCTCTTCCCTGACGGTGATTGTCGGACCTTTGAAGGCTTTCTTCAGCGTAACTGCGGATTCACGTGCCAAACCAATGATGCTGAAGCAATCGGGCCGGTTTGAGGTGATTTCAAAATCCACAACAGGCTCCAGGCCCAAAACCTCTTTCACATCCCTGCCTAAACCGGGGTTGCTGCGGAACACGTACACCCCATCATCCGGCGCGTCCGGCAGATAATCCTTTGTCAGGTTCAGTTCCTCGATGGAGCACATCATGCCGAAGGATTCAACCCCCCGAAGCTTTGATGGCTTGATGGTTCCTCCTGGAAGCCTTGCGCCTGGCAACGCTAAAGGGATGATGTCCCCTGTCTGAACATTGGGGGCCCCTGTAACCACCTGAAGAACCTCGGTGCCTACATCAACCTGCGTAATTTTTAATTTATCGGCATTCGGATGCTGTTCCATAGACAAAATCTTACCCACAACCACTTTGTCAATGGATTCACCCAGATCTTCAATGCCTTCTACTTTGCTTCCCGAAAGGGTTAGAGCGTGAGCATAAGCCTTTACGTCCACATGAATATCTACAAAGTCCTTTAACCATGTTATTGGTGCTTTCATTTCTATCACTCCTATCTGACTTTCAGCTTAAAACTGTTTTAAAAACCGCATATCGTTTTCATAAAAGAGCCTTAGGTCATCGATGTTGAAACGCCCCATGGCAGTTCTTTCCAGGCCAATCCCGAATGCAAAGCCATTGTAGATTTTCGGATCGATCCCACAGTTTTCAAGAACCTTCGGATGAACCATTCCTGCGCCAAGAATTTCAATCCATCCTTCGTTTTTGCATACCCTGCAGCCTTTCCCGCCGCAGGCCCAGCAGGAGACATCCACCTCTGCGCTCGGCTCGGTGAACTGGAAATGGTGAGGCCGCAGCCTTATTTTTGTGTTTTCACCAAACAGGCTTTTGGCAAATATCTGCAGCGTCCCGATTAAGTCACCCATCGTAATTCCCTTATCGACAACAAGCCCTTCAATCTGGTTGAATACCGGTGAGTGGGTTGCATCCACAGCATCGGACCTGTAAACACGACCCGGGCAGATGATCTTGATGGGTGGTTTCTTCTGCTCCATCACTCTGACCTGAACAGGAGAAGTTTGCGAGCGAAGCACAACCTTATCATTAATATAGAAAGAGTCCTGCTCATCTCTGGCAGGATGATTTTTAGGAATATTCAGAGCTTCAAAATTATAGTAATCCAGTTCAACCTCGGGGCCTTCGGCAATGTCATAGCCCATCCCGAGAAATACTTCCTTCATTTCGTCAAGCACCAGTGTCAGCGGGTGCTTTCTTCCACGGGGTATCACCGTCCCTGGGATAGATACATCAAGGGTTTCCTGTTTTATTTTTTCTTCTCTCATCTTTTTCGCAAGCTTCCCCTTGATTTCCAAAATTGCGTCCTCAAGCTTGTTTCTCACGTCATTGGCAATTTGACCAACAACAGGCCTTTCTTCCGCTGAAAGAGCACCCATTCCCTTCAGAATACCCGTCAGCTTTCCCTTTTTCCCGAGAAACAAAACTCTCAGCTCCTCAAGGGCTTTCATGTCCTGAACCTCGTTGATCATGGCCATGGCTTCATCAGCAATCATCTGCAATTGCTCCTTCATAAATATCTCTCCTTTCAAGCCGGCAGGATTATGCTTTACCAGCCTGAGCTTTCCTGCGAGCCTTCAAACCTGCGAAAACAAAAACGCCCCATCCTGAATAGGACGAAGCGTAACCCCGCGGTACCACCTATGTTTACGCATGAACTGCGTACACTCGACCCTGTAACGGCGGGAACCGGCTCTTATAGGCTATGCCTGTAAAAGCAACTCCAGAGGCGAACTTCGCAATAATTCCATTTATGAGGATGCTTTCAACCGGTGACATCCTTTCTCTGAATAAAGCGGGAACCTGCTACTTGGGTTGAACCCGGTACGTTGTTTCTGAGCCTATCTTAATCGGTGCTGCAGAAAAAGTAACGGACAAACCACTGCTCCTTCATCATTTTTAACTTATTCTTTCCCAAAATCAAATATCTTTAGCCTGAGTTTTCTTAAAACTTTCTGTCATTATAGCATATTCATTTTTGCGATACAAGTGTTCTTCCAAAAATTGATCAAAAAAACCCCCGGAGATTATCCGGGGGTTTTATTGATTCTGGTTCAGTACCTTTTACTTACCGGTTTGTTCGTCAATGAACTTCTGCGCTTCGTTAAAATTGATTTGTCCGATGGCAGAACCGGCTTGTTCATATTTCTTATCCTTCAGAAGGTTCAGAACATTCATCAGATCTGAATTGATATCGTTGATGATATTTGCACCTTCCCTGACTGCGCTGATATCGGTGGACTTCACCGAATCAACCAGGAAATCCCTGTAGAAGTCGAGGTTATCTACATAATACATAAAGTTATGGTAATATGTCGGGTGAACCATCTTCTTCAATTCATTCACAGCGCCCTGATCTTGATCAAGGAATGTGACGACAGCCTGAATGGAATTGGTATCAATTCCGGCAATAACGCTTGCGATATATGCTTTGCCGTCATCTACTCCGTTTGCAAGCTTAACAACATCGTTAACATACTTGGTGATCTCATCATCTGGTATGGAATCCAATGCTTTGGTCAAGGAATTGGTAATGTCGCCATACATTTGATAATAACCGGCAATGGAGCTGCGATAGTAGTCAACGTTATCTTCAGGAATAACCGTTGAAAGAGCACTGTACAGCTGCCTGTCGTTGATCAGTTGCTTGACTGCGCCTTCGATGTCACCATTAGAAATAACCCTGCTCAGCTTGTTCAGAGAGCTGGAAGCATCTTTGTAAGCGGAGTAGTACATATCAGCGGTATTCACATATTCATTCAGCGTAGCAGCCGGAATGAACAGTGTAAGAGCATCTTGCAGAGCCTGGTTGTATATAACGGTTTCAACGGTTCCTTCGATGGTTCCGTCAAACTGCAGGCTGTTAAGTGCATCGTTAACGGTTGTGTAATAGGTATCTGCAGTATCAACATGCTGGGTGAGTGTAGCAGCCGGGATAAACCATGTGAGCATATCCTGAAGTTCTTGATTGTAGAGGATGCTGTCAACGGTTTCATTAATCGTACCACCCAGCTTTACAGTAGACAGCGGGGCGGCCCATTCCATAATAGCGGCCTGATAGGTTTTAAAGCTCTTGGCATATTTGTTAAGGTCGGGTGCCAGAGCGAACAAAACGGCACTGTTAACGAGCTCTTCATTGGCCAGAACCTGGTCAACATACTTGTTGACGTTCTGATCGGAAAGCACGCCTTCAGCCAAAGCTCTGTCGATAAAGGTTGCAACGGTTTCGCCTGCGGAAGCCTTCATGGTATTGATGTTGGTTTCCAACTGGTTGCGGTAGTCCCTTGCCAAAGCCTTAATCGCATCGACATCCAATTCAACGAATGCATTGATGTTTCCGGTGCTGAACTTGATATCTTTTACGGTAAAAATCTGGGGTACTCCGAGGTCGGAATATTTTATAGAATATTTCAGCATTTCCAGAGGAATCTGCTTGGTAACGAGCCCCGGGGCCTTCTTTTTACCTAAATTGATGCTGTCAGCATAAATATTGATACCGGTATCATCGGGTTCGATATGAACGAGAGCACTAACAGGAAGATTGATTGCGCCATATTTGGCGTTTATGTAGAGTCTTTGATCAGCTGTCTTGAATGCTGCACCCTGAATGGTGAACTTCTCGGGAAGACCTAAATCCATTTGAGCTAGCTGATCCTTGAGGATGGAATTGACGACATCTTGATTGACTTCGACTTCGAGTGTTTTGCTTTCTGCGTCGTAGTAAAGATTTTTCTTGGCAATTTCCGTGAGCAGATCTTCAATTTTTACTTGTTCATAATTAAAGCTCAGGTCGTAAACGGACTTGTTTAAGTTGATGATGGTTATCAGCGGAACAGCTATTAGGATGATAACTACCGCTAAGATAACGTAAAACCACCATTTTTTAAACATAACTGGCACCCCCTAAAATTTGAGCTTGTCCTTCAAGCTTTTTTATGGATATTTATCATTATAAATATATAGATATATATTTATATGCCTATTATGTGGTTAGATATTCAATACAAATTTCGTTTACTCGCCTATGACACTTTAACTATATATGCTTTTATGTAAACTTATGTAAATTGGTTTTCATAAATATGCTAAGTGCTGAGTATTATGATACTATAAAAATATATGGCTGTCAATTCCAGTCTTTGAGCAAATCGAATAAAAAACATGCTGCCAGTGTAATTTTTTTGTTCAACTCGCCAATTAATTCTTCGGATTTATCACTGAAAAACATTAGGCTAATATTACCTTTTTCAGGTTCTTTACCCACTCCAAAGCTGAATACAACACCAAGCTGATTCGCTTACCTCTATATGATACCCATTGATAATCCTTTTTGTCAAACTTTGTTTTTCGAGATGGATCACCAGTATAAAAGCAAATACTATGTGAACAAGGTTGAATAAAATACTGAATACCGACATTTTAGAATTTATTTTCAGAGAGAAAAATGGCCTTTGAAGGGGCAAAATACGGGGAATATTCCCCATCAGGCCAGGGCACCCATGGCAGGCGACGCAGATTAGTATGACTATAACGAGGCTTGAATGCCCTCCATCTCTGTATCGTACTTTTTCTCCAATAGTTAAAAAGGTGTTATGGTGGGTTTCGATACCCTTATTCAGGCATTGAGCATTTCCCCTCTGCTCGATATTGTGTTGCGATTGCAACCAATCGCTTCTGTTGTTATAATACCTAAGGGAGAAATTGATTCTCCCATATGAAAGGAAGAAATGAAATGAAGCTTGGTATTGTCGGACTTCCCAATGTTGGAAAAAGCACTTTGTTTAATGCAATTACTAAGGCTGGTGCCGAAAGCGCCAATTACCCCTTTTGTACAATAGATCCCAATATCGGTATCGTTAGCGTGCCGGACGAACGCCTCGATAAGCTGGCAGAAATGTACCACCCCAAAAAGGTGGTTCATACAGCTATTGAGTTTGTTGATATCGCGGGGTTGGTGAAAGGTGCCAGCAAAGGCGAAGGCCTTGGAAACAAGTTCTTGTCCCATATCCGCGAGGTCGATGCTATCGTTCATGTGGTCAGGTGTTTTGAAGACTCAAACATCGTGCACGTAGACGGCTCCGTCGGGCCGGCCAGAGATATTGAAACAATCAATCTTGAGCTGATCTTTGCCGATCTGGAAATGCTGGAAAAAAGAATTGATCGTGTTAAAAAGCAAACCAAGTCCGGGGATAAGAAATATCAGATCGAGCTTGAATTTTTAGAGAAACTCCACCGACACCTTGAAATGAATCAACCGGTTCGCTCCCTGCCTATGGATGAAGAATGGAGAAGCTATACCGAGCAGCTTTTCCTGCTCACCTCCAAGCCATTGCTGTATTGCGCCAATGTATCAGAAAATGATTTAAACCAACTGGATGATAACCCGCACTTAAAAGAACTGATGGCATGTGCAAAGCAGGAGAATGCTGAAGTGCTAGTGATCTGCGCCAGAATTGAAGAGGAGCTCGCTCAGCTGGAGGACAATGAAAAGCTGATGTTCTTGCTGGAGCTTGGGCTGAACGAATCCGGCCTGGACAAGTTGATTAAGGCCAGCTACAGGCTGCTTGGGCTGATCAGCTTTCTGACAGCCGGCGAGCCGGAGGTTCGTGCCTGGACCATTGAAAAAGGCATGAAGGCCCCCCAGGCTGCCGGAAAAATTCATACCGATTTTGAGCGCGGTTTTATCCGGGCGGAAATTGTTGCCTATGACGATTTAATGAGGGCAGGTTCTCATGCTGCCGCGAAGGAACAGGGTCTGGTTCGCTCTGAAGGCAAGGAATATGTAATGAAGGACGGCGATGTGACGCTGTTCCGGTTTAATGTATAGTCTTTCGAATCAATTCATCAAAGGATTTTGTGAAAGTAAAATCCTGGGCACACATCATCAAACAGCGGAAGCCGAAGGTTTCCGCTGTTTCATATTTCTATCCAATACCTTTGAATTACCTCAGAAAATGTCTCGCTGTAGGCTTCGTTTTCCAGGACACCATGATTATTCTGAATAACCCGTGCAGAAGCCGGATTATTCCTGTCGCAGGTGATCAGAACCCTGTTGATGTTTAGTTCTTTGCATCTGGCAAGCCCTAAGGAAAGCATTTTTGTTGCATAGCCCTTGTTTCTTTCCGTCGGCCTGATGGAATACCCAATGTGACCACCCTCTCGCAGGAGGAAATCGTTCAGTTTATGCCGGATATTGATCATACCCAGGATTCTGTTGTCAGCAGCTCTGACAAGGAAATATGTATTCGCAGGCACCCTGCCCTCTGGTATGTTCTCCCAATCCAGATCCTTCTGAACCTTCATTAGCCATTGATCATAGTCATCAAACCGGTCAAGCCCGCCTGTTCCATTGATTTCAGAATGATACTCATGGAATTCACGGATAAATCCCATGGCTTTTTCTTCGTACTCTTTTGTTGGGTGAACCAGGATAACATCAGCTATTTGATCATCTGACTTCTTGCTATATTCCTCCGGATTTGATCTAAACTCTTTTTCATACAGCATTAAGGTATCACCAAAAAGTGAAACTGTTCCTGATGGCTTAAACCCATTGGATTCATAATACCTGCAAAGCCCTTCGACATTCGATGAACAGTCCAGCCGTAGAAAATCAATACCTTGATCAATCAGGCTGTTCTGGATGTGATTGAGGATAGCTTTTCCAATTCCCTTGCCCTTTAAAGCTCTGACCGTTGTGAAGGAATGGATATAGCCAGCCTTGTCATCTTTTTTCCCCCAGAAAAATTCATCCGAATATTGAAGGCGGAACATTCCCACAAGTTCTTCGCCGCAGAATACAAAAGTGAATTCATCCTTCTCAAAACCACTTTGTATCCATTTGATATATTCTGGTGCAGGGTCAAGCCAACTCTGCCAGTAATCAATCTTTTTATGTTTCAGCCAGACTGCTGCTTCTTTTAGCAATGATAACGCAGCCGGTAATTCACTTCTATCTGCTTTTCGGAAGACAAGTTCCATTTTAACCTCCGACTCAGCCACAACGTGTTTGTTACAACATGTTTTAAGCCAGCTTCAGAACGCCATAGGGGCATTGCTCCATAAACCTTCTGTTTTGCTGATATACATCACCTGTAAATAAATAACCTGATTTCTTTGGGAATATGAATGGCACCTTCCCTTTTTTGTATTTCCTTAAAAAATAGCTTTCACAGTCTGAAAAAGGGTTGCCTTCCTGGCAACCCTTTTCGAGATTTGATTTCTCTTGCTTACAGGCACTATTTATACGGATCGATGGTAATAATTGTGCCATCTTCATTGTATTTCAGTTCGGAATATTTCACGCAGCGCTTGTTGTCTGCCCCACCCGACAGAGAACTGTCGTGATAGAACAAATACCACTTCCCCTCAAACTCCACAATGGAATGATGGGTGGTCCATCCGATAACAGGTTCCAGGATTCTGCCCTGATAAACGAAAGGACCTTTCGGGTTATTGCTGGTTGCATATACAAGATAGTGGGTGGTTCCGGTGGAATAGGACAAGTAATAGGTACCATTGTATTTGTGCATCCATGGTCCTTCAAAGTATCTGCGGGATTCGTCCCCGGCCAGAATAGGATTACCGTCTTTATCAACGATGGAGATTTCTGCAGGCGTTTCCTTGAAGGTAAGCATGTCGTCGTTTAATTCTGCTGCAATTGGCCCAAGAGCCGGCTTCGTTGGCGCCGGTTCCCTGCCCTCGGGATTATAGCTGCCGGTGGCCCACTTTTCCAGCTGACCGCCCCACAGGCCGCCAAAATACATGTATGCCCGGCTATCGTCATCAACGAAAACAGCAGGATCCATGCTGAAGCTTCCCGGTATCGGTTCTTTTTCCGCAACGAAGGGTCCAGCGGGAGAATCCCCCACAGCCACACCGATTCGGAAAATACCCTCCTTGTCTCTTGCCGGGAAATAAAAATAGTATTTGTTGTTTTTATACGCAGCGTCCGGGGCCCACATCTGTTGGGAAGCCCAGGGAACATCCTTTACATGCAGCACCTGGCCATGATCCACAGCGGCAGAGCTGAAGCTGTCCAGCGAAAGGACATGGTAATCCTCCATGTTGTACTGATCGCCGTTGTCATTGGATTCCATAACCTGATCCAGATCGTGGGAGGGATAAATGTAGATTTTCCCGTTAAAAATGTGTGCAGAGGGATCTGCAGTGTAAATATGCGTTACGAGTGGTTGTTTCGGGGTTACTGGTCTTTCCATTGTAATCTTCTCCTCGCTAATATTTTCTGTGGTATCTGGTTGTTTATCTTGTTGCTGCTGTTTAGCACAAGCAAACAACATTACACAAACCAAGAATAAAAACAGAACCGGGTACCAGTTTTTCTTTTTACGCCAGGCACCGGGTTGGTTACAGGTTTGGTTGCCACGACCTGCCGGCATGACTGTTGAACCTCCAGTTTATTTATACTTCCGTATGATTTTCTTGGAAGTGGTTTTTTCAAACTCTGTGTCCCTAACGGTGAAATAACGGATATACTTGTACAACTCAAGGGATTTATTCACCTTCAGAACCTCTTTGTCCAGCAAGAGGCGGATTTGATCCTTTGATGGGTTTTCTTCGCCCAATTCTGCACGCACTTTATCAAGGTCGGGGAAAATGTCTGCGGCCACATCCACTTCGCCGGTGCCCATTCCTTCTTTTCCATAAACCAGGCATTCAGCAACAAACGGGCTTCTGTAAAGCAGCGTTTCGATTTCCTCCGGATAAATGTTTTTCCCGTTTTTGGTGACGATGACATTTTTCTTTCGTCCGGTGATATAGACGAATTTCTCCTTGTCCATATAGCCCAAATCACCTGTATGGAACCATCCATCCACAACGGCTTCCCGGGTGGCCTCTTCATTTTCATAATACCCCAGCATGATATTGGGGCCTTTGGCAATGATTTCACCAATACCTTCCTCATTGGGCTCGTGAATCTTAATTTCAGTATTGGGTACCGGAAGCCCGGCCGAGGCGTTATTAAAATCGCAATTTCGGTTCAGTGCGATAATCGGAGAACACTCGGTAAGGCCATACCCCTGCACGCATGCAATACCAAAATCCTGGAACCCCTGGACAACCTGGGGATCGATTGCTGCACCACCGCTGATGAACATGCGTATGGCACCACCAAAATTATCGATAATCGTTTTAAACAGCTTTCTTCTGACATCAATGCCCACAGCCTTCAGGGTCTTACTGATTTTTAAGCCAAGCTTCAGTTTTTTCAGCGACTTCGGATCCTTTGCTGCCTGATCCCAGATACGCTTGTGCATGGACTCCAGGACAAGCGGAACACAAAGCAGGAGGGTGGTTTTGGATTCTTTCAGATTTTTGACGATATGCCTCAGCCCTTCGCAAAATGCAACGGTACAGCCCCTGTATATCTGGCATAAAAAACCGCAGGTACAGGCATATGTGTGGTGAAGCGGCAGGATCATCAGGGCGACGTCTTCCCCGATATACAGCATGGAACACATGTCCATCAGGTTGGAACAGATATTGCGGTGAGAAAGCATTACAGCCTTGGATTTGTCGGTTGTGCCGGATGTGAACAGCAGGATATGCATGGCATCTTTGTCGATTGTGGTATCGAGAAAGCTTCTGTTTCCTTTTTCAACAAGCTCATATCCTTTTTTCAAGATTGTCTGATAAGAGAGTACGGTTTGATTTGATTCTCCTATGTCCATGGATATTCGGAATTTTAAATTGGGAACCTCATCAGCGATGGATTCTACATCGCCGGTTTTTGCAGCGGAATAGAAAACTGCATCAGCCTTGGAACGCAGCAGCAGGCTTTTTAGTTCGCCTACAGGTAATTCCTTGTCGAGTGGTACAACCACTCCCGTTCCGTTTACCGTGGCAAGGTAGGCGACTGCCCACTCATAACGGTTTTCACTGATAATGGCTATTCTGCCGCCAGACAGACCAAGATCTATCAAGGCGGTTCCCAGGGCATTCACATCATCGCGAAATTGAGTGTAGGTAACTGGTTTGTATGGCTCCCCCTCCTCGGTTTTCACCAGAAAGGCCGTATCATTGGCAAATAGCGCTTCACTACCGTCCAGCATTTCTTTTAAGGTTTCAATTTTTCTAACCTCGTATAATGGAATATCCTTCATTGAAACTTCCCCCTGCTCCCTATCTATTACACGAAGAAGGCTGCTCCTTCGGTCCTTACCCTTTATTAATCCTGTATATCGTGGAGGTGGTTTTCATTTAAACTCATTATAACAATAGAAGCGATTGCTTGCAATCGCAATACACGTTATTGCAATTGCTTCTGTTGCTATAACAGTATTCAACTTACGTTTCATAGCTTTTAACAGTTAAAAGTAACTATTGAACATAGGCGGCCAGTCGCTCCTTATTCAGAACCTTTATCGTTGACAGATGAAAATCAATCAAGCCTTCATCACGCATACGGCACATTTCCCTGGACATGGAGGGCCTTGAAACATTTAAAAAGTCGGCCAGCTCCGTTCGGTTCATCGGCAGCAGGAAAATGGGTTTCCCGCTTCTTTCATATAAATCCCAAAAGTATGTGCATAATTTCTCACGCATGCCCTTGATGGATAAAAGCTCAACCCTCTTGTTCAGATGAATGGCTTTTTCAGATACTATCCTCAGCATGTTCGTTGTCACTTGACGATGAAAACTACATGCCTGAGAGCATCTGCCAACGATTTTATCTGCAGGGATGAACAGGATTGTGGAATCCTCCTCCACAGCAATAGTAGCAGGCCACAGTCTTTCTTCCGCAAACAGGGCCATTTCTCCAAACATTTCCCCGGGTGACAGCATATGAATGATCATCCGTGTACCATCTGCGTTTTCCTTCTGTACAGCCAGAAAGCCTTCCACAAGAACTCCCAACCCCTCCATGGGCTCTTTCCATCGGGCGACAATCTCACCCTTTTTATACGAAGCCATCCGTGGGGCCAGGCATTCCAGCATCGTTTTAACATCCTGCATGTTAATATCTTCAAACAGCTTTGACTGCTTTAAGAGCTCATGCCACTGTTCCAACAATCACATCACCTCAATGTAGCCATAGCTACAGACCATATTCTATAATTATAATATAGTATTCCTGTATCGTAAACAGTTCATTTTTCCTTCGGGCAATCATGCTGTACCTTAGATATCCGGGATGTTTTGCATATGAATGGTCCGAAGGAAGGTTCGGGGATGTTCACCCGAAGAAAAAAATATTAGTCAAGCGCCTTGTCCCGGAAATAATTCAGTTTGGAGGAAATGTCAATGTCTATGTTTTGTTTTCAATGTGAACAGACAGCCGGTTGCAATAGCGCTGTCCAAAGCTTTTGGCTGCAGTGTCAATGACCTGCCGTTAACCCTGGTGCTTTCCTGGTACGAGCAGAAAGCTGTTTGCATTCTGCTGACATTGCTGGCTTTAGGGCTTAAAAACATTTATATCGGCCCTTCTCTGCCGGCATTCTTCTCATCAAATGTGTTGAAGGTACTGGTGGAGAAATTCAATCTCAAACCCATCAGCAATGCACAGCAGGATCTGAAAGCAATCCTTGGCTGATTGATTTTGAAAACGGGCTACATTTTTGATGTTTTGTGAGTACGAGAAACAGTCCTATAACTGCAAGAAACCGGTCTTTCATAATGCTGGATAATTTTTTCAAATACCACTTGTTTTTTTATTTTTCTCATGATATATTGATTTTGCTAAAGTCATTTAATATAGCGCATTGGATTAAGATATTTCCCTGAACCCAGCCTCTTTAATTTTTATTGGAGCGAAGTGTCAAGAAGTATTTAATCCAAAAAAATTAAGGAGGTATATGAAAATGGCTGACAAAGTATTGATCTGCAAGGATTGCGGAGCAGAATTTACTTTTACCGAAGGGGAACAGGCATTCTACAAAGAAAAGGGTTTTGAAAATGAGCCCCAGAGATGTCTTGAATGCCGCAAAGCCAAGAAACAAATGAGAAACAACAGACCCCCCCGTTCGAACAACGCCGGCAACAGATGGTAAACCCGAGGGAGAGCTTTTAGCTCTCCTTTTTATTTTGGAACTCGTTCAACCGAAGCAGAACATCAATGGTTTTCACGAGGTAAAATATGTATTATGCTTCGATAAGAACTCTACTCTCCTGCGCAGAAACAATGAACCCCCACTCATAAAAGCAGGATGCCAAGTAACTGACTGAATTACAGCTCATAACCAGCCAGAATCCCTGGGAAATACCCGGGGGTTTTTTGTTGAACTCTGTCCTGGAATACGATACAATAATAAAATGGAACATTCGTTCCCGTTGGCCTGCATCAGCAAACCACTCGGGAACAATTCAGCTTTGGAGGTTTCATGGAAGCTATTACAATCAACGTATCGGTTCGGGAGCTTGTTGCATTTTCCATCCCCACAGAGGAATCACGTGGTTTTTCAATGCATACTGCACGCGAAGGCGTTGAAGGGCATCAGGCCATGCACGCTCAGCTGAAAGAGCAGCTTGAAACCTCAGGCACCTATCAGAAGGAAGTCCCTGTTTCCATGTCCTTCACCCATGAGAATTATTCCCTGCAGCTAGCCGGCAGGCTGGACGGTCTCATTGAAATCAACAACAGCATCAGCTTGTGTGAGATAAAAACAACCGAAAAATCCCTGAATCAGATTGATAAGGCTGAAAACCCCGCATATTGGGCCCAGGGGCGTTGTTATGCCTATATGGTGGCCAGAGATCGCAAGCTTGATAAAATCAATCTGTTGCTGATCTATTACCATCGCACTCAAAAGGAATCCCGTACCTTCGAAGAAACCCTGACCATCACCGAGCTGGAGAAATTTTTCCATGGCCTGGTTTTCCCCTATATCAATGGACTGAAAAAGCAGCATGAATGGCAGAATACTCGCAACCAATCCATTCACTCTTTGCAGTTTCCATATACAGAATTCAGGAAAGGGCAGCGACATATGAGTGCTGCGGTTTATCGTGCTATTCGGGATGGAAATAAGCAGTTTATCCAAGCCCCTACCGGCATCGGAAAAACAATGGGGGCGCTGTTTCCTGCGTTGAAAGCCATGGGTGAAGGCCTTATTGACAAGGTTTTTTATCTGACCGCCAGAAACACCACCCAGGCCATTGCCATACAGGCCTATGAGATGATGGTTGAAAAGGAGCTTCGGCTGAAAACACTGCATATTACTGCAAAGGAAAAGGTTTGTTTTTGCCCCGAAACCCCCTGCACTGAGGATGACTGTATCTATTTATCCGATTATTCCAACCGTTCCCGTAAGGTATTGTCACAGCTTTTTAAGGAAACAGACTTTTTCAGCAGGGAATTTGTCACCGATGCTGCTAAAAAGCATACCCTTTGTCCTTTCGAGCTGTCGCTGGATCTCAGCCTGCAGTCCGACCTGATCCTGTGCGATTACAATTATGCTTTCGATCCCCGGGTGTTCCTGAAGCGGTTTTTTCAGGATAAAACCGATGAAAAGCTGTGTCTGATGGTGGATGAAGCTCACAACCTGCCCGACAGGGCCAGGGAAATGTTTTCTGCGCAGATACAGCGCTCTCAAATCAGCCAGGTGTACCGGCAAATAAAAGATACACTGCCCCAGCTGGCCGGCGTATTGAAGCAGGTGAGGCAGGCTTTTCTGGAATATATCAGGCAGCTTCCCAGGCAGGATGAAGCAGAATTGCCCTGGTTCTGGGGCGCCGCTGAGCCTCCGGAGGATCTGATTCGCCCCATTGAAAACTTCATGTATCATTGCGAAGATTTTCTCAATGATGAAACAGCATACCCGTTCAAGGAAGATTTGATAACCCTCTATTTTGAACTGGCGCATTTTGCAAAAATATACGACCTTTTCGGTGAAAACTACATCACTTTTTTATCCCGTGAAAAAGGGGATTTCCTTGTAAGGCTGTTTTGCATCGACCCTGCACCCATGCTGAAAAAGCGCATGGACAGCGCCAAAAGCACGATACTGTTTTCAGCAACCCTCTCTCCCCCTCAGTACTTTAAGGAAGTTCTCGGCGGCGGTGAGAAAGACGGATACATGATCCTGCCTTCCCCGTTTCCAAGAGATAATCTGTTTCTTTATGTCGACGATACCATCTCCACCCGCTACCGAAACCGCGAAGAAGGAATTCCCAGCCTTGTGAACATTGTTCATGACTGTGTCAGCGCCAGAATTGGGAACTATATCGTTTTCTTCCCCTCCTTCTCCTATATGCAGAAGGTTTCCAGAGAATATCAGAAGCAGTATCCTGGTGAAGAGTTGCTTGTTCAGGAAATGAACATGAAGGAGCAGCAGCGGGCAGACTTTCTGGACAGGTTTTCTTCGTATGGGGAAACCACATTGGTCGCTTTCGCCGTCATGGGCGGCATTTTTGGAGAAGGAATCGACCTGAAGGGAGAGCTTTTGTCGGGGGCTATTGTCGTTGGAGTAGGCCTTCCGCAGGTCTGCGCTGAAAGGGACATGATCCGCCAGTATTATCAGCAGAAAACCGGCAACGGCTTTGATTTTGCATATACCTACCCCGGCTTGAACAAGGTGCAGCAGGCGGCAGGAAGAGTCATCCGTTCGGAAAGCGACAGAGGGTTTGTCATATTGGTCGATGATCGCTTCACCACTTCGTCGTATAAAAAAATTCTGCCACCGGAGTGGTTTCCGCTGAAAACACCAAAAGGCCTGCAGAGCTTGTCTGCAGGCCTGAAGGATTTCTGGAGCAAGGGCAGCGGTGCTTTTTAGTTCTCCCGTTCCAGGATCCAGTTTTCGATAAAAACCATTCCGATGTCTCCGGAAGGGATGGAATATTCAACCGTAGGCATTTGAGCCGTCATCGAAAAAAGTACCATCCGATCAGCCTTCGGAATAAATGCTTTGTCCGTGTCCTTTTGTACCAAACAACGCATGGAATCCTGATTACCAAAAAAGTAATCGATGAAGGTTTGCTTTTGATCTATCGTGGCGTCCCTGACATAAAAAGCAAGTTGAGCGGCGGAGGTATCTACCGGAACCCAACCGTAATTGGGAAGATAGAATTCAGCCCAAAAATGGCTGCCGAATTCACCCGAGAAAAGCTGAAAGCCACCGCAGGATCTTGCCGGAATGCCGATTGAGCGGCACATCGCTGTAAAATACATGGATTGAGCGCCGCAGTCACCTCGCTGATATTTGTGAACATAGTCTGATTCAGTTTGAGAGGTTCTTGGCCACAGCGTTAAATGAGGCATTAAGCCATAGTCGATATGGTTGACAATCGCATCATAAATTTTGCGTGCGGCAAAATATGGATTGGTTTCCGTTCCAACGATCTCCAATGCCTTTTGATGAATCTCAGAGGTAATCTCTGTATTGCCATTCGAGCGGGTATATTCTTGATAGAGCGCTGAAGCCTTGTCGTATTCGCCAATGTTTTGCGGGTTTATGGTGAACCTTTGCTCATAATGTGTAAAAGAAAACTGAACCTGAATCAATAAATCTTCGGTTAATTCCTCCATGGGAATCTCCATGTATAACAAACCGATGTCCTCATCAATGCTTGGTGGCTGCTTCACCCATTTTTCCGGTGTTACAGAATCCACGGTAACCTGCGTTTGAGGACCGCATTGAATCGGAATGGGCAGCCAAAGCCGATATGTACCAGCCTCCGGTAAATCCTGACGGGGGATGGATATGGTATGTGTACCATGATAGGTGACAGGCTTTTGATAGGGTCTCCAGCTGTTTTCCGGTTTTTCCTCCGCTAATTGATTGACTTTCAATAATAAATCAGAATAGACCTGCTGGGCTGTTGTATCGGCAAACATCAGATCCAAATTCCTGTATGCCAAATTGGATACCGCATCTACAAAGTAATGATCCTGACCATCATAGAAATAAATCTCAAATTCTTTGTTTTCAAACCAAAGATTCATTGTTTCCTCTGAAACAAGCGGATATTTATTCGAAATCTGGTCCTTCACTTCCGCGATGGTATATGGATATGTCTCCTGAATAAGTATTATTCTTTGTAAAGCTTCGTCACACTCAAAGGCCAATGCCTGATTCTGTTCAATCAGATAAGGAAGTGCCCTTTCATAAAGCTGGGCTGCCTGGCTGAGCTTCTTTTCATTTTCTAATTTCTGGGCTTGCCGGTACAGGCTTTCGCCCTGAGCTTCATCATCCCTTGTGGTAATTGTAAAACGATCGCCGGGGGCTTCACCGATAAAGACGACCTTCCCGTTTTCTGGCAGCTTCACCGGCTGATTCCCCTGTACAACAGAAAAGTAAATGCAGGAATCCTCGTCGTAAACCGCAAATGAAGCATCTTCCGGCAGATCAACCGTCATGATCTTCCCGACATCCTTTGGATTGATCGTATACCATCTGGCATATCCGTCTTTTTGTATGGTACAGACGGCCTTCTCTCCGGCATATAAATCTACGATATCCTCTTCACGGATAGCGATGAAATCATTGGAGAATAGGTATTCCTTCCCATCGATGTTCTTTATCTCAATGCTCACCAAATCCCTGCTGTCCATGCCAGGGATCTGAACATCCTGGATCGCCTTGTTCTGATCAGTAATTTTATTATCCCCGACATAGCCCGGTAGCTTTTCATTGATAGAAATTTTCATACATATACTGTCAAAAGCATGATACATTTGACCATGGGGATTTTCATTCATTACAAAGTATTGGGTTCCATCTCTTTCATCCCAGGCCGCTTGTGTTGCAGCATCGACAATATTGGGTTCTATTTTTTCATACTTGTAGGAAACCGTTGAGGTTTGTCCCAAATTGGGAACATGGATAGTTTCTTTGATCCAGATATAGGTTTTCCCATTGTTTTCTTCTGAAAAGTTGAGCCTTTTACTGCCATCTTCACTGACAAAAACATCCTCAACGGTATAGAAATAAATCTCATCCGGTATATCTGCATCCGATAGAGCGGAAAGGGTTATTTTCCCATCTTCTCCGATCCTCATCTCTCTTATAGAATCCCAGTTCGCATATAGTCCCTGATACTGAGTTTTTTCAGAGGGCATAGCGGATAAAACCGGTTCCGTAATCTCCTTAGGCGGAAGAATGCTTTCAATCTCCTTTTCAGCCAAAAGGGTTTCAAGGATCAGCTCCTGACCCATTACCTGCCCAAAAAAACTACCGCCGCCTGATAGCACGGCTACAAAAGCGACATTATACTCCGGAAGCACGATCATGCTGCTATGATATAATTGTGTATCTCCACCCTTGATCAGCGACTGAATATTGTATTGACTGTATGGATATGCATCAACTGAATCCCAGCCTAAGCCAAAGCCAAAAAGCCCTTCCCTCTGGTCAGGTCCGAAACCTCTCTGATACTCTTTTTGCATGGTTTTCCCCTTCGCCTCCCCGGACAAGAGGTTGGCCGAAGGCAGATATCCAGGATCATTCATATACACTTGTGCGAGCTTGCAAAGGTCTTCCGCTGTTGAATAAAACCCGCCTGTTCCGATGACATTGACCGTATCAACAGGTGTTTCCTGTTCATTGACAAAGGTTCTTACAAGACGATCTCTGTCAAACTCATCCTGAGGCGTATAGGTACTGATCATACCAAGGGGACTCGTGATATTCCTTCTGACAAATTCTGAAAAGGTCATTCCGCTAACCCTTTCAACAACGATTTCTGCCAGGGTAAAACCATCATTGCAGTAAACAGAGAACTCACCGGGGGCTGCTTTCAATTGCTGCTTAGCCAGCTGCGACAATAGCGTATCATGGGAATAGGTGCTTGGATAATCATATGAAAAGCTATTCGAATAAGTGGTTCCCATGATTCCCGATGAATGGTTGAGCAGCATCCTGACTGTTATATCCTGATAGCGCTCGTCCGCCATGACAAATTCAGGGATATACGTTGTAACAGGCTCATCCAGTTTTACTTTGCCCTGATCGGAAAGCATCATCATCGCGGTAACAGGAAATATTTTGCTTAATGAACCTATCCCGAACAACGATTGATTGTCCAGAACCCCCATACTGCCGAAGGTTCCGGCTGTGCCCGAAAGAATCATCTGACCGTCGGAGATCAATGCATATTGAATAGCCGAAACACCATAGTCATTCACAATTGCTTCCGCCAACTCAACGGCTGATGTTTTTACGCCCGCATAAATATCTTCTTCTGCAAAGACAGCGCCTGGAAGGAGCAGTAAGATGATGACGAATAGCAGTGATAGTTTTTGAAGATTCCTGAGTTTTTGTTTCATTTTCTTCCTCCTATCCCTTGACAGCAGCATTTCATCATTGTTTAAGGAAATGATTGTTACCGACTGAGTTAGATCCTCTAAAAGCGAACTCTCCATGGGACAGGCATTTTTCGAACTCTCCACCCGGAAATGTAAAGTATTCAGTGGCCCCTGTTGATTTCTTGCCTGGATCCCAACACGATTCTATTCTTACAACATATATCGGCACAAAAAATAAAACTATAATCCGTATATTGGGTTATGGCAAGGGTTTCTGTGGCCTGCAGAACTTGTCTGCAGGCCTGAAGGGTTTCTGGAGTAAAGGCTGTGTTTCTGATTGAAGACCGATGCTTAATTCTCACAGATTTCGCTTAGCGGAATAGCCTTTAGGAACGGCCCGGTTACTGCGCTTTCGTCTATCTCTGGTAAAATTTATGCCGACCTGAAACATATTCAGGCCGGCACAAATTTATAGCCCAACAGGATAGAGCAGTCCATTTTTTTCTGCGAAGATAAACATCCCTATTCCAGCCGCTACAGACAAATTCAATGAATCCACCAGCGGTGATTGCGGGATTTTCACTCCTAATCCTGCAGATTTGCATTGTTCGGGCAGTCCCGATGCCTCATTGCCAAATAGCAGGGAAAACAAAGGCACCTGCGGGCAGCAGCCAAGGCTGAGCGGGATTTCACCATCCGGGGTAAACGGAAAACATATATGGTCAGGAAACGCATTTTTATAGGCATCAAAGGATGCAAAACATTGAAACCTTATGCCGAACAGCGCTCCCATTGATGCACGCACCGTTTTGGGGTTGAAAATGTCGGCCGCAGGCTTCACCACTGCCAGGTCAAACAAACTCAGACCTGCCATCGTACGGATAATAGTACCCAGATTCCCCATATCACTCGGATTTACCAATACAATGTGGGGACGATTTGGTTTGAGCTGGCAGGTATACTTGTTGAATACGCCCAGAACATAGCTGTTTTCCTTTTGGTTAATTCTTTCAAATGTTCTGTCATCATATAAAACAGGTATGCCTTTAATCCGGCACAATCCGTCAATATCCTCTTTCCCTGCATATTTTGTATGGATGTAAACGGTTCTCGCAGCATCAGGCTTTGCTTTCAGCATTTCAATTGTCGCATATGCGCCTGATGTGTAGGAGTAATCATACTCTTCTTTATATGACTTTAAATTTTTGCTCTTCATTCAAACTCAGCTCCTTAAATTTATGATGATTTTTAAGGATACAAAGTCCGAATGTCAAACGACGCTTCAGCGTCTGCCGGTCACTAATCCATGCAAAGCGCGTCGTCTGTTATCAGACTTTGCATGGATTTTGCCAAGTACAATACCAAAATGAACAGCCATTTCCTCACCGCCTTTCGTAAAAATTACAAGGTAAAAAACTCCACTCTCGAAACATAACCTCATGCCATAGAGTATAGAGTCTTTATGCCGCACAGTACCTACTTCTTTATTATGAACATATTGATATCACTGCCTTTTCATCAACCCTTCGAACAACACTATGGGTATAGGCGTCAAAATATTTCAGCCAGAAGCCCCATGCTGACGGGTTTATGCTCTCAAAATCCACGCCGAGCAGTGTATATCTGTTCTTTTTCATTTTCTGTATCAGCATATTCAATAATGTTTGATTTAAACCCTTACCCCGGTATTCCGGCATGCAATACGCTCCTTTGACATGCAAATATCCTGGCGTTTCCTGTATAAAAGTTTCCCCGTCAACCTCCGCTCTGATAAACGCCACGATTCTTCCTTCATGCCTTGCGACGAAATATACAGGCTGGAAGCACTCAACGTTTTTCAAAAATTCTTCTTCATTATTTAGAGTCCTGTGCATAAAGAAAGGGCTGTCCATATAGCCATGATCAAGCATGTTCTCCAGGGGCAGAACCTCCAGGACATTATCAGAAGTGAGCTCGGAAAAGGAATATCCTTCACAGGGCGGTGCGACAATCTCATCCACTCCCCGTATGGCATCAGCACAGCGCAGGCCAAAACCGTATCGGAAGAACTGATCCTGTGATTCTCTGTCATGAGCATATAGACATATGGCGTGGCTGGATGCTCCCGCTCTTACCCATTTTTTTGCCGCCGCTTGATACAAACGGGCATATATCCTTGCTCTGTTATCGCCGATTGCTCCGTTTGCGCCCATCGGTGAATATACTCCGGTTGCGCAGGTTGAGCCGAAAGCATTTTGAAATGGTGGTACACTGCACAAAAAACCAACCATTGTATTGCCTTCAAAAGCCGCGACACCAAAACCGTTCTGCGCATATGGTTTCAAGTCTGGTACTCTGTCTATGGGAGGCAGGATGGGGACAAAGCCCCTTTCCTCCTCATAATTAAACCTGGCAAGATGTGCTGCAGTTTCAATATGTTCAGCGGTAAAATCAATTATTTGCATCTGCGTTACCTCCCTGACCACAAATTAAGGCATGGCTTCCTCGTTTGCATGTAGCATTTCATAGATTTTCTGAAGTGCTTTCAATCCCCAGTTATTCTCATCGTGTGTTCCCGAAAACATATACTCTTGTGCCATTCGGTAACCGAACTTGATAAGAATCGTTTCAAGAATATACATTTCGCCAGCTGCAGGAACATCCATATATTCCGATAGCCCTTTTAAGTATGCTGGAACAAGACGATTGTAGTTTTCTTCAAATCGCTCAACCTCCATACCATCCACTATCAGGCTCGCAATATCTTCATTCAGAGAACCCCAGCCGGTTGTGTCCCAATCGATTAATCTGGTTCCTCCGTCAGTAAAGAATATGTTTTCATTCCAAAAATCACGATGGCATAAAACGATGGGGAGGTTGCTCAGTTTGCTGAATAATTCATCTTTGCGGTCATCAATATCTATGAGCATCTGCTTGAGCTTTTCGGGTAATTTACAGCCCTTTGACCGAAGGAAGCTGTATTCGAATGATTTCCCGTCCACTAGCTTAATGCTGCCGTCTTTGAGCATTTCCTTCATGAAGTCCGGCAATCGGCACTGCTCGGAAATGAGAAAATCATAAGTGAACGATTGCATATGCCATTGGTGGAACTCTCTCTCTAAGAATCCTGTATCGCCAAGGCATGAGATTTTTCGCAAAGCCTCGTGCTGTTTGTTAATTCTGCCTTGAAAACGCCCCAACTCCAATGCTGCCTGTTCAAGCATTTCGATAGTAAGGTTGCTGCCCGATACGCCATCGATATACTCAATCCACAGTTCAATATTTTCATCCCGAAGTTCCGAATGATAGCATTCCGACCAGCGGAATGCGGCAGAAAAGGCTACTGCGAGGTTGCTTTGATACAGGTCGTATTCTCTGCGCCATGAGTCTGGGTCGCCAGGACGTTCCCACTTTTTCTGTTTCTTCCAGACAACCTTATACGGCAGTTTTTCACTGTCTGCGGTTTCGGCTATTCCCGAAATAAGCTGCACATCACCCAATGTTCCACCATGCAGCTGCTCAGTTTGATCCGTTGCACTGATGATGGTTTTACCAAACATTTTGCCTAATACATTCGTAAGTGTTTCATGTTTTACTGTATGATTCATTTTTTAAGCCCTCCGTTTTTCTTGGTTTGAATATGAAATAGTCACCATATTCACAGAGAGGAGCATGATGCTCTTTGTGAACAGCGGAAACCCTTGTGGGTCTAGCATTACCCTTTTGAAAATCGTTTGATGAATTCATTGCTCTGGTAAATCCGTAGTTTGAGAAGTTCACTTTTCCTCCTTTTAATGGGCATAAAAATACCGCAGCAAGCAGCCTATAAACTGCAAACTACGGTTCGTCAAAGGTAATACAGGTGTTCATAAAATAAACACGGGCATACCTGTTATGCACATAGCATTCTACAGTATTCACGAAAGGTTACTTGAAACGGCACAACAATAAAAGGCACTATACACCTCTAAAAATACTGTTATGCCCAATATTTAGTTTTAGACTAAAACCACCTTATCATAATTGATCATAACAACAGCTCCTTTCGTTCTCTGCTAAGGCTGAATGAATTATCGCAGAGTAAAGATTAAGTTTAGCATAACAATTCCTTACGAAGAAATCAATCCTTCAGGCAAAAAGAAATTGAATATTTCCAAATTTGTGTAGCACGGATATACGCGCTGCATTTCTCCATTTTCTGGATAGTACGTCGCTGACAGACCCTTTGTCTTGCAGGGTTTTTCCAAGGCTCCGACATGGTTTTACTTGGACGAGGTGAACATGGCCTTTCTGAAAGAGCAGATTCAGTCCAGATACCCGGTGATCATCGGATGGAATGACTGGGGCAGATATTGGCAGCCATTGGATATGATACAATGGATACAGCACATCAGGGGGACAATGTGTTGACCCGTTTGATAAAACTGTTCACAATCAGGCTGCCTGCAGCGTATTCAATGAAGATTACTTTAACTTTTATTTTTCGTTTTATGATTTCTTTCCTTTCATCTGTGGAATAAATGTAATATTACTGTAAGGCCTTGATCAATTCAGAATGCAATAAACTGATTTTTGCTGGAGGATAATTATTATGAAGGTTAGCAAAGCTGTGGATGGAACCACCTTAACCCTGGCGATTGATGGGCGGTTGGACACGACGACCGCGCCGCAGCTGGAAGGAGAACTGAAAAGCTCTCTGGGTGGTATATCCGTACTGATTTTGGATCTCACAGCGCTTGAATATATCTCATCTGCCGGACTTCGCGTATTGCTCTCCGCACAAAAGGTGATGAACAAGCAGGGACGCATGATTGTTCGAGGCGTAAATGATATTGTTATGGAAGTATTGAGCGTCACCGGCTTTGTAGATATTCTGACCATTGAGTAAGGGATGAATATGACATACATAAAGCTCGCCCTTGTTGCCGTTGGCCCGGTTTTCGCCTCGGTCATTCTCTACTCCTTGAACAAGAGGACTGCTCTGGGCAGGCTTGGCAAGTGGCCAAAACAAATCATATATGGTTTGGTGTTTGGTGTTCTGGCAATATTAGGCACCGAGTTTGGTGTGCCAATCACTGGAGCCGTGATCAACGCCCGTGACGCGGCTCCGCTTTGCGCAGGGCTTATTTTTGGCGCGCCGGCCGGAATCATCGCCGGCGTGATCGGCGCTGTTGAGCGGTGGTTTGCCGTACTTTGGGGCGCGGGTGCCACCACTCGGCTTGCCTGCTCTTTGGCGACGATTATCGCCGGACTCATTGGTGCGGCTTTGCGAAAATGGATGTTTGACAACAAAAAGCCTGCCTGGTTTTACGGCTTTGCTATAGGCCTTGTGATGGAAGTTCTTCACATGCTGATGATCTTTTTCACAAACATGAACAATGTGCAAATGGCGTTTACCTTCGTAAATATCTGCTCTGTGCCAATGATCCTGACAAATTCGTTTTCCGTCATGTTTGCCTTACTTGCGGTATCCTTACTTGGAAAGGAAAAACTGCATTTGGATAAAGAGCATAAAAAACTATCGCAGTCTTTTTCAAGATGGCTGTTTCTCGTTGTTCTTGTAGCCTTCTTAATCACAAGCGTTCTTACCTATATTTTGCAAACAAGCTTTTCTAACAGGAACAGTGAGGCTCTGCTGAGACTTAACATAGCGGATGTAAAAGCAGATATTGAAGATGCGTCCAACGCGAATCTGCTCCGGCTGACGCGCGGCGTAGCCAAAGATATAGATGAAGCCGCAGCAATTAGTGATGAGCTGCTCACCAAGATCAGCGGTCAGCCTGGGAACGACTTTTCTGAAATCAATGTGATCGATACGAGTGGTGTGATTGCCCACTCTACGAATCCTGTGTTTATCGGTTTTGATATGTCCAGCGGCGAACAGGCAGCGGAGTTTCTCGTCCTGCTGAACGGAACAGACGAGCTGGTACAAAGCTATCAGCCTATTACAAAGGATGGAACCTATATGAAGTATGCCGGCGTGACGCTCGCTAACGGTGGCTTTGTACAGGTCGGATATAATGCAGAGCGTTTTCGGCAGGATATTGACGGGCAAGTGACCGGAGCGACAAGAAACCGGCATGTGGGAGAAAATGGCTTCATCATCATCGCGGGAGACAACTGGAATATCGTCAGTGATCCGAACGATAACGAGGGGCAGAATCTTGACAAAACAGGCATTTGGATAGACCTGCAAACCATGCCCGAAAATGCACGCTTCGAGTGTTCGGTATATGGCGAGGCTTGTTATTGTATGTATGCCTTGACCGAGGGCTATTATATTATTGCCGTCGCACCTGTTAGCGAAGTGTTGTTTTCAAGAAATCTATCCGTTTATTTAACCATATTCATGGAAATTCTTATATTTGCCGCGTTGTTTGCCATCGTTTATTTCCTCATCAAAAAGCTTGTAGTCACAAACATCCATAAAATCAACCATACGCTCAGTGAAATCACCGGCGGAAACTTGAATATATCGGTAGATGTCCGTACCAACGAGGAATTTGCTTCTCTTTCCGATGACATCAACTCAACTGTCGTAACGCTGAAAGGGTATATCGCCGAAGCGGCGGCAAGAATAGACAAGGAGCTGGAGGTTGCGAAGCTCATTCAGTCGGGGGCGCTGCCAAGCGTTTTCCCTCCTTATCCTGACCGCACTGATTTTGACATATTCGCCACGATGGATACGGCAAAAGAAGTCGGCGGAGATTTCTATGATTTCTATCTGCTTGACGCAAACAGACTGGCCTTTCTTGTTGCTGACGTTTCAGGAAAAGGCATTACGGCAGCAATGTTCATGATGAAAGCGAAAACATTGATTAAAAGCTATGCTGACAATCACAGCGATGTCGCAGAGATTCTGACAATGGCGAACGAGGCGCTGTGTGAGGGAAATGATGCAGAAATGTTCGTCACCTGCTGGATGGGTATTCTCAACTTTTGCACGAACACCATCACCTTCGCCAACGCCGGGCACAATGCGCCGCTTTTGCGCCGCCGGAATGGCACTTTTGATTACTTCAGATCGCGACCGGGGTTTGTTCTTGGTGGGATGGAAGGAATCCATTATCGATGTGGCGAGCTGGCGTTTAACCCCGGAGATGAAATTTATCTATACACCGATGGCGTGACGGAGGCGACCGATGCTCACAATGAGCTTTATGGCGACGATAGGCTGCACCATATTCTAAACACCCTGGGAGCTGTGTCGGCAGATGAAATCTGTCATACGGTGAAAGCCGACGTTGACCGCTTCGTGGGCGAAGCTCCGCAGTTTGATGATATCACAATGCTTCACCTGAAGCTGACGCCGAAAAACAGAATCACACTGGCGCCATCCGCGGAAAGCATGGCTGAAGCGACGGCGTTCGTGGAAGAAACCTTAGTGTCAGCCGATGTACCTATGAGAACCATTGCGAAAATGAATATTGCCGTTGACGAGATTTATTCCAATATCATCCGCTACAGCGGAGCTGAAAAAGCAGCAATTGAGTGTGCTGTTTCGGAGGGGAGAATTGTTTTAGTTTTCACGGATAATGGCCGTCCTTATGACCCAACCGAGAAACCTGACCCGAATACCTCTCTTTCTGCCGAAGAACGGGATGTCGGAGGTTTAGGTATTTTCATGGTAAAAAAGACAATGGACAGCGTTACGTATGAGTACCGCGACGGGCTTAACATACTGACACTTACAAAGCGATACGACTAATCTCAATTCACGTACCAAAAAATAAAGAAGAATCTTGCATATAAGCTATTTTATGTATTGAAATCCGAAGAATAGTGCCAACCTCAGTGTGGCGAATAGAAAGCAGATGATGCAATTTCCATCAGCGATATTTTCTTTGAATGAGCGCTTGTGTGAGTTGAAAACGTGCAGTAAACACAGATCCAATACGGAGAAAGGTGAGCTATGATGAGAAAAAGATATTCGCGTGCAGCCGTGCTGTTATTGGCACTGCTGACCATTGTCAGTTTACTGGCGGGATGCAGCAGCAATACAAAGCCAACCGTTACAGAGGCCTCGCAAATGAACAATACGGCCTTTACCATTGGCGTACCCACCGGAGCCACGGCAGTAAATGCGGTGCAAAGTGCCCTGCCCAAGGCAAAGATGAAGCATTATACCAGCCTGCCGGACGCCTATCTGGCCGTCCAGCAGGGTAAGGTGGACGCCTTTGCCTATGACCGGTATCTGTTGGGCTTCGCCATTGCAAATGGGCTTGACGGTGTCAGGATACTTCCCGATAACATCGGCAAGAGCGACGATGTAGCGATTGGAATCTCCAGAAAGGCGGGCATCCCCAATTTAGAGCAAAAAATCAACGATATACTGGCTGCGCTGGCCGCCGACGGCACGTTGGACGATATGTTTACGCGTTGGGTCGTAAACGCAGACGACACCATGCCGGACATTCCCAAACCAGTTCAGCCTGCGATAACACTGAAGGTTGGTACATCCGGGTTGGTTCAGCCATTTAGCTATTATCAGGGCAATAGCCTGACAGGCTATGATTTGGAGCTGTCGGCGCGGATTGCACTAGCGCTGAACGCTGAGCTTGATATAAGGGTTTACGACTACGACGGTTTTCCGTCTGCGGCGGAGGCCGGAACCATCGACTGTATTCTGGCAAACCTGAATGCCACAACCGAGCGCAGGGAGACAATGGATTTTTCTACGCCTCTCTTTCAGTCCCAAACCGCTCTTTTGGTAAAAGATGCTACTGGTGCCTCCTCCGGCGGTCATCTCACAGACAATGCCCGAGTTGCGGTGGAAACAAGTCGCTTAGGCGTAATGGACGGATCTACCAACACCGTTTATGCCGCGGAGCACTACCCGGATGCGGATATTCAAAGTTTTAAAAACTATGTGGACAGCACTGCTGCATTGGATTCCGGTAAGCTGGACTACGCCATGATGGACTACACCAGCGCACTGCGCTTTATCCGCAGCAACAAAAATCTTGAAATTGTTTCAGATGCCCTGACAGATGAAAGAGTGTGTCTGGGCATCAATAACAAACAGCCCGAGCTTGCCCAAAAGGTGAGTGCGATAGTCGATCGGTATCTCTCCGATGGCACCATGGATGAAATCATATCTCACTGGATTAAACCCGATGCCAGTGATTACGATGTGGTTAAGACACCCAGGCTTCCCGACGCACCTGCGATAAAGGTCGCCATCATTGCCTCCCGGGAGCCGACCACCTTCATGATGGACAGCCAATATATGGGGATGGACATTGAACTGATCGACCGTGTGCTGTACGAGCTGGGTTATCAGGCCGAGTACATAGACATGGATTTGGCTGGGATTTTGGCCAGTGTGGAGAGCAATAAGGCTGACATGACCATGGGCATGTACAGCACTCCCGAGCGGGCGGAAAGATTACTGTTCACTGCTCCCTATTTTGCCAATCCGCAGGTCCTGCTGGCAAAAAAGCTGACCGGTACACAGCAAACTACGGCAACAGATGCCGATACGCAAACGCTCGAGTATACAAAGCTTTCACAGTTAGAAGGGAAAAAACTGGCTACCATGACAGGTACTGTATTTGATCAGCTTGTCGGTGCTGTCATCCCGAACACGACGTACCTTTATTTCAACGATATCGCCGATATGCTTCCGGCGCTGCGAAGCGGAAAGGTGGATGGGGTGACAGCCGACGAGCCAGTGGCAAAGTATATGGCTGCACTAAATCCCGATGTGGCAATTTTGCCGGAATATGTGATGCATGATCGCTATGGTGTAGCGCTTGCCAAGGACAGTCCGTTGACTGCCGACTTCACTCGAGAGCTTGAAATGCTCGCTGCGGATGGTACGCGAGATAAGGTGTTCGCAAAATGGTCCGGTACGAACATCGAAGCAAAAACGCTTCCAAGCCTTGATTATCCTGCATCCAATGGTACGCTGCGCGTAGCCTGCGCTGTGGGGTCAGAGCCAATGGTATATTCCGGCAGTGACGGAAAGCCGCTGGGCTTCGAGGTAGAAATGGTCGTTCGCGTTGCACAGTCGCTGGGAATGAAGGTGGAACTCATGCCCGTCAGCTTTGATGCAATGCTATCCATGCTCCAGTCCGGTAAAGCTGATGTTGCGATGGGCAGTATGTCCATCACTGATGAACGCAAAAAAGTGGTGGATATGGTCGAGGACTACACTGGCGGTATCGTCATTCTGGTGCGTAAGAGCCAGGCTTCTGCGGCTGAACAGCCGGGTGGGGACTTCTGGAATGGTCTGAAGGCCAGCTTTACCCGCACCTTTATCAAGGAAAACCGCTGGATGCTGGTACTGGACGGTCTTGAGGTCACCGTTCTGATCTCCATTTGTTCAGGGATTTTAGGCTCGCTGTTTGGCTTCGTCATCTGTATGCTCCGACGCAGTAAAAAGCGCATTGCCTCTCTCCCGGCGGCAGGCTTCATCCGCCTGATACAAGGTACCCCCATTGTGGTCCTTTTGATGATCCTTTACTACATTATTTTTGGTAAGGTAGATGTTCCCGCAGTTTTGGTGGCCATCTTTGGCTTTGCTCTCAACTTTGGTGTCTATGTCTCCGAGATGATGCGCACCGGAATTGATGCGGTGGATAAGGGACAGATTGAAGCAGCCTACGCCATTGGCTTTACAAGAACACAGACCTTTAGGAAAATCACTTTTCCCCAGGCAGCACGACACTTCCTGCCGGTGTTCAAGGGTGAGTTTATCTCCATGGTCAAGATGACCTCCGTTGTGGGCTACATTGCCATCCAGGATTTAACGAAGGTGAGCGATATCATCCGCAGCCGAACACTGGAAGCCTTCTTCCCGCTGATTGCTACGGCGGTTATCTATTTTCTGGTGGCAAACGTGCTTACACTATTGCTATCACGGCTGGAAATCAGCCTTGACCCCAAGCGCCGCAAGCGAACCGTAAAAGGAGTGATGCTAAAATGATTTCCATCAAGCATTTGAAAAAAGAATACCCAAATGTGACGCCTTTTTTTGACATCAACGTGGACATTCAAAGAGGCGAGATCATATCGATTATTGGCCCCTCGGGGACGGGCAAATCCACCCTGCTGCGGTGCTTGAACCTGCTGGAAACGCCCACTGCCGGGGAGATTATCGTCGATGGGCAGACCATCACGGCTAAAGCCGCGGATGTTTCGGCGATTCGACGCAAAATGGGGATGGTATTTCAATCCTTTAACCTGTTTTCTCATTTGACGGTGATTGAAAATATTATGCTGGGCCCAGTGGATCTGCTGAAGCTATCCCGCCAGGATGCTTACGACGAAGGGATGCGACTGCTTGCCACCGTTGGACTGGTCGAGAAAGCACTCAATTATCCTGATGAGCTGTCCGGCGGACAGAAGCAGCGCGTGGCCATTGCCCGGGCGCTTGCCATGAAGCCGGAGATCATTCTGTTTGACGAGCCGACCTCCGCCTTAGACCCTACAATGGTAGGCGAGGTTCTGGCTGTTATCCGCTCCCTTGCACGGGAAGGGCTTACCATGATGATCGTCACACATGAAATGAAGTTTGCAAAGGATGTGTCCACTCGCGTTTTCTACATGGATGAGGGCGGAATTTATGAAGACGGTTCCCCAGAGCAGATTTTTGATCATCCCAAACGCGAACGCACCCGCGCTTTTGTCAAGCGGCTCAAAACCTTTGAACGGGTCATTGAAAGTTCAACCTTTGATTTTATTGAAGTCCGTACAGGAATCGAGGAATTTGGCAGGAAGCAGCTATTAAGTCAAAAGCAGACAAACCATTTGCAAATGGTTTTTGAAGAACTATGTGTACAAACGCTGTTACTCCAACGCAGTGATGTTCTGCCAATCCGCTTTTCGGTTTCTGTTTCCGAGATGAACGAGACCTATGAGGCGCTGGTCACCTATGATGGCCCGGACTTTAACCCATTTACGGATGCGGAGGATGAGCTACCCATCAAAATGCTGCTGGGGCTGACGAAGGAACACGACTGGAGCAGCGGTAACCAAATCAGGCTCACCCTATGAGATACGCATAGCATCAACGCCATT
>JAGOJH010000126.1 GCA_017995215.1 Thermoclostridium sp.
GTGGGTCACCCATTTTACTGAGCCTGTCAAGGCGATTATCTTCGGCAAAAAAATTTATCTGTTTCATAGGTATATTATATCATATTTGGGCGAATATTGCATGAGGTTTTTAGAGATGCCCTTATGTAATTTTCAAAGGATCCTCGTTTTCTTTCCGAATCTCCCAATTTTCTAGAGAATAATATTTCAGGACTTCCATCCAAATATAATATTCCATCAACCTTACAATCTCTCAAAACGGTCAATTCCTCTTTTAATTCCTTCTCAACATCCCAATTTTGGCCAATACTTTTAGGGAAAAATAATGTATAAAATTCTATTTCTTCTGGGCCCAAGTCAATGATTGCATTTCCTGGCGGCAGAGCCTTATATCTTTCTATTTCTAGATTAATAAAATAGCGCTGAATTTTGTAATAATCCTTTTCTTTAAACATATCCAAACCATCAGGCCTTTTCTTTGGATATTCAAAGGCTACTTCAGCCTTATTTAATCTATCTTTTAACCGATGTGCTAAAGTCGTTTTTCCTACTGCCATGCCACCTTGTAATGATATAATTGGCATCTTTCTTATCCTCCCTAACAAATCCGCACCACGGATGGTGCGACACTTACATCCGATTTCAGCTAACTTCTTCTTTTCCGTCTTGTTTCGCAATAAATATACATGGTGGTGTGATCTGCGACGTATGTCGTTTAAGTACTTATATAATATTCCTGAATCTGGATATGGTCAAGACAATATCATAGATGAGCAAGAATCTTGAGTTTTACTTTTTTAGTCATGTGCTTTGTAAATATAAGGTGATTATTCAATCATTATATATGAGCATTGAGGGTTTTATTGCACTTAAAAAGTGTCCGGCCATTTCAGGAATTGGTTCATGATATTGATGAATTGAATCAAACCATTGGCATCTTCCTGATCAAACCTGGCTTTCACAGGACTGTCTATATCAAGCACTCCGATTAACCTTTGATGTTGAATCACAGGCAGGACAATTTCAGATTGAGATTCACTGTCGCATGCAATATGACCCGGAAACAGGTTTACATCTTCAACGATTTGGATTTCTCCGGTCTTTGCGGCTGTACCGCAAACGCCTTTTCCATAGTTGATATGAATACAGGCAGGTTTTCCCTGAAATGGTCCGAGTACCAGCTCTCCGCCCTTGTTTAAATAGAACCCTGCCCAATTGATTTTGGGCATCAGCTGATACAGCAAAGCTGATACGTTAGCAAGACCCGCCAGCCAATCCGGCTCATCCTGGATCATACTCAGCAGGTATATGTTTATTTGATGATAGAACTCTTTTTTATCGTTGAAATTTATATTTTCAAAATCAAACATAAGCTCCCTCCCTTTATATTATGAAGTGGTGAACAGCCTGGAGCCTCGCTGTAAGTAAAACCGCCTAATGATTCTCCTTAAGCAGTGACACAATACTTCTCATGGTCTTACCCGCTTTATCACGAATAATCACCTTGGCGTTGTTGTCAAACGGTGTTGGGCTCATATTCACGATAATCAGCCTATTCCCTCTGTAATAATTCAACAGCCCGGCTGCAGGATAGACTGCAAGGCTGGTGCCGATCACAAGAAGGACATCGGCAGCAGCGGTCTGCTGTATCGCATTCATCAGCTCTTTGTTATTCAGAGGTTCTTCATATAACACCACATCAGGTTTAATGATTCCTCCGCATTGAGTGCACATCGGAACAGATGAAGGTTCAAGCTCTTAAAGGGAATATGGTTTACGGCACTTCATACAATGATATCGCTTTATTGTTCCATGCAATTCAATGACATTCGAAGAACCGGCTTGCTGATGCAGTCCGTCGATGTTCTGTGTAATAACGGCCTTTACATTGCAAAACTGTTCCATTTCAGCAAGGGCAAGATGACAAGCATTGGGTTTCGCATCCTTATATACCAGGTTACTGAAATAATACTCGTAAAAGATATCTGTATGGTCAACAAAAAAGCTGTGGCTCAGTAAAACCTCAGCAGGATAATCATACTGTTTGGGTTTATTATATAACCCTCCCGATGACCGGAAATCCGGAATACCGCTCTCGGTAGACGCACCTGCTCCAGTTAATATAACCAGACTGTTTGCCGTTTGCAGCAACTTTGCTGCTTTTTGAATATATTCCAATTCATATCATCTCCTGTGCTGGTTTTCTTGATGAGAGGGTACATTAGTGTGATTACGCACCCGCATTGGCGGATAGTTCACAACAATTCTGATACACCATAAGTGTTATGACCGTTTCAATATGGATTATCCCCACTAGAATCAGGTGATAAACCCTCATATGATTACATTACAACAACAGAAGCAATAACGCAAATAGGTCTTCTTAATAATTTTAACCGGGTTCAGGTCATTGATCATCATTTCCTGGGCAAACCTAATAACGAGCGTCTTAGCGGCGCTTGATATGGAGAGTTGCAAAAAGGGCAGCAATATGTAACCTGCCACCCTCTATGATTGGCGGTCGCTGCGGGACATTGAGACCTCGTTATAACATAAGGTTTCTATTTACCGGTAACGGTCACACCATCAAACAGCATCCATGGAAGTACCATATTTCCATCGCATACGGTTTCTGAAGATATACCGATAACCTGTTTGAACAGATCCGAAAGGTTTCCATTGATCATCGTTTCGCTGATCGCATCGGTGATAACCCCATTCTCAATGAGGAAGCTGTTCTTGGCAACACCGGAAAAATCTCCGTTCGTTCCTGGCTGACCGCCGGAGAACCTGTTTAACAATATCCCCCGATCCACTGAGGCAAGAATTTCGTTCAACCCTTTATCTCCCGGCTTTACAAACAGGTTGTAGCTTGAGTTTAAAGCTCTGGGATAGCCTGTTTTTCTTGATCCGTAATTTGACAGCATAAAGCTGTTCAATATACCATTCTTAATAATATCCATATTCTCACTGCGATACCCGTCTGCGGTGAAGCGCTCACCACTGGCTACAGCAGAATCAAGCGGACAGGTTGAGATGGTCAGTATTTCCGGTGCTACAGCTTTTCCCAGCAACTTAATCCATGGGCTTGTACCATCTATAATCGTTCCATCAAAAATAAAATTTGAAAAAGCGGTCAGTAAAATTTCTGCCAGGCATGCCGGTGTAATCAACAGCTTACCTGTAAACTTACCGCTATAGGGTTTTGTATACAGCTGTTTTTCACTTTCAGCATAAAGGGTTCGCTGCATGCCAATATCAATCAATTTGGTGTCAAGCGAGGTAAACTCAGCCCCATACCCGTTAAACGAGGATGTTTGCTCCCCTTCGTGGGCTGAAAACATGGTGCTGAAATCATAGCTGCCGCTCGTATGCTTGAACTCTACGCCATTGGTATTCATAAACACCCGCTCTGAATGGGTATATTTTGATACCAGCTGTTCTATCATGATTTTGGGGTAATCTCTCTTCACATCGTCCATGTATTCCTGTAATCTATCAAACAGCCTGTCCCGATCGGGTGTAAGAACACCGGTAGAAAAAACCTCATTCTTTTCTTTCTCTGCGATGCTTTCAGCTACATCGGGAACAGAGGATTCAGCGGCTGCCATGCAAGCCCGCACTGCATTGTCAACAGCTTCCCTGTCAAGCCTGTTTGCAGTGATAACCCCTTTTTTCCCGTTTTTCAAAGCCTTCAATGCGATGGCACTGTTGAATAAAGAACGCATCAGGCTGAACTGACCGCCATCCACATTAAACTCATCAGTCTTTCCTGTGGAAACAACGCATTGCGCATGGTCTGCACCAGCTTTTTTTAATGCCTCCAGCGCATAACTGGCAATTTCTTGATTTGTTTTCATGGTGAGTTCCTCCTTACCTTCCGCCCATCATAACCTTGCATTTTACAGCCGGTCCGCCCATTCCCACTGGCATGGGCTGTTTCTTGCCACACATTCCGCTGCAGGTCCAGACCACCGAATCGGACAGCATATCCACTGTTTTCAGCATCTCAAAGGCTATCCCGGATATGGTGGTATCTCGGATGGCCCTTCCAAGCTTGCCGTTTTTAATTTCGTACCCCATGCAAACGCCAAACATGAATTCCCCTGTGGAATCAGCCTGTCCGTTGTTGGTCATCGTTAAATAGTAACCGTCATCGATGGCGGCAATCATGTCTTCCAGCTTGTCTTTGCCCGGAAGAATTGCAGTATTGCGCATTCTGATCAGGGGCTCATCCGAGAAAAGAAAAGCCCTGGCATTGCCCTGGGGCTTCATGCCAAAATGCTGTGCAGATTCGCGATTGTTCATATAACCGGTTAATATTCCGTCCTTGATTAAAACGGCATCTTCGGCAGGGGTGCCCTCGTCATCACAGTAAATCGGCAGCGGTACTGGCTGGCCGAATGCCGAGTGGGCAAAGTCAACCATTGAAACCAGTTCACTGGCAACTTTTTTCCCAAGATTATGCGCAGCAACCGAGCCACCAAGAACCAGATCGGCCTCGACCGTATGGCCTACAGCCTCGTGGGCCAGAATTCCGGCCAGGTCGGGATGCATTACTACATCCTTGTATCCAGCGTCATTAAAAACGCCTTCAGCCTTTTTCATCAGCTCGTCATATAAAGAATCAATCCTGGGAAACAGCGATTGCGGCGAAGTGAACACTTCGTTGAAATAGCCATAGCCCCCATAAGGATTGTAGATTTCAACAGTACCTCCATCCTTCGCCTGAGCGGTCATAAACACATATACAAAGCTTCTGGGCATTAAAGAGTGACTGTTATATCCGTCACTGACCACAAGCAGCTTTTCCATGCTGTCCGCTCTGACTACCACCGTTCTGCTGGCCAAAGACGGATACTTTGAGGCGATATAGGCATCTACCTCTTTTGCAAACTCGATATAGGTTTTCTGCTCAACATCCTTTACATCTCGGGTAAGGCTGAAGCTTCCGGTACCGATGGATGGAAGCGCAGGTTTGTTTTTACGTACCCGTGAATCCATGAACAATGCGTTTTCCTTCGCAGCATCCAAAACCGCTTTAATGCTGTCATCTGAATACTCTGCTGCAGATGCAAAACCGTAAACGCCACTTTTATAGACCCTTGCAGATACTCCGCTGTCATCGGAGCGTGAATTGGACACCAGGTTTCCGCCAAGCAGTGTTACCGCCCTTCTGGTGTTTACCTGAGCCCTTAGTTCCGTATGTTCACGGAACAGGCCCTTATGATATGTAACTAGATCCTTTAACACATTATTCCCTCCATCTCATATTCATAAGTTTATCCTGAAAATAATTATATCATAATTTCAGTGCATGAACTTGAAAATTTTTGAATTTCTTGTATCCCGTCATACTAAAAGGAGCCATCCAATCGGATAGCTCCCCTCATGCTACATTTTACCTATTTCGTTTTGAACTTTTTCAGATTATCATTTAATTCACCTGACAGCTGGGCTAATTCTTCAATGGATTTTACAATTTCATCTATGCTTGCGCTCTGTTCCTGCGTGGTTGCTGAAACATCTTCCACCACCGCCGCGGATTCCTCAGATACCCCTGCAACTTCGGATATCTCATTGCTGATAATACTGAATCCGTTTTCAAGCATTTGTGTGGCTTCCTGAACGTTCATTGCATTTTGGTAGGCCTTCCCGATGGAAGCCAATATTTCCTCAAATACACTGGCCGTCACATCCAGGGATTCACCTTGCTCAGACACAGCTTCCTGTGAGGTTTTCACTGAATCTTCCGCTTTTTTAACAGCTTGCTTCACCTCATTAATGATGGAAGTAATCATCTTGGTAGAGCTTACTGTTTCTTCAGCAAGCTTGCGGATTTCGTCGGCAACCACCGAAAAACCCTTGCCGAATTCCCCCGCCCGGGCAGCTTCAATGTTCGCGTTCAGTGACAGCAGTTTGGTTTGCTTGGAAATATTGTCAATCACACTAATGATGCCGGATATTTCAGAAACGGTATTGGTCAGGTGGTGAATGGATGCTTCGGTGTTTCTGGAAGCTTCAACATTGACAGCCATTTTTTCCTTTTGAAAGGCCAGTGTATCCGTGCCTTTTTCAGCCAGTTCCCGCGCATGCTGGGTAAGCTGGCTGGATTCAATCATATCCTGATTGATTTTTCCCATGCTCAGCTTGGTGTCTGCAGCCTTACTGTCAATCTCTTCCGCTGAGGTTGCCTGTTTGGTTATCCCCCCTGCTAATTCCTGAACAGAAGCGTTGATCTGGGAGGTGCCTGCGGATATCTGTCGCATGGAATTGTTAATGAAAAGCGACGCTTCATTTACCTGGTTGGACACATGTATAGTTTCATTCAGCAGTTCTCTAAGGCTGAGAATGCTCTTGCTGAATGCATCTGCCAGAATTTTTGTCTCATCTTTGGATTCCACCTGAACTTCAAAGGTTAAATCCCCCTCGGACAGCTTGCTGGAAAGTTGAGTCAGCTTTTGGATTGGCTTGGTTATTCTTGTGCCAAAGTAGATCGAAACAAGAATGACAAGAATAAGAAAAACTGTTGAAAATATCACCATTGTTATCATTAAGCGATCTGAAATCTTCCTGGTCAGAAGGTTGAATGTTTCTACGCTGGTTTCAACGCTGCCTAAAAACTGTGTGGCACCTATTATCCATTGGTACTGTTTATCTGCGACAACAAAGGATCTGACCGGCGAAAATTCAGTTTCACCAGCCTTCTTCAGGGAGAAATCCAAAAAACCACCCTGAGAACTGGTGGTTGCAGTCTCCATGATTTCTTTGAAAACCTTCTTCCCGCCATACTCAATATCTAAAACATTTTTACCCTCCAAAGAGGCATCTGTTGGAAAGAACACCATGGTTCCGTCCATTGAAAGGATAAAGTATGCGCTTAAGTCTCCGCCGTACGAATTCGTGTTCCGAATGTTCTTTTCAGCCTCTTTTTTTGATTCCTCCTGAGTGATTTCCCAGAATGACTGTTGAAACTGAAATGTTTTCAAAGAAAATTGTGCTATTTTCGATGCTGACTTTATTCGAGTATCCAATTCATAATTCAGGCTGCTTTCATGCAGCTGCTTCGCCTCGGTTCTCAAATTACTCAATACTAAAAAATTGGATATCAGAAAAAAAGCTGATGAGACGATACAGATGATAATAGACAACAGCATGATCTTAATGCTTAATCTTTTCAAGTCAACCCCACCTTTTCAAAAGCAGCTTATATAGCTATAGTGTATTTATACCAAACTTTTGACGATGAAAACATATAAGTTACTAACTCAACTTTCCCACCTAAAAAGCGGGCTTGAACCTTGATAAATTAATACAAAATTGTTATAAACTATATAAAAGTTCCGTCTACTGTGGTATAATAGAAATATCGACAAATCCAATAATACCAA
>JAGOJH010000027.1 GCA_017995215.1 Thermoclostridium sp.
TCTCATCACGACCTCTTTCTCCTAACGATATACTGGGCAATTGCGTTTAAGAACATGATGATTATCAGCAAGACGATCCCTGTAGCAAAAAGGGCTACCTGGTGCTCACCTGTCGCATATCCCATCTCTATGCCTATATTCGTGGTTAACGTTCTGACAGGATCAAGAATGGATGAGGGAAGTGCGACTGCATTCCCTAACACCATAATCACAGCCATGGTCTCACCGATTGCCCGGCCTATACCCAATACTATGGCTGCAATTATTCCGGATTTTGCGGCGGGCATTTGTAATGACCATATTGATTGCCAATGCGTAAGCCCCAAAGCAAGCGCTCCCTCCTTATAATAACGAGGCAGCGCCAGAATGGACACCTCGGTAATGCTGATTACTGTCGGCAGTATCATTATGGCGAGAATGATTGAGCCGGCCAAAATGCTTAAGCCGGGACCACCAAGATAATTGCGAATAGTCGGAACAATAAAAATTACTCCCCAGAATCCATATACAACTGAAGGTATACCCGCCAGTAACTGAATAGCAGGCCTGAATATATTTCTGAGTGCAACGGGAGCAAATTCAGTAAGGAAAATGCTGCAGCAAATGGCAATCGGCACTCCCAATATCGCTGCTCCAAGTGTTACTGAGAATGAGCCGATAATCATTGGGAATATACCGAAAGCTCCTTGGCTGGGAGCCCACTTCATGCCAAAAATGAAGTTAAAAAGTCCAACCTTAGAGATTATTGGCACACCTTTGATTATAATAAACACAGTTATAAGTGCCAACGCCGATAATGTGGAGAGAGCGATTATCAGGAATACGCGCTCTGACAGATTTCCCTTCGTATGCTTCATTCTCCTGCACCTTCCGATGAAGGTATTAATCCTTCATTCACCAGTATTTCCTGTCCCTCCTGGGAGAGAGTAAAATCAATAAACTCTTTTACCAATCCGGTAGGTTCACCGGCGGCTACAAATAAAAACGGCCTCGAAAGCTTATAACTGCCGTTCTTTACATTTTCATGCGTTGCTGCGATACCACCTAACTCAAGTGCCTTTACCTTATCACTAACCAATCCTAAAGAGATAAAACCAATAGCGTTAGGATCGTCTGCAACTAACTGCCTTACAGCTCCATTGGAATCTTGAACGATGGCTTTTGGTGTTATCTCGACGTTCTTACCCATTACCAATTCCTCGAAAGCGCTTCTTGTCCCCGATCCTTCTTCACGTGTTATGACATGAATCTTTGCTGTTGAGCCACCCACTTCATTCCAGTTTGTTACTTTTTCCGCATAGATATTGCGGACTTGTTCCAAAGTGACTTTAGTAATCGGGTTGTTTGGGTTGACAATGACAGCCAATCCATCACGTGCAATCTCTATACTCCACAGTACCTTTTCGTCGACTTTCAATGAACGGGAAGACATCCCGATATCAGCAGTTCCTGACTGCGCAGCGGTGATGCCAGCGGCAGATCCCCCGCCTTGAATATCAATTTCAACGCCGGTATGCACCATCATATACTCTTCGGCTAAAACCTCTGCATATGGCTGCACGGATGTTGAGCCTGCAACAATTATACCTAAATCTGATTTTTGTTTACATCCGGATGAAAAAACTAAGGCCAAAACTGCTATCAAACCCAGGAAAACTGCTTTGATTCGAAATATATGTCTGTTAGTAGCAAGCGTATTATCCATAATTACCTTTCATCATTAAAAATATCAAAGTTACTATCCAAATCGACCAGTAATATAGTCCTCTGTGCGTTTATCTTTAGGTACGGAAAAGAGTTGGGTGGTTGGTGCATATTCAACCAATGTTCCTGCTTTGTCATGCTCCATCATCATAAACGCTGTCATATCAGAAGCTCGTAACGCTTGTTCCATGTTATGTGTAACAATAATGATTGTATATTTTTTGGAAAGCTCCTGCATTAGCTCCTCTATTTTTAGAGTTGATTCCGGATCAAGCGCACTGCATGATTCATCCATCAATATCACATCAGGTTCTACGGCCAAAGCGCGAGCAATACACAGTCGTTGCTGCTGGCCGGGGGAAAGATCATAAGCTGGTTTCTTTAGCATGTCTTTTACTTCTTCCCAAAGCGCTACCTGTCGTAAACTTCGCTCAACGATATTCGTTAGCTCGAATTCGCGTTTTAAACCATGGTGTCTGGGGCCGAATGTAATATTGTCATATACTGACATCGGAAAAGGATTAGGCTTCTGAAAAACCATACCTACCTTTTTTCTGAGTGATACAACATCTGTGTTCTTGTTATAAATGGAACTATTATCGAGTAAAATATTACCATCAACCCTTACTCCAGGTATCAGATCATTCATACGATTAAAAATTCGCAGGAGTGTTGATTTGCCACAGCCTGACGGACCTATTACTGCGGTAATAGCGCATGGTTTAATACCAATATTAATATTTCTCAAAGCCTGGAATGTACCGTAGTAAAGGTTAACTCCGATGGCTTCCATCTTGAATTCTTGAGTGGGCTTTAATGCGTTGTCGTTCATTTATCACCTTCACCAGCCTATTGGCATACTGTTTGTATCTACATCCAACATTATACTTAAGCTTTGTAAAGTTCCTGTACGGGTTTTGTAAAATTTATGTAAAGTATTGATTCGAATAGTGCACGGTAATAATAATGAAGCACACATATTGGATTTTACAAAACCCGATATGTGTGCTTTTTCAATTGAAAAATTGTATAAATTACATATCGGTATACCGGTTTTCAAAACGGAAAAAGAATTGTATATCGATAGAAAAATTACTTGTGATATTTAAAATCTTGTGGTGCTCATATGGTGCCACGAGTAACGCAATCGCTTCCGTTGTTATAAGCCCATACTGGCATCAACATTACCCATGGATCTCTATCATTCTTCTAAAATTTCCGTTTTCTATTTTAGAAAGCTCGTCATAGCTTCCTTGTTCAACGATTTCGCCCTGGTCTACTACAAAAATTAAATCAGAATTCCGAATCGTTGTGAGCCTGTGTGCGATAATGATCATGGTCAATTTGCCAGACAAGACTTCCACGGCCTTTTGTATTCTGAATTCACTTTCATTGTCCAAGGCGCTGGTTGCTTCATCCAGCACGAGAATTTCAGGTTCCTTCAACAGCGCGCGGGCTAAAACAATTCGCTGCCTTTGCCCGCCGGAAAGCTTGACACCATTATCTCCAACCACTGTGTCGAGCCCCTGCGGGAGTGGTTCAATAAATTCCATCGCGTCGGAAAGCTGCAGGGCTCTGCGCACCTGCTCATCAGTTGCCGTCGGTGAAAAGCGCATCAGGTTTTCACGAATCGTGTCATTAAATAGAAAGGGGTCCTGCGGAACATATCCGATGCTATTGCGCCATTGGTGCAGGGAAGCTTCGTCAATAACCTTATCATCCGCTTTGATAATACCCTTTGTTGGTTTTAGTAACCCTAAAAGCAAGTCGACGATGGTACTTTTTCCAGAGCCGGATTTTCCAACAAAGGCCACCGTACTTTTTGCAGGAATGACAAAATTCAGGTTTTTCAGTTCGAATTCTCCCGCACTCTGATACTGAAAACAAACATCCTCGAACCTGATTGCATAGGATACCATCCTGGTGCCATTCGGAGCTGTTTCAGGGTTAATCTTTTCCGTATTCGCTTTCAATTCATCTATCATCGCATTGAGCGAAACATACGACGGAATCATAACGAGCAGGTTTTGCAGGTTGTTCTGGAAAGATGAAAAGACAGGCCAAAGTCTTGCAAAAATATAGAGAATGATCAGGAGCGCGGTGGACTCGATTTTCAGAAAAATGGTCGCTGCATAAAAAAGAATACTGATCACGACGGCTGCGGATATTTTATAGTACATGGAAGTGGTTGACTGCAATTTTGTAAAGGCGACCATATTGCGTTCGGCTTTTTCTGTGATTTCCTGAAAGCTTTCCATTTGGGAATGCTCAATTCCGTAGCTTTTCACTTCCTTCACACCATTAAGCTGTTCTGTGATCCGGGATACAAGCTCCTGGCTGATAATTCGTTGTGAGCCCCCAAGCTTCTTTGATCTTAGAAAGGATGTCTTCATCAAAACCAATGCGAGAATCCCGCACAACAGCACAAGACAAGTCATTGGAACGGACATCATCAACGCTACTACCAGTTGGAATATGGCGAGAACTATCTGGGATGATATCCTCAGAAAGAAGATGGTTCCGGATGCAATCTTTGAAATTTCATTTGTAAAGGCATTGGTGATATCGGATTTCTTTTTTCCGATAAAGCACGACCATTCCGCTTTGACCAGACTCTGAAACAGGGTGACCCGCAAATATTTGGTATACCCCTGGATGAGTTCCGTGTTTAACAGGGTTAGCTTTCTGCTTAACATAGCTTGGAAAATAATAAGCACTAAATATATCCCCAGCACTATCACCAATTGCAGGGAGGGAGTAAAGCTTTTCAGGAATTGAAAGGCTCCGTTAACCAGGGGGATTGTGCTGCTTTGCTCTGATATCCCCGTCAGGGACAGCATTGGAACAAGCATCAGAATCCCAAACCCGCTTGTGATGCCCTCCAGAACCATGAACAGAAAGTTCAGGATCAGCTTACATTTTGAATATTGAAAAAGACTCCTGATATACTTGAAGATTACTTTCACGGTATCCTGCCCCTTCTGTTTGGATTATGTAAACTTGCTCGTTGTGGTAAATTTCTTACTTCCATCCCCGCCGGTGATATATCGCGTTCCACAGCGAACCCATGCATGAGCGATCATTTCACCCCTGGAATCTTTTGCGACACCCAGATAAACCGTGCTTCTCTGTTTTCTTCGGTTCAGCATGATTTTGGCGGCACAGGCCTGGGCCAGGCATTTGCTTTCCCAAAAGGTATGCCGGCTCATGGTTCTGATGGCTTGTGAAACCTCTTTCATTTTTGCCGGATCCAGCCCTTCGTCGGAGAATTCAGTTTCACAATTCACTTGTCCAAATATCCATGCAAAGCGTTTGAACTGAAACCGCCAGATGAGAAATCTGGCAAAGCCCAGGCACAGATACGCCTCCACCAATGCGGCTTTTACCCTGAAGGGCAGTATGATAAATTTTCTCAGATACTTCAAACTACGTTCTCCAAAAGAATATCGGCAATATTTTTTTCCAGCGGCTGATCCAAAGGCCTTGATATCCGGTAGGCTTTTACCTGGTTTGCCACCGCTACGCTTTGCTGAAAATGCCACTCCTTCAAGCCCATTTCCGCCGGCATACAGGGGCGATAGGTGTTTTTCATGATCAGCTTCAGTTTTTCCGAAAGCTTGATTTCTTCCAGTTTTATTTGTTCCAACGATTGAGGCACGATTTCAAAGATAAACCTGAGGGGGACCTCCTGATGGCAAAACCAGGCGTGGCTTTTTATAGCGTATTTCGTGATAGCCCTGGAAATTCGATTCAGAGGTCTTTTTTCCTCCCTGCCGCCAAGGCGTTCAAGGGCATCCTCCCAAAGCTTCTGACCCGGATAGCCTGGGTATACGATGACCTCATTGAATTCGCCAACCCGCACTGCAGCCACATCATCCGTAATCATTCTATACCCTTTCCGGTAGAGAGCGGAGGCGATGGTGGATTTTCCCGCCCCGGATTTTCCGGTTAACAATACCCCTTTGCCGCCGATATTGATGCAGCTGCCATGCAGCGGAAGGGTTCTTCGCTGATACAGGAGGGCGCCCATGCAGGATCCAAGCAGGTACAGCTTTATTTCCTCCAGAGAGGCACCACTATAGGGCTCAATGAGAATTTGCGCACCATTTCCGACAGAGTACTTTGCAACCTGCGGAATGCTCAGACAGAAAGCATCTCTTTGGATCCTCCGTTCAGGCTTTTCGGTTTCATGATCACCGAAAACATCCGGTACCCTGCCGTTTTGAATGATCAGATCCGGTGCTCCGTCACAATCGGGAACCAGCTCGTCCAGTTCATATTCCGAGGCAATATTTAGTCCAAATGCCTTATATTGATTCATTCAGTCCTCCAACCTCCGGGAAGTATCAGTTGTTCTTCAGTTCAGATTTGGTTCTCGCTTCTATTCCAAGCTTCACATACTTTTTCAACAACCGAAATGGCCGGTAGAGGTAATAGAGGAAGAAATATTTATCGTCAAGCTTACAGGCTTCAAAATCCGTCACATGAGGCCCCATAATACCGAAAAAATGACGAAGCTTATTTCCAAAGCCTTTACGCCAAGCAAAAGAATAGTTGGTATGAAATTGAAATAAAGAATGCCCGGCTGCTTCCGGCGTATTATCCGTAGTGGTAATCAGTGGAAGCGCCATATCGGCCAGCCTCATCGCATAGCTGCACTCGGCCTTACTGATTTCATATTGTATTGGGAATTCAAACTGGAAAAGAACCTTGAGCAGTATTTCAGCTTGCTTTAGCTGGAACAATACACCAAGCTCTTTTGAACGGGTTAGAACATACTCCCAGTCCAACTTTTTGCTTGAAAGGATTTCATATATATCGCAAAGCCATCTCAGCCTTTTCCAGCCATGCCTGGAGCCGTGATATATCAGGTAGACCAGGTTTTCCTCCTGTCGGAATACATGGAGCTTCCTGCCGAATAAATCGGCTTCCTCGGTGTTCTTCCAGGCTTGCTCAAAAGACAGATTATAGTAAACCTCGGACAATCTCCAGTGCAGCTCCAGATGAACGCGAGCCTGATTGGTATAGGTGAGATGATGAGAATTTTGAAGGTGCGCCTGACGCTGCTTGCGGGAAAGCGGCAAGCCTCCGGCTTCACACGAATAGCCGGCTTCCTTCAGAATAGGATCGATTCTCTCCAGTTCGGTGGGAGGCACAAAGATGTCCAAATCCTTTGAAACCCGCATCGATAGATCATGATACAGGGAGACCCCGAGATAGGGCCCTTTGAAAGAAATCGCTTCTATATTCTGCTTTTCCAAAAGTCCTATTACCTTAATCAGTTCAGTTCCAAGCTGAAGGGCTTTCAGCTGGTTCTTTTTGCATTTTGCCTCAAGCTTCCGCAATACGCTTGCATCAACGCTGCCGGTCTCCAGCTTGTTCAGGTTCATGAACACAACCGGATAAACTCGGTTCTTTAGTGTCAGCGCTAAAAACAGCTTCCAGTCAATGGGGCTATGGAGAAGATCCTTCACAGCCTGCAGCTGCTCGGGAGATAAAGCACTTCTTGAGCAGTGGAGCAATAATTTCATTTCCGGTGAGAGGCTTTGATATCGTGCGTCATCATTCATGGACGGCTCCTGGTGTATCGAATTTTTTGATTTTTGATCGCTGCCTTCAAAGGGGGAGTTTAGGCTTTGCGGAGTTTTTGTTCATTGTAGCATGGAAAACACAGCTTTGTAGTAGCTTCCCATTAATACACCGGGTTACCCTGGTCATCCAGATACCCGAATTTTCGCATCACGGCTGCATGATCCGTCAGGATACGATCCCGTTGTGCATCCGTCAGGTGTTCTCGCCAATCCCCCACCTTTCCGGCACGGAAAAATGAAGCTGTCGAATATGGTTTTTCCTTGAAACCATTTTTCTGCTCGTCGGCCTTCAGCTTTTGAAAATCTGAGGCTTCCATTGCCTGAAGGATTTGCTCCCGGGTGCTGTCAAGGCCAATAAACCGAACGACAGCCGCGAAGGTTTCCAGAGGGTTCATCTTCATGTCCTCATATCGCACCAGATGTACCGGAAGTGCTGTGGCCTGTGTCCAGCTCTCTGCGTGCAAGCTCCAGGTCAGAAGCTTCTGCCTCACCTGGTTCTGTGCCTTTGCGGTATTGTTGCAAAAGCAAAAATTCTCATCTCCCATGTGTCGGATGGTGGTGTCGATGTCCTTCGAAAGATGGTTTGAAAAGGATACGGCCACATCCAGCGGATTGCGCAGAATATAGACCGCTTTCGCACGAACAGTTCCCATAAGGGGAGTACCGTCCTCTAAAAAGGTATAGGCATCATGGGCCTTGATGAACAACTGCTTTTCCGCCGTTTCAGCCAGATAATGATATGCTGCGGGTCTTAACCGATCTATTTCGTCCGCGGTCAAGTCGGTGGTCTCGATGCCGGTAACCTTGCCGACGATTTGCCTGGAGCTGAAGATGCCATCGGTTTTCATATTGTTGATGCTGATTTCCTCATCCGTTTCACACAACAGGTTTGACAGAAAGGTACGAAACCAGGTGTTGCCTGATTTCGGATAGGATGCCAGCCAGATGATATTGCCCATCTATATCCACTCTTTCTCAAGGTGATCCGCCATTTTCTCCAGAGGATACAGCCTTTCATTAAAGGAAAGCTTCATGATCCGGGATTTTGCAGCAGTGGTGAGCCTTTGAAAGCCCTGCACCCTGCTCTTTTCCATATCCGGAAACGGAGCATGGACTGCCAGTTTTGCCAGCCTGTTTGCACCCAGGATTGGCTCAAAATCCAAACCATCCCGGTTGTGATTCTCCAGCAGGACGATACCGGCTAATTCAACCGTTTCATTTATGAACCTATCGTGCACGGGGACGGCATATTTCTCCAGTCCCTGCCGGACGGGTTTATAAGCATCCGTCCCGAGGCCCACTTTGGATAAGCTGTCCTTCCAGACCTTCAACCAGGGGGTTTCGGGCAGAGTAAATACCTTCCCGTCCAAATATCGAAGGGCGCAGATCTCGTCGGATAGGATTTCATACCCCCGACGATACAGGGTAAAAGCAAGGGAGCTTTTTCCCGATGCAGTATGTCCAAGAATTGCGACAGCCCTGCCTTTTAACACAGCGACCGCACCGTGCAGGACGAGACACCCTCTTTGCTGTAAGAGGCGCGGGAATACCGAATTCAACAGGAACAAACGGATTCGCTGGTCCGAGACGTCTATCAGGGGCTCAATGAGGATGGATTCTCCATTTTCGGCATAGTATTTTGCCACGCCATCCACACGATGAAGGAATTTACCCTTCGCCGCCTCATACCAGGGGGTTCGTTCTGCTGCCTGTGGAATTTCACGGGGCACCCTTCCGAAGGCGATCTCCGCATCGGCTTGTCCGTTTCCGGCCAAAAGCTCCGGCAACGCAAGCTCTGATCGAAGAGTCAGCCCGAATGCTGTTACCAGTCCGTTTTTCTGTGTTTCTAAACACCCGGCGGGTTCTCTGCTCTCTGTCATCGCTTCTCTTGAATCACCTGAATCAGGCCAATCCCAATCACTTTCTGCAGGAACGCAAGTGTATCCTGCTCACATTGCTCTCGGTTCACTTGAAATTTCTCCATCAGTTTTCCGATCAGGGCTTCCATTTCCAGAGGTTCTTCCAACAGACTCCAGATGAAACCGCCGGTTCTGCCAAGATTATAGTATTTCCCTGTATCGATATGCATCATGACGGTTTCTCCGTCCATATCGGAAGCCACTATTTCAGGGTTTCTGACGATTACTGCTTTCAAATCCGTCATTTCGATCAACATCCTCACTTGTATTATGTCTTCATTTTAGTATTCTTCTGTTGTGCTGTGACAGGGGTGAGCGGATGGTGTTTTCTTGAAAAAAAAGCAAACGAAAATAGTTTCATTTGCTTTTACGGTATAATGAATAGGATAGTTAAGACCCTGTATTTGTACCATCATAGTTCGAACCCCCACCCAGCATTGTTTTCTCGTTTATCATGATCTCCTCGATCTGGGGTGCCTGCCAGATTTCTTTCAAAGCTTCATTCATGTTATCACCTCCTTCACATTCGTTGATGTCAATTTTCTGAGAAAACGGGTAAATATCAATGCCCGGAACAACATACGCAGTCCGTGATTTTCACGTTCATCACAGTCAATCCGATCATAATCCTGTAAAAGCTTTTGGATCAGATCCACATTAAGATACTTGCGCTCTAATGGATGCTCGCCGATGGTCCGCATCTCTTCCCTGATTTGTTCCCAGCAGTGGAGGATCCTCTGATAGATATCCGCCGCTTGCTTGCCCTTCACCGAGGTATTCGCTCTGACCCTGTCCGGCATAAGGCCTTTCATCGCATACCTGATAAACCTTCGCTCCTCTCCCGCCCGAACCCATTGGTTCTCCAGCAGGTTCATGCAAAATTCAATGATCCGCTTGTCTCCGGTAGGATCGCGTTTCTCAATACCGGCAGAGAGATTCAGTTTATTCAGTAACACAGCCCTGTGTGAAAACCCGGCGGGTGCCAGTAGTGCATATCTGCCTCCAAAGGAGTCCCTTTTCCGGAGGAATGCATTGTCAAAACCATATTGCCGGAAACGTCGATCCATCTGCATGCTTCGATAAAACTCGGGATTGATCGGCGAGAGTATAAAATCCTTATCGGACTTTACACTGGTTTTCTGCAACAGCCTTGTAATGAAAAAAGATAAGCTGAAGAAAGAATTCAGTGCTTCCCGGATTGAGCTTTTGTGATGAAGCGCGGCATACGCCCGAAGCTCCTTCACAAAGATCCGGAATTTTAAGTTTTTTAGCAGATACTGCATATATCCATTGAACTTCCCCCAGGATACGGTGGCATTACCGGCCTGCCCGCTTAACAATACGCCAACCTCGTCAAAAGCCGCAAGTTCAGCAATCTCCTTGAGCCAGGTAGCGTTTTCAAGAATTTTATAGGGTTGTTCATAAATCTCAAGCAAACAATCAATTTCAGTATACATGTTTTTGCCTTCAGAAGCAACAAAATACGGCTTGATATTGCCGCAAAATTGTACAGTTTCCTCTACATATTCCGTTTCATCCGCCATGCACCTGGCGGGAAGATGGTTCACATACCCCTTCATCGGCACCTGAGTATAGCTGTACAACGTCTTATTCTCCGACTTTAGCAACTCTGAAGCCATGCAGGCAACCGAGGTGGAATCCAGCCCGCCGCTTAATGAAATGCCCACCTTTTTCCTGCATCGAATTTTTGATTGAACAACCTCCCGATATAAACTTCGAAAGGCTTCCTCGTAGTCCTGATCCGAGGGCAGCTTCAACTCCTTTGTCTTTTGAACCCTCCAGTACTGCCACCGATGGATTCCATCCCGGTTGACAAGCATTGCGGTGGCGGATGGCAGCTGCAGGATACCTTCATAGATTGTAAGCTCCGGATCCAGCTGATGCTTCAAAGAATTGATCGCCAGAAAATCGGCAATATAAACATCATTTAGCTTCCGGTCAATGGAGGGCACCAGAAAAAAAGGCTCGAGCAGGGTTGAATACACGAAGAGGTCATCGGAATGATAGTAATAGAGTAATTTATCCCCCACATGGTCATTGGCCAGGAACATTTCCTGCTTCGCTTTGTCCCAGATGGCAAATACAAAGCTGCCAATGAGGTGATCCACACAGCCTGTTCCCCATTTTTTAAAGGACTCCAGGATGAGGGCACTGTCCGTGATGTCCGCAGCGGCGGATAGCTGCAGCTTCTCCATCAGCTCCCCGCGATTGTCGATAATGGCATCCGCATTGATGATATAAGGCGTTTGCGGATCTTCAAGGGGCAGAACCTCCTGCTCCGATTCCGGGGTGATACAGTTTAAATAGCATCCGGCAAAATAATGAGGGGTTGTAATGGAATGCACCCTGTCATATTTGTATTTCCCCAGCTTGTGCATGACTGCCTCAGCGTGCCCGGTATTCAGTTCTCCCTTTATATTCAATAAGCCGCAGATAGCGCTCAATCGACCTTCTCCTTTTGCCCCGGGGTTTTGGTTTTTTCGACATCAGAATGCTTTTTTCCCCTTTTAACAATATAAACCTTTTTTCTGAGAAGTGCAAGGAATATACCACCCTCGATCACGGAAAACGCATGAATGCTCATCGCTTCCAAAAAACCCTTTAGAGTTTTAAAAATATGCTATTTGGCAGCATCGCTATGGGATATGAGTTATAAAGATATGAACCCTGAAAAAATAGATATGCTAAAAGACGTGTTTCAGGGCCAACCACAAGATTTTACCTATGTGCATTAAACCAGGTATTCCTCTATGGGAGAAACCCAGTCCATTATCACAGGGTTAATCTTGGCTGATTGTGTGTTTCGTATTTCTCAGTACTTCTTCTAAATATTTGAGATTGAAGGAAGCCACAAAGCGCTTTTTCTTCAGGCTTTTCTTCAATGAAGTGTCCATCTTCAACAGGTTGAAAGCAAATTTGTGCAATAGTGCCAGATTCTCAGGGCCATTGTCTTTTCTAGCCCTTTTGGCATCCTCGTTAAATGTTGTATCCAGGCACTGAAGAATTGATAGAGGATCCGCAGGTTTTAAGAAAACCAAAGAATATAAGCAGTGAAACATCCGAATACAGGCACGTAACGAGACGCGTGCAATTAAGCTAAAAAGAGTAAATGGGTAAAAGCTTTCGCTTTTACCCATTTACTTTGCAGGAATTAAATTCTAATATCTGTTCTGTATCGAACTCCGCCCAAACAAGCGGTAGTTTAAAACATTATAACTGCCAGGCTTACCTGTACTTCTCATAGATCCGGGTAGACATAGCCAAAGCCTGTTCCCGCGTAGTAGATGCATAGCCGGCGGCTATCTCAGAAGTAGTGATGGCCTTGGGCATGAATTTTCCGTTAGAGCCCTTAATAATTTCTATCTTTGCCATAAACAGAACATGTTCCAAAGCCCAGCTGGATATACTGCTTTTATCGGTAAACTCAGGTGCGCCCGTGATGGAAAAATCACCATTTGGAACCATGATTCTGATCGCGCGGCTGAGCATTGTAGCAACTTGCTCACGGTTAATCGGATCTTTCGGAGCAAATCTGGTTGCACTGAACCCTTTTGCGATACCAAGACTGACAGCTTTCAATATTTGTCCATTTGCCGTATCGGTAAAGGGATTCGGAGATATTGGGGAACTCACTTTACCGGTTGTTTTTTCATAAAGAAGAACGGCCACTTCGGCAAATTCTTCCCTTGTAATGGGCTTTGTCATGTCTGCTCCCATCAGGGAGTCCGGAATTAACCCGTAGCTGTTTGCCTTGTCAAGCTCTGTCTTGGCCCAATTTGAGGCTGCGGTATATGCCGGTGTCCCTTTGGAGAATACGTTTGAAAAGGGACTGTTAATTTCGCCTGAGCCACCGGCCTCAGGATAAGCAATATAGTTGAAATAGTACCTTATCTTAAGATCAAATTTTGCCGCATCATAAGTGTCATCTGCCTCGGGGAACTCAGCCAGCGCATCAAGATCGAATTTTTCACTGAAGTTGTTAAGCCCGCCGCTTCCGCCATATTGCACCCAATCACTGCCGTCTTTTTTAATCCACACCTCGATCATGACTGCGTTGCCCGAGATGCTGTTTAACTTTCTGACGTCCTTATGCGCAGGTTCCGAAATAATCCTGATAAAAGGCTTATCGTTGAACATAACAATCTCTGCTGATTTTAAAACCGGTGCATGATTGATTAGCAATTCCGGGTTCTCTGCCTTGATTTTGTTGCTGTAGGTTACACTGTCAGACCAGGGAGAAACCGCAATAACCTCACCTAAGTTACTGTCTGAGCTTGTGATAATAAAACGGGTCCGGAAATCCATGCTGTGCGTATCGAAGAACGCCTTGTTGTTAATTTCAGGGAAAGGATCTCCATTTGGAATACCGGCAAAGTAATCTTTTAAGTACGCTACTACGTTGGTATATGTGCCTTTTAACAGACGGATATCCGTCATGTTCGTCATCCATGCCAGGTTTTCATCCCATGTACTGGCATAGTGCCAGCTGCCAGAATCCAGCTTGTAATCGACCTGAAGCATCACACTTTTGAGGCTATAGCCTTCCTTTTTGTACTGTGAATCATCCAAGTTGGCAGCGTCTATCAGGTTTCGGACATCCTCTGGTGCAGTCACTGTGATATCAAAACCATAGAAGTCATCTCCGTAGGCAGTATCATATTTTACGCCTACATCCATCGGAGCACCAAGCACAGTAGGATGTGAATACGCTGCAAACGCAAGGTTGGGCGCCATGGTAAGCAGTATAGCCACCAACATAATCGATGCCATGATTTTCATTTTCATAAACTTATCCTCCCATCATATTCCATGAATTTAAAGTACTAACACTATGCCGTTTTTCATAGGTTCTTTTTCCGTGTATGCCATCGTAAGCTCAGAATTGCACTGTTTATAAAAAAATTCTATAAAAGCTATATTCTTATTATAAACATTTCACAGTTATTGTTAAAGATATAATTGTAGAATTTACTCAAAAATAATCAATACCTTTTTTCTGGGAAGTGCAAGGAATATACCACCCTCGATCGACATAAAACCACCATAACATTGCTGTTCAGAGATGTGCTTGTCATCCTGAGCGAAGCGAAGGATCTGACAAATCACTCCAGAGAAGATCCCTAAGGGTTTAATTTGCACAGGAAGCGTATTATCGGTATAATAAGACTATCGAAGGAAGTCACTGGGGACTGATACATACGAGTTAGAGCATTAGAGTTTTTATAGGTTGTTTCTGTGATATGTGTGCTACCCGTTCATTTTGTTGAATCCAAGGGGAGTGTGTTTGATGAAAAAAAGAGTGCTCATGGTATTGGTATTTGCTGCCTTGCTTTTTACATTAAATCCAACAGCAGCAACCGCATCCGGGGATTACAAAAACGCTTCGGAATGGGCGGTTCCCGAGTTGGATAAAGCCTCCGGTTTTGGACTTGTTACAGACAAAATCAAAAACAACATGAAAGCGAATATTACCCGTGAAGAGTTTGCGGAAATTGCGGTCAGGCTTTATGAGACCTATACCGGTGAAGAAGCCCAAACTGGGAGCGAAAGCTTTTCCGATACAAAAAACCCGGAAATTCTGAAGGCTGCCAACCTGAAAATCACGGGAGGCATTGGCGGAGGGAGGTTCGGTCCGGATCAGCTTGTAACCCGTGAACAGATTGCCACGTTTTTGTTCAGAACCATAAAGGCCATGGATCCCGAAGGGGATTTTTCCGCATCCTCCGGTACGAAGTTTTCGGACGACGCTCTGATAGACAGCTGGGCTCAGGAAGGCGTCTATTTCTGTGCAGAGGCTGGCATTATCAAAGGCATTCAAAATAAAGATGATACCTTCAGGTTTGACGCGGACGGCAACAGTTCCCGTGAGGTTGCTGTTATTGTCTGCACCCGTGCCTATGAATGGTTTATCTCATCCGGAAACGGACAGCCGTCAGACAATCCCGACGTTGAAACGGACGGGCAGGACTGGAACGGCGGGTTGATTATTCTGAGCAGTGAGTTCAGAAACGGAGAATATCAGGTCAGGGAGGTAGACGGAGAAAGCTTTATTTTCCTGCCCTTTGAAGAGTTTAAGTATGTTTTCAAAATGCCCGGTTCCTCTTACAAGTATCCGGAGGTTACTCTTCAGGACGGCCAGATTTCCGTGGGCTGGAAGAATAGCGAGGGGGAAATCATGCTGCAGGCTCTGATGCAAGTAAACAGCCCAGAGGCATATTTGAACGGAGAAGCGGTAGATATCACCGTCGGACCGTTCAAACAGGATGACACGGTATATGTTCCCGTGAACCTTTTCATCAGTATGTTTGAAATGCAGGACACCCTGTTTCAGGGGAGGCTCTGCTTTCAATACACCGATACTGCGATGCAACAGGTACTGGAAGGTTCCTGGTCCTCATCCGACATAAACCTCTTTATGGGTTATAAAGATATGGTGACGGGACTGGTCAGCCTGCCATCCGTTGACTGGAATTATACCTTTAATCTCGATGGCACATACAGGATGGCCGCGGCCAGCTGCGGAGGAATGGATGATGGCATCATCCTTCAAAGCGGTAAATACAAGCTGCTCGGAAACACCATCATTTATTATGACCAGGTTGAAACCCTTTACAAAGGAAGACCGTTGATGCTCAAATATGAAAAAAAGAACATGGGAGACAGGCTGGAATTCACTTTTATCGATAATTACGATGAGGAACAGGATAAAATTGAACTGGACCTGATTTGGTACCACAGGGTTAAGGAATAGCTGTGAGCCAGAGAAAAAAGGGGCTGTCCAGCTACGGCTGGCAAACATGAAATCGTGTGAGCGTTAATAGCGCTCCGGAGGTTCGAAGCCTCTTGTACCCGCCAAAAAGAAGGCTTTCAGGGTTTCAAACCTGAAAGCCTTCTTTTTAGCTTTCCTGCGTTTCTCTGGTTCACTCTACTCGTTTTCTTGTATTCGTTGTCGAAACATGCTAAAATGAAAGTAATATTTTCCATTTTCACAGAAATTACAAGTGTTTTATGAAACCGGGATTCTTCGCGCAAAGGAGAAGGAGAGCATGGAAAATAAAGAAGGCAAAAGGATGCTGCCAGCGCTGGTTCTTGTAACTATCATTGTCGTAGCACTTGCAATGATGGTCATTGCTGTTATTGTCTTCCTGCCGCAAATGACAGCGAAGCAGGAAAACAAACCCGTAATCATCACCGCTTCGCAATTGAAGAAGATAATCAGTATAAGCAAGCTATCCACTTACAGAGCGTATTATAATGGCATCGCTCAGGTGATGAATGATGAAAAGCCCGGTGAAGTTGATTACTATGTATCTTATGAATCCACGGTGGACGCGGGAATCGACTTCGAGAGGCTTGAAATCTCTGTCGATCCTGAGCTGAAGAGAATCAATATAGTTCTTCCTGATGTACATATCACAGAGGTGGATGTTAAGGCGGAGTCGCTGGATTATATCTTCAAAAACAAGAAGGCAGAAGAATTTTCTGTTTCAAGAGAAGCGCTGATGGCTTGCGAGGCCGATGTGAAACAGGAGAGCGAACTGCAGACTAAAATTTTCGAGCTGGCAAAACAGAACGCTAAAAATGTGCTAATCGCTCTCACGAAGCCAATCGTTGAGCAACTGGATTCGGATTACACATTAATCATTGAATAGGAGGGACATAACATGAGAAAAATTCTTTGTCTGTTCCTGGTTTTCTTCATGATGACCATGTGCGTATCCTGCTTTGCTCCTGCCGAAGTGAAACCGATAACGATGGTACCGCAGGCGTCACAGATGAAAGCGATTTGTGAATTAGCCGTTATGGATTGCTATTATCACAACGTTGCGAAGTTTGTACAGGAGGATGCAGAGGGCTTTCTGTGGTGGAAAAAGGATAAGCGCTTCTGGATTGAATATGACGGCCTCGTCAAGTTAGGCGTAGATATATCAAAAGTGAGCTTTGAGGTAAATGATACGCTGATCACAGTAACACTTCCGGCTGCAAAGGTGCTCGACTGTAAAGTGCTCTCCGCTTCTTTGACAGAAGAGTCCTATATTATAGACAAGGACTCCGCGAAAATTGAAGCAGCTGATGAAACCGCTGCCTTTGCGGCTGCACAGACAAAGCTGCTGGAAACAGCCGAAAGTGATACAACTTTGCTTGCAAGTGCACAGCAGAGGGCACAGGCATTGTTGGAGGATTATGTGACTAACATTGGAAACGCTGTCGGTGTAGAATATTCTATCAAATGGATTTATACCGACGCCCCGTAAGCCATGCCAACACATGAAATCAAACGACTCTAGTCACCTGAATCGTATCTGCCTTGGGATTCTCCCATTTTTTCACTCCTTTCCTTCGGAATGCCTCTATTATATATCGAGAAATTGAGGTAAAAGTGACTGATATGTGAATTTTCAGTGAATATTGCAGCAAGTTGCCCTTCCATTACAGAAGGTTCTATATTTTGCTTTATAAAAACTCTTCACGTTACCTCGCGGGTTTCAGTTTATCAATTCCTTATTACAACTCGTTGTTTTTATAGTCCTGAACGTAGGTAAGATGTACTTATAGCCTTCATCTGGAAAGTGTGGTCTCAGGAGTTTTATGAAAAACGGCCTTGTATAAACAGGTTTAAAGATAGGCGGGTGAAATGGATATGAAAGAACCCCAAAATGTTTCAATGGAACAAGACAGCTTTTTTCAACAGCTTCCCTGCAACGGAATACCGCTGCCGCAATCATTGCTGGAAAGTCTCCCCTATATGATCTGGGTGAAGGATACCAGCGGCCGTTTTATGTTTGTTAACCGCCTTTTTGCCGAATCCTGCGGAAAGGGAGCCGAAGAGATAGTCGGGAAAACAGACTTCGATATTTGGGAAAAAGAGTTTGCCGAGCTTTATGTCCGCGATGATCGGGAGGTTGAAGCGGCTAACCGGAGAAAAAGTGTTGAAGAACCAATTCATGCGGTGGATGGACTCAGGTGGTATGATACCATCAAAACACCGTTGCATGACAGCAGCGGCAATGTTATCGGAACCATCGGAACATCAAAGGATATCACGAAAAGGAAAACGCTGGAGCATGATCTTGAAAACCAAAAAAGGTTTTTGAAGCAGATGATTGATGCCGTACCCGACCTGATATTCTATAAGGATGCCGAGAGCCGTTACCTTGGTTGTAACAGGGCTTTTGCCCGGAATTTCATAGGCCTTAAGGAAGAGGAAATCATCGGAAGAACAGATATGGATTTTGTAAGAGATGAAGCTCTCGCAAAACTCTTTATCGCCAAGGATATGGAAATTCTTCGGGCGGGCGAATCACAAGCTTTCGAGGAAACGATAGATTTAGCGAACGGAGTGCATGTTGACGTTGAGACCATCAAGACTCCGTTTAAGGATGAAAACGGTGAAATTGCCGGATTAATCGGTGTTGCACGTAATATTACCACCAGAAAGGATTTTGAAAGAAGGCTCAGAGAAGATCATGAATATGCCAGACTGCTGCTTGAAACATTGCCCAGTGCAGTTCTATCCTCCGATAACAACAGACGGATCACCAGTTTTAATAGACGTGCTGAAGAAATAACCGGTTATACGCATGATGATATCATCAATCAAAAATGTAAAATTTTTGCCTGTAACCCGTGCAGGGATGAGTGTGATTTTTTGTCAAAGGATCTCAACGCACCGGTTACGGGCTTGATTTGCTCTATCACGACCAGCAGCGGGGAAACGCGTTATGTATCGAAAAACGCCAATACACTGCGGAATAATCAAGGTGAAGTGATAGGGCGCATAGAGTGCTTTGATGACATCACGGAAAAACTGATCACCGAAAGGCGGCTCAGCGAAAGCGAGCAACGCCTCAATATGGCAACCCAGGGCGGAAAAATCGGCCTTTGGGACTGGAAGGTTCAGACGGGTGAAACCATCTTTAATGAGCAATGGGCGAATATGATAGGGTATTCCCTGAATGAGCTTGAGCCTTTAAGCATTCATACATGGATAAAGCTGACCCACCCATCCGATCTGGAAATTTCCAACCGGGAGTTGGAGAAATGTTTCACCGGGGAGCAGAAATACTATGAAGCTGAAGTCCGGATGAAGCATAAAAACGGCAGATGGGTGTGGGTGCTTGACCGCGGGGAAGTGACGGAGTGGGATAGCAATCATAAGCCGCTGCGAATGTCGGGAACCCATATTGATATCAACGAGCGCAGGCTTGCTGAAGAGGAGCTTGAAAAGAAGGACAAGATCCTTTCGGCAGTGGCTGCCTCGATAAAGGAGCTTATCAGCAATCAGGAAATATATGAGGCGGCCGCCAAATGCTTTAAGGCGATCGGTGCTGCGACAATGGTAGACAGAGTATATCTTTTTGAAAACAGTTATGATGAGCATGGGAACGGTTCCTGCAGCCAGAAGGTGGAATGGAGCTCTGAGTTCTCGGAGCCTCAGATTGATAATCCCGAATTAGCGGGTGTTCCCTTCCAGGATATAGGTGATTTTCTTCAGGATCTTTCCAAAGGCCTTCCTTATTCCCAAATCGTTCGGGAAATGGAACCGGGCCGCACGAAGGAGCTTCTCGAATCACAGGGAATCCTTTCAGTGATGGTCCTGCCGGTCTTTGTGAGAGGCTTATTCTGGGGATTTGTAGGCTTTGACGAATGTAAGCATGAAAGGATCTGGACCGGAGCTGAATTTTCAACGCTAAGCGCTTTCGTCAACACCGTTGAAAAGGTGATTGAAAGAAGACTGATTGAAAACGAGCTTGCGCAATCCAAAAGAATTGCGGAAGAAGCGAATGCGATGAAGAGCCAGTTCCTCGCAAATGTATCCCATGAAATCCGGACTCCGATGAATGCCATTCTGGGATATGCAGAGCTGCTCAGGGACCTTATCTGCGACGATGGGGGCTCGCGCTATTTGAATTCCATTCATAAGGCAGGAGAAACCCTGATGAACCTCATTAACGATATCCTCGACTTATCGAAGCTTGAATCCGGCAGGGTTGAGCTTGAACATGACTTCATCGACATCGCAGAAATATTTGAGGATATCCGGGAGGTTTTCTCCCTGAAAATCAAAGGAAAGAAGCTCGATTTTTCAATTATCATGGATCCTTCTATCCCAAAATCTCTTCTGGTAGATGAGGTCCGCATCCGGCAAGTGCTCTTTAACCTTGTCGGGAATGCTGTGAAGTTCACCGAGGAGGGTTTTGTTGAAATCCTTGGCAGGGCCGAATTCAGTGCAGACAATCCGGGCAGGACGACTTTGATTTTCGAGGTTCGGGATACCGGTATTGGAATTCCTGAAGAACAGTATAAATCGATCTTTGAACCGTTCCGGCAAAAGGACGGCCAGAGCAATAAAAAATATGGAGGCACAGGCCTTGGTTTATCGATATCCAGGCGACTCGTTGAAATGATGGGCGGCACGATATCACTTGAAAGCCGGTTTGGACAGGGCACTACTTTTACTGTAAAGCTTCCTGGTATTATCGTTGGGAAGTCTGTTGCCGATAATTTCGGTAATGAGTGTATTGGCCGCCATGAAGGCTTCACAGCGGAGGGCTGTACCCAACCCAATACAGAAGGGCAGGAGGGTATGGCAAGTGTATCCATGGACAACGCAGATCCGGAATTACTGGAAAGGCTGGATGCTTTGCGGGTTGGTCTTTGGAATGACTGCGTCAGGTTGAACAGGCTGAGTGACATACGGGAGTTTGCCAAACAGCTGAATGAGCTTGGAGATGCCTACAGGATAGAAACGCTGAAGGCTTACTCAGAGAATATTTTAGTGGCTGTGGCTTCCTTTAACTCCAAAAGGATCAGGGAGCTGCTTAGAGAATTCGTGATTGATGATGCAGGGAGATGAAGCAATGGTTATTGACAACAAGCAGGTCAGGCTGCTCATCGTTGATGACACGCCGGAAAACCTTGAGATTTCGGGTAAAATCCTCGAAAAGGAAAGCTATGATATTTATGTTGCAGACAGTGGTGAAACAGCACTTGACCTGGCTTCAAATGTAAAGTTTGACTTGATTCTGCTCGATATCATGATGCCTGTCATGGATGGCTTTGAAGTCTGCAGGCGAATCAGGGAAAAGCCGGAGTATGGGAGCGTACCAGTCATATTTTTGTCCGCCAAGGCTGGGATTGAAAGCGTGATGAAGGGTTTTGAGCTGGGGGCTGTAGATTATGTCAGAAAACCCTTCAATCCGGCAGAGCTTGTTGCCAGGGTCAAGATCCATGTGGAACTGAAAAAGACAAGGGAAGAGCTTGAGCTTCAAAACAGCAAGCTGTTGAAGGCTTACTCCGAAATGGAGCTCATGGCTGTTACCGATCCGCTTACCGGGCTTTTTAATCGCAGAGAGATGCTTTCCAGGATCGAACATGAAATCGTAAGGTTTAACAGAAACAGCCTTCCATTCACCATTGTGCTTTCGGATATTGATTTTTTCAAAAAAGTAAATGATACTTACGGGCATGAGTGCGGGGATTTTATCCTGAAAAGCGTTGCGGGCACCCTGAAATCAACCTTAAGAAAACAGGACATCGTCTCGAGGTGGGGCGGTGAAGAATTCCTGCTGTTGTTACCGGGCACGGATCCATTCGGTGCAGCTATTATTGCCGAGAAATTGAGAAAAAAAATTGAGGATGAAAATTTCTCTTTCCAGGACGTTATAATTAGAATCACCATGACCTTCGGGATAAGCAGCATATCACAGGCCCAAACTGCAGACGCTCTTGTGCGATTGGCCGACAAGGCCATGTACACCGGCAAGCAGGCCGGCAGAAACCGGGTTGTTTAATCAAATGCACCTCAGCGGCGGGTACAATCCTCACTGAAGTGCATTTGATGAATGGTTCACGAGGGATGAACTTATCATCCACCCCAACGTACCGATTTTTCTGTTTTTTGATAATTCCTGATAGTTTCTTTAGGCATTCTAAATGAAGACTGCAGATAAATCTGGTAAATAATACTTTCGATAAACTACAATAAGCTTTGATGACTTTATTGTGTTAACCACTAGATTAAGGGTATTATTATTATATACATTCTTCAATTTGTTTTATGCTTTTCGTGAAATTCGTTGAAGTACCGCAGGAATTGGCTCATAACAGCCAGTATATGCCTTTTGCCGGTGGTTCGCCATGGATAGCATATAAATACGAGAGCGAGGCTGGATATGATGAACAAAGCAACAGAGGGCTCCACGAAGAATAGGGGCAAGCGTCTTATGATGCCAGAATTTTTTGGAACACTGAAAGGCAAGCTGAAAAAGCTCTTCGTCGATTCAAGGGTAAGCGTTTTGCGAAAAATTAAAATTAAATGGCGGCTTATCATCACTTTCCTGCTGCTATCGCTGGTTCCGCTCATTATATTGGGTGTCTCCGCATATTCACGCTCCCGCAATGCACTCACAGATACAATCAAAACCTATACCTCTCAGGTGGTAACGCAATTTAATACGGTTACCACAAATGAAATGACAAAAAACATGGAAACAGCCGGAAATCTGGCCTATTCCACCCTGATGCAGGACAGTTTCGGAAACTATGACATTTTAAACGTGACCGAAAGAATTAATCTGGTTACGAGCCTCGGTAAGGAATTAAGCATAAGAATCATTCAGAACAAATCCCTCGAGAGCATTACATTTTTTCCCTATAACGACGTTCAGATCATGTATAGCGGAACACCCACCTTTGAAATTGAACAGGATCAGCTGAATACCATGTTCAAAGAAAGCGGTGAGATTGCGAAATGGTATACCGACTCCAACGGTATGGTTGTATATTTCAACAAGATAACCAGGAGCGGCGGAGGCAGATTTTTGGGAAATATCATGATTTCTCTTGCGCCAGACTCCATCGATACAATATTCGATACCTTTGATTTGGGTGAAAACGTAGAGGTATTGGTGCTTACTGAGGACGCCAGTGTTATCTATTCCAACAATGACCAGCTTCAGAAGGGATCAATCTATCCCCACAAAAGCTTACTGGACAGCATACAAAATGATTTGACCGAAAAGGGCACCCTTATATCAAGCCAGGATCTTGACCTTGGTCAGAAGGTTTATTGCAATTATGCCAAAATCGATAAGACACCGTTTTATATCATCACAATCACGCCCTACCAGCATATCTATTCTTCTTCCACAGCCATTGGAAGGCAGATTAGGCTCATTGCATTAATTGTTTTCCTTCTGGCGATCTTTTTGGCCTTCACTATCTCCAACAGTATATCAAGCCCGCTTTCCAAGCTTGTAGCCCTCATGCGAAAAGCAAAGGGGGGTGATTTCACCGAGGTTGTACTCGATAAGAACAAGGATGAAATTGGTGAGGTTATCAGCCATTATGGTGAGATGATCACGAATATCAAAAGCTTAATTCAAAAGGTAAAGTCCTCTGTAGACGAGGTACTGATCAAATCCGAAAAGATATCGGGCTCATCTGAACAAACCTATCATTCCTCCGAGCAAATCGCAACGACGCTGCAGGAAGTTGCCAAAGGCTCTTCAGAACAGGCACAGGAGGTCGTGCAAAGCGTTGATTATATGAGTGAGCTCTCCGATGGGATCAATAAAGTGACCAACAACCTCACCGGAATGTCAACCTTAATCTCAAGTGCAGAGGGAACCAGCACACAGGCTCTGGCTAGCGTTAAAACCTTAAATGACAAAGCGGATCAGGCAAAACTGGCTTCCGAGAAAATCGTCGAGGAGATCAACAGCCTGAATAAAGACATGAAGGAAATTCGAAAGATTGTTCAGGTGATCGTGGGCATCGCTGAACAAACCAACCTGCTGTCACTGAACGCGGCCATCGAAGCAGCCCGGGCCGGGGAGGCAGGCCGGGGCTTTGCGGTTGTAGCCGAAGAGGTTAGAAAGCTTGCGGATCAGTCCAAGGATGCTTCCATTATGATAAACAACATCATCAACACCATTAATAATAAAACCGAACAGACAGCGTCCCATGCATCCCACTCCAGCGATATCATTCAGGAGCAGGTTACTGCAGTGAAACAGACCGATAACGCATTCAATATGATTTCGTCTTCAATGAAGGAAATTATGGCCTATATGACCAATATGGAGGCTTCGGTCAGTACCATGCTCACCCTTCGCGAAAAAACCCTGTCCTCTATGGAGAATATTTCTGCAGTATCCGAGGAATCAGCTGCAACATCCGAAGAGATCTCAGCAAGCACCCAGGAACAGATGGCCAGCGCAGAAGTTCTTACGAACCTGTCCAGGGAAATGAACGATATGGCCAAAGAGTTGGATAGCGCGGTTTCTCTGTTTGTGATAGACAAAGCGTAAGATGCTTTACTGTGCAGCAAAAAAGGGGGTGCTTCGTATGAAGACACCCCCTTAAAGCTTTAAGCCTGATTGATGCAAGCTTATGTGTAAAGGTTCAGGTTTACTGGATATAGAAACTACCGGTTATCGTTATGCCTTATTTCGGCCCGTTTGATTTTGCCGCCGACGGTTTTAGGAAGCTCTTCGACAAATTCGATGATTCTGGGGTACTTGTATGGCGCAGTGACCTTCTTCACATGTTCCTGCAATTCCTTTACAAGCACATCGCTTCCAATCCAGCCCTTTTTCAGCACGACGGTAGCCTTGACGATCTGCCCCCTGATTTTGTCAGGAACAGCGGTAACGGCGCATTCCAACACGGAAGGATGTTCGATCAGTGCGCTCTCAACTTCAAAAGGACCAATTCTGTAGCCCGAGCATTTGATCACATCATCGGACCGGCCTACAAACCAAAAGTACCCGTCTTCATCCCGCCAGGCAACGTCTCCCGTATTATAGGCACCATTATTCCAGACCCGAAGGGTGGCTTCTTCATCCCGGAAATAGCCCCTGAACAGGCCTGGTGGCAAACCCTTGTCCAGGTTCCTGACAACAATATTGCCCTCGGTGCCTACAGGGCAGGAGCAGCCGTTTTCATCCACAATGTCCAAATCATACAACGGGGAAGGCTTTCCCATGGAACCGGGCTTGGGGGTAAGCCATTCAAAATTGGCGCACAGCACGGTTCCCTCGGTTTGGCCGAAGCCCTCAATGATCGGAAGGCCGGTAGCCTTCCTGAACTGGTTAAAAACCTCCGGATTCAGCGGCTCACCAGCGGTACAGGCCTTTTTGATGGAGGAAAGGTCATATTGCGACAGCCCCTCCTGCAGTAAAAACCGATAAATGGTTGGAGGCGCACAGAAAGAAGTGATTCTATATTTTTCAATCATTCCCAGCAGCCTGCCGGGTACAAATTTGTCCATATCATAAACAAACAGAGCTACTCCGCAAATCCATTGTCCATAAATCTTTCCCCAGCCGCATTTTGCCCATCCCGAATCGGATACTGTCAGATGCAACCCATTTTCGCCCAGCCCCTGCCAGTAAAGAGCCGTAACAATGTGCCCAAGGGGATGAAAAAAGTCATGCACAACAATTTTCGGCATACCCGTGGTGCCGGAGGTAAAATACATCAACATGGTGTCATCGCCCCCGGCAGCTTCCATGCCCTGGGGTCGTTCCCAAACTTCACAGGCGTCTGCCAGCTCGCGGTCAAAGTCCAGCCAGCCATCTGCACACCCGCCCACCAGCGCCTTACAGGTAACAGTGGGGGATTCCTTCATGGCTTGCTCGACGAAGGTCATCATTTCCAGGTCGGTTACTGATAGGATCATTTTCACCGAAGCAGCATTGTTCCGGTAAATAATATCTTTTTTTGTCAGCTGGGCGGTGGCTGGAATGGATATGGCCCCCAGCTTCTGCAGTGCCAGGGTGCAAACCCAGTATTGCCAACGCCTTTTCAGGATCAGCATGACGACATCACCCTTGCCAAGACCACACTTTTTAAAAACATTCGCAGCCTTGTCGCTTAGCCGCTTAAAGTCCTGAAAGGAAAATATTTTTTCATCCCCTGCGTCATTGCACCAGACCATGGCGGTTTTATCCGGCGCTTCATCTGCCCAGGCATCAATGACATCATAGGCGAAATTGAAGTTTTCGGGCTTACTCACCCTGTAATTTGTTTTAAAATCCTCATAGGAGTTAAATTCTGTCCGTGGAAGGTATCTTTCAAGCATATTAAATCTCCTCAAAAACATAGAATCAGAAGGCTTGCTCTGCAGCTGCTCTTTTATAGTATAAATCTGTAAAGCAGCAAGCCTATGGCGTATCATGCAGGATGACGGTTAAAAACTTGCCGGGGCTGTTGTCCACGGCTGTCTGGCCGTGGGGAATGGTGGGATCAAAATAGATCGAATCACCGGGCTCCATGATGATCTCGGTGCCTCCGAGAATAATTCTGATACGCCCCTCCAGAACATAATTGAATTCCTGCCCGGGATGAGTGACCAGCGACATTTGCTTGTTTTCTTCCGGCTCAATGGTGACCAGAAGAGGTTCAATTTTTTTGTTTGCAAAATTGAAGGCAAGGTTTTGGAACTGATAGCCCTTGTATCTTTCAATATAAGGTGCCTCGCCCTTTTTCGCATGGCAGTAGGATCGCAGGTGGGGAGATGTGCCGGTTAACAGCTCTGTCAGCTGTACCCCAAGAATCCCGGCAATTTCATACAATTTACTGATAGGGATACCGGTTTGGGCATTTTCATATTCCATATAGGTATCGAGGGAAATTTTCAACCTTTGTGCAAGCGTGTTGCAGGATATGTCGGAGATCTCCCTGAGCTCCCGTATTCTGTCCGCAATCCGGACATTGCTTTCCATCATGGTATATCCTCCTGTTCAAATCATTTAAAGAGGGAAGAGACGAAAACAGTACCTGCATTTTATACTAACATAAAAGCTAAACACAAACAAAGAGTTTTTCCTGATTTGGATCTCAGTAACTCTGACAGTGTTGTTATGAATGCCTTGCAGAAGTTATCTTAAAACGCTGCATGGGCAGGGTAACGGAACCTTCTAAAAAAGTTCAATTTTTTGATGGAACCGGTCAAATTTGGGTAATAAGTGTAATAACGAGGAATTGATACTCCGCACCCTTACAACGCATTTTTAACCAGAGGAGTGTTGGGGGGTATCGATTACCTTAATCGTGCGGTGAGCATATCCCCATCCTCGATACAGCGCATGTTCAGCGAATCGGATTTCATCAATTTCGTTCGGATATGAGCAGATATGCGAGAGAAGCGAACTATGAGTGAAAAGTTCAAAAAAAGTTACTCCATGAAAACAACCATACTGGTCGTTTTCCTGACACTTATCGTGATCACGGTGGTACTTGTCAGCTTTCTCATTTTTTCGAACTGGCTTTCTTCTTCCGGTGAGATCACCCGGATGATCGCTGAACAAACCAACTCTGTAGCGTTGACCCAGATTGAGGATTTAATTAATCATGCTTTTCATAACAATGATATCAACCAGAAATGGATCAAAAACCGAATTGTTCATTTGGATCAGGAAGATGAACGGGACAAATTCTTCGCCAGCGTATTGCTATCCAATGGGCCCGAAATTTACAGCTTCAACTATGGAACAGAAAATGGAGAGCTATACGGTGCGCGCAGGAATGAAAAAGACGAAATTGAAATTATAAGAAATAATGCGCAGACCGGCGGGCATATAAGGTTTTATTCCATTCAGCCGGATCTTTCGGCAGGTGAGCTTGCTCTGGAAACCGACACGATAGATCCCCGCACCAGACAATGGTACAAGGTTGCAAAAGAAAAAGGAGAGCCAGTGTTTTCACCGGTATACTGGCATTATATCCTGCCGGAAATGGTCATATCCGCAGCATGGCCGGTGTATGACGACAACGGCAGCTTGATGGGTGTTCTTGGAACCCATATTGCCCTTTCTGATATCAATAAAGCGCTTCAAACAATCATTCGTGAAGAGAATGGGTATGCCCTCATTCTAGAGAAAGAGACGGGTGAGCTGATTGCTAATTCCTTCGGACAAAATAGCTTTACCTTCCTGCAGGATGGAGCCGTGCAGAGAAAGAGAATAGAAGATATTGGGAACCCCTGGCTGATTCAGGCTTATCACCACTACAGGAACACCGGTGAAAGCGATTTTATTCAAAAAATTACGGGAGACAGGCTATACATAGATATTCAGGAGTATTCCGAGAACGGTATTCATTGGATTGCTATGGCAGCTATCCCAGAAAGACTGCTTAACGGTGATATTATACAGAGCTTTCACAACGCCGGTCTCTTTGCCCTTTTTATGCTGGCTTTATGCGTTTTTATGAGTTTTATGGTCATCCGGCAGCTGTTAAAGCCGGTAGGTGTTCTGGTATCCACTGCCCAAAAAATTGCCGACGGGGATCTCTCCCAGCGGGTTCACATAGCCCGAAATGATGAAATGGGGATGATATCAGACTCCTTCAACCGTATTGCGGATACCCTGTCAAACCTGATCAATAACCTGGAAAATACAGTCACACAGAGGACTGCAGAAGTCTATTATCTCAGTGAGCATGACGCTCTTACAGGCTTATTGAACAGACACAGCCTAGATGAAAAACTGAAAGAGGTGGATACCGAAAGCAACCTCCCCATATCCGTTATTTTTGCCGACATCAACGTACTGAAACTGACAAATGACATCTTCGGACATACCGCTGGCGACAATTTGATTAAAACAGCCGCACAGGTTCTTCGCCAGGCCTGCCGGGAGCATGATATCATTGCGAGGGTCGGAGGGGACGAATTCGTTGTTATCCTCCTTCAAACAACAGCTTCTGCAGCTGAAAAAATAATAAACAGAGTTCAGACAAGCATTTCGAAAGAATTGGTTGAAGCCATCAAATGCAGTATGGCCCTTGGAACTGATACAAAAACACGGATGTCCCAGGATCTGAATGAGATCATTACGAATGCCGAGGAATCCATGTACAGGGAAAAAACACTGAATCGCAAGGCCAACCATTCTGAAACAGTGAAAGTCATTATCAGTACGTTGCATGAAAACAATCCTGATGAGAGAAGGCATTCCATCAAGGTTAGCGAGATGTGTGAGGGCATTGCCAGGGAATTAGGGTTGCCGGAAACCGAGGTGAACAAAGTAAAAAGGGCTGGGTATGTTCATGATGTTGGTAAGGTTGTGCTGAAGAAAGAGCTCATTGAGAGCAAACAACCTCTTACCGATGCACAGATCAACGAAATACAGCAGCATACAGCCAATAGCTATCGGATCTTGAACCTTTTTGACGACACCTTGGATATCGCCGATGCTGTATACAGCCATCATGAAAAATGGGATGGATCGGGTTTTCCGCAGGGCTTGAAAGCAAATGAAATTCCATTGTTTTCACGCATCATTTCACTGGCAGAAGCATATGACCGCAGAATGAATGGGTTTCGGGCGGATAACTCCGACAAAAAGGAAGCTGTCATCCAATATATCCGTGAAAACAGTGGGAAGCGGTTTGATCCCGAGCTTGCGGAGCTATTTATTCAATACCTGCTGAAGCAATAGCGGTTTATCAGTATAAGCTGTTCCAATAAACAAGAACGCATTCATTACACTGATTCAGTGAAATCATATACTGTTTTAAAACAATCTGAAAAAAGGTGACAGATCTTGTTGAACCCCGCGGATAATCAGGATATAATATCGCTAATCGGATAAGCGCATACTGATCAGAGGATGTGCTTGCTTTTTATATCCGAAGTGCATTATGAAAGCAATTTAAACAGGGCATTCGGCGCAAGTACCAATGGGAGAAGACTTCTGGAGGGCAAAGAATACCTGAGATAGGAGCGGCTGTATGAAGAATGAACAGATTCACATTGGAATCATTGGATTGGGAACGGTTGGAACCGGCGTTGCAAGGGTATTGCTGCAGCAGCGGGAGCTTCTAAAAACCCGCAGTGGCATCACTTTTAACCTGAAGGCCATATCAGAGCTTAACTGGAGCAGAGAGCGAAATATCGACCTGACCACAGTGAAATGCACCACCGATGTTAATGAGTTGCTCGACGACCCCGAAATCAGTGTTATCGTGGAAACTATTGGCGGGTATCAGCCTGCTTTCAGCTTCATATCAAAAGCCCTGAAAAATGGGAAGCATGTGGTAACAGCCAACAAGGCGCTGATTGCAACCCATGGTCAGGAGCTGTTTAAAACAGCCTGGGAAAACGGTGTCAATCTCCTGTTTGAAGCCAGCGTTGGGGGTGGCATACCCATCATCAAGGGGCTTAAAGAAGGCTTGATCGCCAACAATATTGAGAGCATTTATGGCATTTTGAATGGTACTTCCAATTATATTCTAACGAAGATGTACCAGGAAGGCCTGGAATTTTCCGATGCGCTGAAGGGTGCACAGGAGAGGGGCTTTGCCGAAGCAGATCCAACACTGGATGTCAGCGGGGGCGATGCCGCCCACAAGCTTACCATTCTTGCATCGATTGCTTCGAACAGCTTTGTTCCCTATGAAAGTATTTATATGGAGGGCATTACCGATATCACCAAACTGGATATTGATTTTGCCAAATCCTTCGGATATACCATCAAGCTGCTTGCCATTTATCGCGTGATAAACGGTGGCCTTGATTTAAGGGTGCATCCCACGCTGATCAGCAGCAAGCATCTTCTTTCTGCCGTCAGCAACGAACTGAATGCTATTTTTGTCAGCGGAGATTTCGTTGGCAATACGATGTTTTATGGCCCGGGAGCGGGGGAAAGACCTACCGCCAGTGCCATTGTCAGCGACATTGTGGACTTGTCTGAAAGGTTATGCAATAACGGGGACAAATTGAGAAGCTCAATGATGAAACCTGCCACAGAAGTGAAGCTGATTCCCAACGATGAAATCACAAACCGCTTTTACTTAAGGTTTTTCACCCGGGACATTCCCGGTGTATTGACGAAGATTTCAGGCGTATTGGCCGATTGCGGCATATCCATTTCATCCATGGTGCAGTTGGAAACCCATGAAAAGGAGAATTATGTCCCCATCGTCCTGCTGACCCATGAAGCCCTGGAAAAGTCGATGGAGCAAGCCTTGAAACAGATCCTTCAATTTGAATTCGTGAAAGAGAACTTTTTAAGGCTTCGCATTTTTTAGTGATTATGATACAATGAACACAAACAACCAAAATATGTATGGGAGGATTAAAAAACGGTAAAAAGGCTGATACCAATCCTTTTTATTGTCGTGATGATGTTCTCTGTCACTACTGCGTGCGGGAAGAAAAAAACCCCGAAAGACGATATCAGTGCTGCCAGAGAGCAAAAAGGATATCGAGATTATTCTGGCTTCCATGATAATAGAGTAACTGTGTTTTAAACAAAGGAGATGAAGCCCATGAGCGAGTTCAACCCCGTAATCGTTCAGGAAGAATTCAACGGGATGAGCATTTTTGATGAAAAGCCGCAGGTAAAGCCCGGCACTGCAAGGGTTTACCTGGGAACAGGCGAGCACTGCGCCGTTTTTATGTCAGGAAGCAATATCACACGCTCCGAGCTGATGGCTGGCCAGTACTCCAATGTTTATGTGGTTGATCTGAGAGAATTTCCGAAAATCTTTGAACAGCCGCTGGGTTCTTCCGATGATTTGGCGGGTTTTACCGCAAAAATCACTCTTTCCATACGGGTTGCCCATCCCGAGCTCTTTGTTCGTACCATGGTGAAAGACGTTCCAAGGCTCGTTTCGCAAAAATTGTCGCCTTTTCTTGAAAACATCAGCATGAATTACGCTCCGGACAAGAGCCAGGATCTACAGCGGGAAAGCCTGACATTGTTGTCGCACACGGGTTTCCAGCAAAGCCTGGAAAAGGATTACGGCCTTTTGGTCAATGTTGAGAGCATCCTGGTCAGGCCCGACGCCAATGCGCTCGAGCTGATTCAGCAAACCCGCAGGCATCAGGGCGAGCATGAACAGGCAGTGAAAAAGCTTGAAGAGGATTTTACACTGCAGATGGCCCGGCAAAAAAAAGAAGCCGAAATAAAGCTCGCTGAAATGGAGCACAGGCTGGAGATACGCAACAGGGAAGCTGCGCTGAATCTGATAAAGCCCGATTCCAGCCAGGAAAGCTCTTCGGGAAAATCCGGACAAGCTCAAAGCCCGGAAGAGAAAACCGACCTTGGGGATGATATTGGACCTATCGGTCGGGAAAGTGAGGCACCATCATGAACAGGGTCATTTCTGTATTCATTCATATGATTCAATCCCTGGATGTGTCCGTAAGAGTTTTTGTTACTTTTCTTGCTGCAATCATTGCTACCTGCCTTGTGCTTTTTGTCTTCTTTCCATTGTTTCTCGCCTTGCTGAAGCTCATTTTAAGCTTATTGCAAAAAATCCTTCTGGCTATAACAAATTTCTGCATGAGGAAATGGGGAAAGCTGGTTATCCGATCCAGGAGAAAAACCGGCAAGTTTCCCCAGACCCTGGTGAATATCGAAGATTTTTTTGTTCGTGTGGCCACATCTGTTTCGAAGTTTTTTGAACGGATCATTCTATGGAAGCCGCCGTATGGGGCAATCAGCGTTCGAATTGTGCTTGTATCCTGCATTTTACTGGTGCTGCTTACCGCTGCATTATGGGTCATACCGGCTTCTAACCGTGCATTGACAGCCTTCCAGCTATCCTGGGAGAAGGAGTATATTACCGGTGTGGATCAGCCCGTCGCAGTCATCATGAATCGGGAACCACAGGTTTACTACACCTTGGCCGTTGAATCAGCCAATTTCCGTAAAAGCCCCGACGGGGAAGTGCTTACAAAGCTTAACGAAAGCGGGCTTCTGCTGCGATATCTCGGTGAAACCAAGGGCCAATGGTTAAATGTGGAATACTTTGAGGGAAGCCGGAAGGTTCAGGGGTGGATCCATGAAACAATGGTAACCCGCTGGGATACAACAAAGAACCCCCTCAAATACTTAAAGCCCGGAGACAAGCTCAGAATGTCGGCATCGGAAATCCCCATTTTCACCTGTGAGCTTTTGGGGTTTGAACAAACCGGCGACGGTACTGTACATATTATCCTGAAGGAATAAAGGGTTTTGCTTTGCAAAACCCTTTATTTCATTGCATTCTGCTTGATTCGACTGTCGGATGTCGGGGTAAGTAATATTTATGAAAAAGAAGAAATTGGTTGGAAGAAGCTTAAGAATATTCTACCTTATGCTAACAGGTATGGTGCTGACACATCTGTTTTATGTTTTCTATTTTCATTTTGTTGGCAGCTATTTTATGTCTTTTTTTAACGTATTTTCTGTTGCCTTTTACATCGCCCTCCTTGTTGTTTTCCTGAATAGAAAGTACCTGGGTGTTATGATATTCCTTTTTATCGAGGTCTGCGTTCATGCATTTTTTGCGGCTATCGCTGTGGGGCTGAACAGTGGGTTCGAACTGTTCATCATCTGCGTTGTCTTTTCCATTTTCTTTGCCAAAGGCATTACTCAGGCCAGCAGAAAGGTCATCTATGTGCTATATGCCTTTGCTTTTATTACATTGATCAGTATGCGGCTTATTCCATATTACCTTGATCTTTCGGCATTTCGGGCTTATCCTACTGAAGAACAAACCATTTCCCTTTTCATTTTTAATGTGGCACTGGCTTTTTTACTGGTTCTGGGCTTCTTAACCATCTACCTCGATGATGTGGAAAAAGACAAAATAATATTAAAGCGGCAGAATGCGCGCCTCCTCGAGCTGGCAAGGGTAGATTCGCTGACCGGCCTTTTGAATCGGCGGGCTATGAAACAAAGGCTTGAGAATGCTTTTTATACAAAAAACAACTATGACGTGGATTTTGTTGTCGCTATCATGGACATAGACAACTTTAAGCAAATCAATGATGAGTTCGGCCACTCCTGTGGTGACCAGGTGATCAAGAAGCTGGCGTCAATCATCCTGAAAAGATTAAGGGAGACCGACTATGTCTGCCGATGGGGTGGTGACGAAATACTCATTCTTTTGAACAAGTCCTCAATGGAGGGCGCTGTTTCAACCATAAAGAGAATCTATTACCAAATCTGCAATACAAAGATAAAATACGATCAAAACATTCTCAATGTCACTGTAACCATCGGGATGTGTTCCAGTAAAGGGTACTATTTACTTCAGGACATTATTGTTGAAGCCGACAAGCGTCTGTACAGCGGAAAACGTAAAGGGAAAAACCGCATTGTATATTCTGATGAAGAATAAAGCCAAAGCATGGGTGTGGTTTTTTTGCTTATTTACTCAACTTTCCCACCTAAAAAGCGGGCTTGAACCTTGATAAATTAATACAAAATTGTTATAAACTATATAAAAGTTCCGTCTACTGTGGTATAATAGAAATATCGACAAATCCAATAATACCAA
>JAGOJH010000127.1 GCA_017995215.1 Thermoclostridium sp.
AGACCATGGCTGTGATTATGGTGTTAGGGAATGCAGTCGCACTTCCCTCATCCATTCTTGATCCTGTCAGAACGTTAACCACGAATATAGGCATAGAGATGGGATATGCGACAGGTGAGCACCAGGAAGCCCTTTTTGCTACAGGGATCGTCTTGCTGATAATCATCATGTTCTTAAACGCAATTGCCCAGTATATCGTTAGGAGAAAGAGGTCGTGATGAGAATAAACCCGAAAATCACTGAAAAAATCGCTAAAACATTCATATGGTTTGCAGCTGTTCTTGTCATTACTATACTTCTGGCAATAATAATCTATATACTTGTTAAGGGAATCCCGCAAATCAACTGGCAGTTTTTAACCGAAATCCCACGTAGCATGGGTCGTTCGGGCGGAATTTCGTCAACAATTGTCGGCACATTGCTGGTAACCTTGGTAGCCGTAGTTGTAGCGACACCGTTTGGTATAGGGACCGCTTTCTACCTTACTGAATACACCCGAGAGGGGAGAGTAACCCGCATTATACGTTTCAGTGCAGAGTCACTCGCGGGGATACCCTCGATCGTCTACGGGCTTTTCGGTTTTATATTCTTTGTAACATACCTGAAATTAGGATGGTCCATCTTGTCGGGTGGTTTGACAATGGCAATTATGATATTGCCTACAATAATCCGTACATCGGAGGAAGCCATACGCTCTGTGCCATATCTGTACCGCGAGGTGGGCTTCTCATTAGGAGGCACAAAGTGGCAGACAATAACAAGGGCGGTATTCCCCTCCGCACTCCCAGGTATAGCAAACGGTATAATATTGAGTATCGGGCGGTGTGTGGCTGAGACCGCAGCAGTTATTTTAACTGCGGGGTCAGCGCTGCGAATGCCGGAATCGTTATTTTCACCGACGAGGACAATGGCTGTACATTTTTATATACTCGCACGGGAAGGTATATCTATGGAGAAAGCTTTCGGAACCGCAGCGCTTTTGATAATTCTGATTTTTTTGATAAATATTGTTTTCAACATTCTCGTTAACCGATTTGTATCAAAAGGCCGTTAAGAGGTGGGAAATGAGCCAGCAATCTAAAATAGTTATAAAAGGGTTAAACTTCTGGTATAATAAGAAACAGGTAATTCGTGATCTTAACCTGGACGTTCCTGCAAACGAAATACTAGCTGTCTTCGGGCCTGCAAACAGCGGAATAACAACTCTGCTCCGCTCGTTGAACCGACTTGGCGACCTGATTTCAGAAGCGCACCAGGAGGGTGAAATATTTCTTGATGGAAAGAATATTAACGGTCCCGAGGTAAATGTAACAGAACTGCGAAGAAAAGTAGGAATTGTTTTTGATATCCCCACAACTCTGCCTATGTCCATCTTTGACAATGTAGCCCTTGGGCCTCGCATGGGAAAGAAAAGTAAGGCGGCAGTAGTTGAGTCAGTAGAGAAAGCTTTGAATATGGCTGCGTTATGGGAAGAAGTCAAGGACCGATTAAATACACCGGCGGCCAGATTATCCGGAGGCCAGCAGCAGCGGCTCTGCATCGCTCGTATTTTGGCATTGGAACCTGAAGTTATTTTATTGGACCGGCCATGTTCAGCTCTTGACCCGGTATCAACTGCAAAAATTGAAGACTCGTTAAGAGCGCTTAAAAAAATTCTCACAATTATCATTGCACCCCACACCGTTCAGCAAGCTAACCGTATTGCCGACAAGGCTGCATTTATGCTGATGGGTGAACTAATCGAATACGGAGATGCAGAGAAAATATTCGCAGACCCCAAAGATACACGGACAAGCGATTATATAACAGGGAGGTTTGGATGATGAGAGGCCAATTTGAAGAACAGCTCAATAGGTTGAATGATGAACTGCTGGAAATGGGGGCGCTCATTGAACATGCAATAGAAAGTGCATCGCAGGCCCTTGTTAATCAGGACATCGAAGCAGCAAACAAAGCGATCGCTTTTGATAAAGAAGTTGATCAGAAGGAACATGATATAGAAGCTCTGTGTTTGAGACTTCTGCTTCAGCAACAGCCCGTGGCTCGCGACCTGCGCCAGATATCCGCCGCATTAAAAATGATTACTGATATGGAGCGAATCGGGGATCAGGCATCGGATATATCGGGTATAGTTATATACCTGGCCGGAACACCTTATATCAAGACACTTGAGCACCTTCCGCAGATGGCTGAAGCGGCAATACACATGGTAAGGAAAAGTATAGATGCATACATAAAGAAAGATCTCGATCTTGCAAAACAAGTAATAAAGATGGACGATATCATTGATGATCTTTTCATTGTCGTAAAGAATGAACTTATAGAACGCATTCTTCAGAATGCTGATAACGGCGAACAAGCGATGGATCTTCTAATGGTTGCTAAATACTTTGAACGCATTGGAGACCACGCTGAGAACATAGCCGAATGGGTGGAGTATTCCATTACTGGTGTGCATAAAGGAGAATCCATGTGATTTATTACGTCGAAGATGACGACAATATACGCGACCTTGTTGTATACACACTAAATCATTCAGGATTTGAAGCACAGGGGCTTCGAAACGCTGACGAGTTTTATGCTGCTTGTAAAAAGAAAGGTCCGGAATTAGTTCTTTTGGATATAATGCTTCCGGGAAACGATGGATTATCAATATTGAGACGACTAAAAGCTGATAGTAAGACTTTCGCACTTCCTGTAATAATGGTCACTGCAAAAGATACTGAGTACGATAAGGTTGTTGGTCTTGATTTAGGCGCGGATGATTACGTAGTAAAACCTTTCGGAGTTATGGAGCTAATAGCACGGGTTAGAGCCTTGCAGAGACGAACAGCCGCTTATACTTCACCCGATATTCTTACCTGCAGGGAACTATCAATTGACAAGGTAAAACATACTGCTATGGTTGCCGGTGAAAAAATGGAGCTTACACTCAAGGAATACGAACTATTATCTTTCCTTTTGGAAAACAGGGGTGTAGTTTTTACACGGGAACGTTTATTAGAGGTAATATGGGATTACAGCTATGAAGGTGGTACACGAACTGTTGATGTACATATTACAACTCTGCGCCAGAAACTTGGAAGTTATAGCAATATGATAGAGACAGTCAGAGGCATAGGCTATCGGTTCGGAGGCTGAATCATGAGGAAGCGAATTTTCTGGAGCATATTTTTAGCTTCACTCATCGTACTAATAATCGTTTCGTGCCTGGTCGTTATTACTTTATACAACACATATGAGTCAGACGCAAAAAATGATATAAGAACGGAAGCAAATTATATTAGTGGGAAGCTTTCAGAAGTTAAAAATGAGCGAGTTTACTTTAATGGATTTTACTCGGTTAACCGCGTTACCTTAATAACTTCGGACGGAATGGTGATATATGACAATACCGTAAACCCGAATACTATGGAGAATCACACAGACAGGCCTGAAGTCTTATCGGCGCTTGCGACAGGCACCGGGGAAAGTTTCCGATATTCGAACACACTGTCAGATAAAACACTTTATTATGCTGTTAAAACTCCCGAAGGAAATGTTCTTCGTATTTCCAGGACACATAGCAGTGCACTCGGGCTTTTATGGGCTATGCTGCCTATACTTGTCATAATAGTCATTGCAGTCGCTCTGCTTTCCATTTTCCTCTCGCGTATACTGACAAGACATATTATTAAACCTATTCATATTTTAAACCTTGATGCTCCCAGTGAAAATGATACATATGATGAGCTTAGCCCATTATTATTACAACTTGAGCGACAAAATGAAGAACTGAAAGGCAAGATGCTTGAAATAACCCAGCAGCAACGTGAATTCGAAGCTGTTACGGAAAGCATGAGTGAAGGCCTGATTCTGCTGTCCCCTAAAGGTAATATACTTTTAATAAACAGAAGTGCAATCAATATTTTTGGTGCGGAAAACTGTACTGGAAAACATATTTTAACCCTTAACCGCTCCATCAATCTTCATGAAGTTGCCGACGGTGCTTTAAAAGGAACTCATTCAGAAGCTGAGTTAGAGATAAGAAACAGATATTACCAGTTATTCGGGAGCCCTCTTGAATCGAAGAATGGGGTGCTCGGTGCAGTAATATTGATACTGGATATAACCGATAAGCAAATAGCTGAACGCAGCAGGAGAGAATTCACCGCAAATGTATCGCACGAATTAAAAACACCGTTGACTTCAATTGCCGGTTACGCCGAAATTATGAAAAATGGAACGGCTAAACCCGAAGATATGCAGGGATTTGCCGCACGTATACATCAGGAGGCCGGCAGTCTTATTACCTTGGTGGAAGATATATTACGCCTTTCACAATTGGATGAGAAAGTAAAATTGCCTGATAAAGAAAATATTGATTTGCTTGTTTTAGTAGAGAAAGCATTTGAAAGACTGCAGACATTAGCTGAAAGACAGGGTATATCTTTGTCAGTGAAGGGTGAGCATATTGTTATATCAGGCTATAGAAAGATACTCGAGGAGATGATCAATAATCTCTGCGATAACGCAATAAAATACAATTCAACTCACGGAAGCGTTACCGTTAGTGTTAGTTATTATGGTGAAAGTCCCATTGTTACTGTTGAGGATACCGGTATAGGCATCTCTGAAGAACATCAGCCCCACGTCTTTGAACGATTTTACCGTGTTGATAAAAGCCGATCAAAAGCGACCGGCGGAACAGGCCTTGGGTTGTCTATTGTGAAACACGGTGCAATAATACATAACGCAGAAATCACATTAGACAGTTCGGTCGGTAATGGGACAAAAATTGCAATTATATTTCCCAAGGATACTATCAGGAAGGAAGAAAAATGAAGCCGAACGTCTGGCATACCCATATCTACATATACGACAACTATAAGTAATCGCGTCAAGTAAAGACAGCTTTAGCAATTAATACAATTAAACACAGCCAAATTAAAGCAATAGGTATTGCATAATACCACTTCTTTGGTTTTCCGTTTTGCCACATTCCCTCGGCCTCTCTCCGAAATCGCTCAAAAACATCCTGGGGAATGCACCGGATTGTCAGTGCAACTAATGCAGGTAAAATAATAATGTCATCAAGATATCCGAGTACAGGAATAAAGTCTGGAATTAAATCAATGGGAGACAGTGCATATCCTACCGTTATCGCTGCTAAAATCTTAGCCATCAGGGGTGTGTCTTTACTTCGCAAGCTTAAAAACACAGCCGGAATATCCGTTTTCAGTTTTTTTGCTCTTTCTTTTAAATTCATAACATCCACCATTATCTAAGGAATTATTTGTTGAATAACTGGTCACTAAATGTTGTGTGGTTTTGCAGGACCTAAGATGGAATCAATGACTTATATACCTGCATTGCTCTGACTTGTGATCTTGTAAAGGCTCGTACTGCACGCGCAAGATGGTAAATTCGCTCTGTCTCAATAGAATCCCTCGCATCATCTATAAAGCGGGTTCCTATATCATACTCACTTTTCGCCTTCAACAGCAATTCATCCAAATACATTCCGGCATTACCAGGTTTGCTTCTTTTCTCAAATTCCTGTTCTGCTTTATGAATAAGTTCAATTGCCTTTGACATGGCAGCATCAGCCGTACCTTCTGGTCCGGAGGCAAGCTTAAGTTCCCAGAATGCATTTGTTTCACCATACAACGGTCCGCTATTCGGTTCGGGGACATTGGGTGTAAGTCCTCTGGCAGCTTCGCTTACGCATAATGAATAGATGCCGGAATCCGGCTTCATTACCACGACAAGTGCATTGCCTGCATGCGCTGATGAGTACTTGCCCCATTTACCGCTCACTTTATAGGAACGGGTTATCTCTTTCCATGAGCCCTGAGGCAATGAACCGGACTGACTGTATACCATTCTCATATAATCTATATCAATATTGCCAATTCCATTGCTAAGCATTTCATAAAGGTAAAGATTTCTACCCATGCTGTTCTGGTACATCATGGAAAGTGCATTGTTGATTCGGTCAGTCTTTTCCCTGCCTCTCTTTAGCGAGAAAATGTCCGGCATCTTGAAATCACGGGGATACCATCCTCCATGAGGCTCCCATTTCCAATTATCCTTGAAGTTTTGCATCCAACCCGCTTTCCCTGATTCAGGATGCATCACATTATTATTCGCATACAGGAAATCTTTTTCGCCTAAAAGTCCTGACTCCCTTATTGCTACAGGTTCTTTTCTGCTTTCCATTACATAGCCGTAGGTGCTGTCTGCATAAAATCCCCCTATCGAACCCATGGCAGTGCCGATATCCCCTATCGGCCAGTTTAATTCCATATCCCGTGCCGCTCTCGCATCATCAGCAAATCTCAATGTATGAAAGACCGCAGTTCCACGTCTTAAACCATATCCCCAATACTGTTTTGGTTCCACCATCCTCATTTCTCCGCCGTGTTCAACATAGGCAAGACCTTTGCTGTTCATTCCGGGATGTCCCATCATATATACCTGCCCTACAAGCGGAACATCGCCTATAACAGAAAATGGTGTATAAATAAAACTGTTGCCGCTATCGGGGTAAGCAACAATCGTAACCATATAAGTTGGGTCATGATCACCAGTAGATCCTGTAACTAATTTCCCATCCTTTGTTGCCCTGCCCCAGGCTGCTGCACCTGAACACAGCGGCGAGGCAAGCTTGGGGATCCCTTCTTTGTTCTTCAGATAATCAAAAGCAGGCGGACAACATCCGGTCCAAATCTCCAGTACATCCATATAGGACATTTTAACCCCTGAATCATTTGCTCCGGCAACCCATCCATTACAAAAGCCAAGGATCTCAGGCGCGTATTGCCTGATCTGACTTTCCCATCTTTTAATCTGCTCAATCTCATCTTCAGTAAATTTTCTACCTGCCTTTCTCTCAAAAACCCATTTCCCAAATATCTGTATTACTTGTTTTGCATACTGATACCCCATTTCATGGTCTGAACCTTTTATGATAACAACAGGATTAATCTCCGGGACAAGAGGTATTCCATCTGCAAAAAGTATTTCTGTATTTTCCGAGGTTAATAAAGTCTGTTTATACGGAATGTGGGCCTTGCTGCTTTTCTTTAGATAAGTAAATAGTTTTTCAGCCATTTTATATGCTTCTCTATAATTTAGAAGTGCGCATTTCCAGTCTTTTCTCAATTCTGTCGACAAGGCCTTATCCATATGCCATCTGCCTTTTGTGGTATAAATCA
>JAGOJH010000128.1 GCA_017995215.1 Thermoclostridium sp.
CGTTGGTATTATTGGATTTGTCGATATTTCTATTATACCACAGTAGACGGAACTTTTATATAGTTTATAACAATTTTGTATTAATTTATCAAGGTTCAAGCCCGCTTTTTAGGTGGGAAAGTTGAGATATTTATCTTTTGTGCCGTAATTCTTCTGTTTACCTTCTCATTTTTTGCTTTCCTGACCATAAAAATATCCAACCGGGCTATCGTGGAAAAAGCAATGAAAAACGCTGGAAGAGAGTTGGCCTTAATCGACAGAAGCCTGCTGAATTTGACTAACAATGTCGAGAATTACTTAAGAATTCTTTCCATCGACAACAGGCTGCAAGGCCAGCTGCAACGGATAGAGAGCAATGAACTGGATTCCATAGATAATCTGGAACTGGAAAAGACATTATCCAGTGCGTCCAGCAATGTGGTCGAGCCCATTACCCATATAGTTGCAGCAAGCATCATTTCTGCCCATGGCAGCATTTTTGACGTTGGATATGTAGATAATACAAGCATCTATCAACATTTTACCCCTGATGTTATTAATGATGTTAAACAAAAAAAGACGCCAAGCTGGCTTGGCCTGATCAGGATGGAATTCAAATACGGCGGAGAAGCAGATGCATTCGCCCTTGCAAAACCGATTATTGGTATGGACACCGGACATTATCTGGGGACAGTGGTTCTTTACCTTGCGGAAAAAGATCTCGCTTCCATGTATCTGGATAATATCGTTAACCAGAACGATAAGTTTTATGTCGTTGATGAGCACAAGAGGATAATATCCACCCAGAACAAGAGTGAGCTTTACCAGCCCTTCGAAGAAGAGAAGTACTTGAAAAATTACCGGCTTGAAGAGATTTCTGATGTTCAAAGCTTTATCCACAGCATTGACGGAAAACAAGCGCTAATCACCGTTACTGGTTTTGAAAAATTGAACTGGAATATTATCAGCATTACCCAAATGGATGAAATTACAGACGAAAACAAAAACATTACAACGCTGATTATTCTTTTTGGTGTTATCTGCCTGCTTTTTGCTTTTGCAGCTTCTTACCTGCTGTCCTATAAAATTTCCAGGCCCATATTGAAGCTGGTGAACATTATGAAAGAGATTCAAACCGGCAATTTGAAGTTAAGGGCGAACTTTAAGGCGAAAGATGAAATTGGTATGCTGGGGGAAGGGTTTAACAGCCTGATGGATAAGATCAATCAGCTGATGGAGCAGATTTATCTCGAGCAGAAGCTGAAAAGGGAAAACGAGTTTAAACTTCTGCAATCCCAGATTAAACCCCACTTTTTATATAATACAATTGAAACAATCATTTCTTTCATCAAGCTCGATCTAAAAGACAATGCCATGATGGCTGCGAAGTATCTTGCCGGGTTCTACCGAATTTCGCTGAGCAAGGGGAAGGATATCATCACCATTAAGGATGAACTACACCTGATAGAAAACTATCTGTCCATACAAAAACTGCGTTATGTCGAATACCTCGATTTTAAGGTAGAGGTTGACGAAGAAATTTATCCATACCAGATTCCAAGGCTAACCTTGCAGCCTCTTGTGGAAAACTCCATATACCATGGTCTGAAGCAGAAGGAAGATAAGGGGATACTGACTATAAAGGGGCGTTTAGAGGAAGAAATCGTGACGATTGATGTGATAGACGACGGGATTGGCATCAGTGATGAATTGATTACCAGGATTCTGAGCCAGCCGGACAGTCATCATAAGAATTCTGATTTCGGGCTCTATAGTGTGAATTCCAGAATAAAGCTTCTGTATGGAGACCAATATGGAATTCGGATTGAAAGCAAAATGAACGAATATACAAAGGTTACGGTAATTTTGCCGGCCTCTCTGGCGTAGGGGGAAATATGTTGAAAGTGATGATTGTGGATGATGAGTTCTATTTTCGGGAGGCTCTCAAGGTATCACTGCCATGGGCAGACCTTGGATTCAGCATATGCGGTGAAGCCAAAAACGGTAAGGATGCGCTGAATCAGGTGGAGGCTCTGGAACCGGATATCATTCTTGTAGATATCAATATGCCGGTCATAGATGGACTGGAATTTGTTCAGGAAGCCAAAAGCAGGGGATTGGGCAGCAAGATTGTGATATTGACCGGCCATAGTGAATTTCAATATGCAAAACAGGCGCTCCAGCTTGGCGTGCATAACTATATACTCAAGCCAGTTGATGAAGAGGAGTTGAAAGCTGCCTTAATTGAAATAAAGAACGCCATTGAAAGGGAAGCCAATATCAAGATTGAGTTCAACAGGTTAAGGCAGCAAGTGAAGGAAAGTGTTCCGCTGGTCAGGGAAAAATTTTTAAACGAGCTGATACAGGGGAACCTGGCTCGCAATAACAAAGATATAACGAAAAAAATGGCTTACCTTAATATTCATTTGAATTCCGAGTTCTACCGGGTAACAACGATAGAGATTAACCACGAAAAGGATGAGCGGTGGAATGATGAAGACCCGCAGCTATGGAAATTTGCAGTGTCCAACATTGCCTGTGAGCTGCTGGAAGATCATTTTTCACACGAAGTTTGCTATGACAACAATGACCGCATCTGTATTATCATCGGGGCAAATCAAAACAGCCCTGAAAATCACTTGCAGCTTGAAAGCAGGCTGGAAGCAATCCGGGCAGCCGTTTCCAGGCATCTGAATTTTACTGTAACCATCGGCCTTGGAAACGAAAAGAAGTCTTTTTTTGATATTTCCGCATCCTACAAGGAGTCCCTTGTTGCCTTAAAGAACAGGCTAACCGAGGGAAAGGACCGCGTCATCAGCTATTGCTCGGTAGAAGGCTCCGAAATCAGGGTGAACCTGTTTACGGCCGGGCACAGAAACCGGCTTTTAATCGCGATGCGTACCGGAGACAGCGAAGAGGTGTTTCATCTTGTTAACCAGATCTTCATGGACATCCGTGAAGAAAATATACATCATGAGATCCTCTATGTGATTTGTATTGAAATGGTTTCAGTATGCATGGAATTTATTGTGGAAACCGAGCTGACCCTAAAGGAAGTATTGCCCAATAATCTGCTGAATATATTGGATGAAATCCAGTCCAAAAGGTCAATTCATGAAATTGAGAGATGGGTGAAGGGTTTTTTTAACGATACGATCGAAGCAGCAAAAAGGATTCGAAGCTCAAAAACCTCCTCGCTGATCGAAGGTGTTAAAAAATATATCCAGGAGAACTACCATAAGGATGAGATGAATATTGATGAAATTGCAAAGCACCTGTATATCAATTATACGCACCTTTGTTTCATGTTTAAGCGTGGTACGGGGATCACCATCAATGAGTACCTGACGGAGTTCAGAATGAACAGGGCCAAGGAGCTTATTGACGCCGGAAACTGCCTGATTCTGGATATTGCAGGCAGAGTAGGGTATGCAGATGCAAACTATTTTGGCAAATGCTTTAAGAAATATTTTGGTTTGGCCCCAAGCAAATACATTGAAAACAAAAAACGCTTTTGAGGTACCCGATACCAATATTTTTCCTTGTAAGCAAAGAATATTCCCTTCCATCTATCGAAGGCAGAGCGATACAATTGAATTAACGGATTGAAACCTTTCGAAAGGGCTGTTTTCTGAATTCAATTGAAAAAACTAAGGAGGCATAACAATGGCTCGGTTAACAAAACTGATGGCGGTTGCCATAACATTTGTTCTGGTTATTTCTTTGGTTGCGTGCGTACCCATTACAGTTCCAACCCCTGCAGATACGTCAAAACCTGCAGATACAAGCACCGGGGACAATACACAAAAACCTGCTGAAAAGGTAAAAATCAAATTCCTTTCGTTAAGCTCTGACGATAATAGAAACAACATTCGTGAGAATTACATTAAAGTGAATGTTGCAAAGGACATGCCCAATGTGGAAGTGGAATACGATTTGGGCGGCGGCGGACAGGACTATGCCAACAAGCTGAAAGCGTACAATGCTTCGGGCGATATGCCGGACGTATGGTTCTCCGAACAGAATCTGTCCTCTGTGGTCATTGCTGCTGGAAATGCACTGGATTTATATCCTTATGTGAAGGGTTCCGAGTTTGAAAAGAAAATTACACTGAAGGATCTTGTAACTCCCGATCAGAACGGCAAGCTTTACTGCGTGCAACCAGGTGCAGACCAGTATTTTACACCAAGACTCTGGTACCACAAGGACATTTTTGCTCAGTACGGTGTTAGTGTTCCAAAGACATTTGACGAGCTTGTCAGTCTGTGTGAAACACTGAAAGCTAAGGGCATCGTTCCAATATCCATCGTAGGCAAGGATGGCTGGACACCTAACCTGCATATGGTTCAGACAATGATTATGGCAGAGGATCCACAGGTAGCCATTGATCTGACGAAAAATAAAACCGATTTCTCCAATCCGGTTGTAAAAAATGCATTGGGCAGAATTCAGAAACTGGTACAGGTTGGAGCTTTTGCCGACGGCGTAACCAATATCGATTATGGTCCCGCAGTTGAAATGTATACATCAGGAAAGGCTGCCATGCTGGCTATGTTCACATGGGAGACCACCAACCTCGAAAAGGTTAGCCCGGATACCGACTTTATTCCCTGGCCGTCTGCAAAAGAAGGCCTTGATCCCAACAGCATGATACAGTATTGGGGAGCACCGCTGAGCGGCTATCTGGCATCGGCAAACACAAAGAATCCGGAAGTTGCTGCACAGTTCGCAATGTTCTGCGCAGAACAGGATGCTCTGTATTACAATATTGACCAGAAGTCACCAACCATGCTGGAAACCGGTGTCAAAATTGAAGGTATTTCACCACTTCTGCAAAAGAACCTTGATCAGTTCAATGCCGCAGCAACGAAAGTTCCTTCGATGTGGGCAGCTACCTTCAACGCCAAAATGTCTGCAGAGTTTGCTACAGAAAACAGCAAGCTGCTTACAGGGCAGTATTCACCGGACGACTATATCAAAGTGATTAATGCAATATGGGCCGACAACTTTAAATGATGACCGAAGACTAATCATATCAGACTGAAAATACATCCCTATATGGGTAAGCTCATATAGGGATGTTGATTAATAAGGTGATTATATGAACAAATTTTTTGGAAATAAAGTGGCAATCTTTATATTTGCTTTTCCTGCGCTATTGCTGTTCACAGTGTTTGTTATCTACCCGATTTTTCCGGAAATTCTTATCAGCTTCCAGGAAAATGACGGTTTTAGAAACCTGGGCTTTGTGGGCCTTGAAAACTATGTGAATGTACTGCAGGATGCAACCTTCTGGAGATCAAACCTGAATACGTTCATCATTGTGATATTGTCCACTTTTGTGGGCTTGCCCATTTCACTGCTGCTTGCGCTGGTGATGGACAGGCAGAGTGAAGGTATCAGAAGGTTTTTCAAAGCAAGCAGTGTGTTTCCAGCTGTTCTTTCCGTAACTGTTATCGCACAAATGTGGATTGCCATTTATGAGCCCATGTGGGGCCTTTTGAACAGCATACTCAGGGCTTTTAATCTGGATGGTCTGGCCGTGGCCTGGTTATCGGACAGCCGGACGGTGGTTCCTGCCATTGCTGTCGCCTTTTTGTGGCAGTATTTGGGCCTGAATGCGCTGCTTTATTATACCGGAATCAAGGCAATCCCAACAACTTACTACGAAGCGGCGCAGATTGATGGTGCGGGATTTCTCGTAACAAGCATTAAGGTAACGATTCCTTTATTACAGGATGTGACAAAATATCTTCTTGTCCTTTCCGTCCTCGGGTGTATGTCACAGTTTGCTCACGTCAGGATTATGACGGGCGGTGGGCCTGGTGACATGTCGCGAACAGTGATATACCAGTTGTTTTATAAGGCTTTTTCGGCTTCGGATTTCGGTCAGGGGTGTGCAATCGCGATTATTTTTGTTATTGAATGCCTGATATTGACATTTGCTATCAATAAGCTTGTTGCAAGAGAGAAGATTGAATTCTAGACAGGACGGTGAACAGAAAATGAAAAAAAACAGACACAAGGTTCTGGTAAAAATAATCATGATCATTTTGGGAGCATCGTTTCTTTTTCCGATGTATTGGATGCTGAACATATCGTTTAAAACAAAAAGTGAGGTCTACGATAACCCATTCGGATTACCGCAGACATTTGTTTTGAACAATTATGGCGATGCCTTGAAAAAGTTCAACTTCCCAAGGTACCTGTCCAACAGCCTGATCTATTCGGTAGGCACCATTATTCTGACAGTGCTTTTTGGAAGTATGCTGGCATACTGCATCAGCAGGATGAACTGGAAGTATAAAAATGCCGCGTTAAGCTATATTTCAATGGGATTGATCATCCCTGCACAGGTGGTTATCATTCCGTTGTTGATTATGAACCGCAACCTTGGACTGAAAGGAACACATCTGGGCCTGATACTACCTTATTCAGCTTTTGCGCTGTCTTCGTGTGTCCTCATGCTGTATGCCTTTTTCAGAAGCTTGCCCAAAGAGCTTGAGGAGGCAGCCTGTATTGATGGTTGCAATATTTACCAGACCTTTTTCAGGATTATTGTTCCGGTTATAAAGCCTGCAATTACCACCCAGTGTGTCTTAATCTTCATGAACACATATAATGAATTTTTCCTTGCCTTTATTCTGGCGGCTGAGGATCGGATACGACCCTTAACGGTCGGGCTTTTGAATTTCTTTGTAAGCATAGGGGTGTCGCATTGGGGGCAGATAGGTGCAGCAATGATTATCACCAGTATTCCTACCATCATTGTGTATATATTCGGCAATGAGAAGATAGAGAATGCCTTGACAGCAGGTGCCATTTTGAAGTAATGATGTTTATCAAATGCTCGCGGCGCGTTCATAACTGTCAGAGACAGTTATGAACTAGTTGCACAAAAAACGCGCAAGTCGGGAGTGTACCGCAGGCTTCAGCCGAGGAACACTCACCCTGAAGGCGCTTTCAGCGCCCGCGTTTTAGCGCACAATTCGCGCAAACGCTCATTGAAACCGTAAGCGTCAAACAGCAACAGACATTCTCACTTAAAGAATGTCTGTTTTCACATTACCCAACAGTTCATCAAGCGCATTGGATATTTCAAGTCTAAACTCTTCATCATCCATTCCAAGATCGGATCC
>JAGOJH010000129.1 GCA_017995215.1 Thermoclostridium sp.
TTATCAAAGAAACGAAAAGATAAAAAACATTACGCACTTTTTGAACTAACGCAAAATCCCGCAAGTCTTAATTTATCTAGCTTTGCGGGATTTCTATTTTGTTCAAGTGTCAAACGTGGGATTATATTTACAAAATCGTAATCTGTCAATATGTTTTTATATATATCTAATAGAATATTTGCTATTCGATTCCATGTTGGTATGAAACGGTTCTACCAAACACATGCTTGTTGCCTCTGGCTAAAAATCGTTAAAGAGGCGGGGCGATTGCCCATCACTTCCTCGTTATCATCCAATTCCAATGCTATTGATGGATATATTTATTCATCGCACCAGAAGCGATCGATCGCAAACATGATGTGGTTTTACCATAACAACAGAAGAATCATTTTTCTTTATTGAATGGAGGGAGCTTCTATAGAAAACTAAAATTATATAAATTTTTCATCTTATTGCTTGAGAAGATGGTAGTGAGACTTGCAAAGCATTACCTTCTTTTATTATACTATAACCAGATAAGCTTTATCAAAAGCGACATTTTGGAAAGGAGAGCGAACATGGGATTAATACAAGCTGCGTTAGGTGCGGCAGGAGGCGCTCTTGCTGATCAATGGAAGGAATTTTTCTATTGTGAAGCGATGCCGGAGGATGTTCTGGCTATAAAAGGGTGGAAGCGCGTTTCTGGCCGTTCCTCCAACACAAAAGCAGAGGATAATATCATCACAACAGGCTCGGTGATTGCTGTGGCAGACGGGCAGTGCATGATGATTGTCGAACAGGGGAAGATACTGGATGTCTGTGCAGAGCCCGGTCAGTACATATTCGACGCGAGCGGAGAGCCTTCGCTTTTTGCCGGCGGTGCATTCAAGGACAATGTACTCGCTTCGTTGAAGAGTATTTGGGAACGTTTCAAATTTGGCGGCATCCCCGGTAAAGATACACGCATCTATTATTTCAACACAAAAGAACTCATCGGCAACAAATATGGCACCGCGAACCCTGTTCCCTTCCGTGTTGTAGATAAAAACATCGGACTGGACATAGACATCGCCATCCGTTGCTTTGGAGAGTACAGCTACAGAATCACAAACCCCATTTTGTTTTATACCAATGTATGCGGCAATGTTCAGTCATCTTATGTGCGCAGTACCATTGACGCACAACTGAAAAGCGAGCTTCTGACCGCGCTTCAGCCTGCTTTTGCAAAAATCTCCGATATGGGCATTCGCTACTCGGCTCTGCCGGGTCACACTATGGAACTGGCCGATGCGCTCAACGAAGTGTTGTCTTCGAAGTGGCGTGATCTTCGCGGCCTGGAGATTGTCTCCCTGGGCGTAAGCTCTGTCAATGCCAGCAAAGAAGACGAGCAGATGATAAAAGATCTGCAAAAGAACGCCGTTATGCGTGATCCCACAATGGCAGCGGCAACACTGGTTGGTGCTCAGGCCGATGCGATGAAGGCTGCGGCTGCAAACCAGAACGCGGGCCCGGCAATGGCGTTTATGGGCATGAACATGGCTGCCAACGCAGGTGGAATGAACGCACAAAACCTGTTCACAATGGGTCAGCAGCAGGCAGCTGCATCTGCAACTGCTTCCGCTTCAGCACCTGAAGTTGAGTCGGGTTGGGTGTGCTCCTGCGGACACAAGGGCAACAAGGGCAAGTTCTGTCAGGAATGTGGAAAATCACAGCTAGCTGAAGGTTGGGATTGCCCCTGCGGTAGTAAAAGCAAAGGCAAGTTCTGCACAGAATGCGGTAAACCCAAGCCTGCAGGCGTCCCACAGTACAAGTGTGACAAGTGCGGATGGGAACCTCAGGATAAAGCCAACCCACCCAAGTTCTGCCCCGAGTGCGGCGACCCCTTTGATAATGGTGATATCCAATAAATAACCGGCGGAAATGGTATTATTCGCAAAGAAATAACCAGGACCTCCGGATCAAACAAAGCCATCGGGGTCTATGATTGAAACAGACCCCGATGGTCATTTGTACTTGTATCCAGCAACCGATACGAAGAAAATAAAACATTCACTTTACTTGTTTTGAACCATGCGGGCTTCCAGCCAGAGAAACCTGTGCTTTGTGAATGAAATTACACCTGCCGGCGCAGGTTGGTATTCTTCCTGGCAAAAGTGCGAACTGGCTGTGCCTGTTTTTCGGGATTCATTGGATGCAGGCTGTTCATTTCAAGATGGTTAGGAAAGCGAGGAATGATCGATGGCAATGTTAGAGTATAAATGCCCTCATTGCGGCGGTGCGATTCAGTACAATCCTGGAACACAAGAGTTGGCTTGCCCATATTGCGATTCAGTAATGGACATTGCAGCGCTGCATGATATGGATGAGGCACTGAATCAGGAGCAGAAGCCGGAATCCATTGATTGGGGTTATCAGGGCAATGAATGGCAGAACAGCGAACAAGAGGGCATGGTAATGTACAGCTGCCAGTCCTGCAGCGGGGAAATCATTGCAGACCAGACAGTGGGCGCAACCTCCTGTCCCTTCTGTGGCAACCCAGTTGTGATCACCTCCAAATTTGCTGGAATGCTGCGCCCCGATATGGTAATTCCTTTTAAATATGGCAAGAAGGAAGCCCTGGATGCGCTGCAAAAGCACTATCTTGGTAAAAAGCTTCTGCCCCGCGTGTTTAAAGACAGAAACCACCTGGAAGAAATCAAGGGGGTTTATGTTCCCTTTTGGCTTTTTGATGCCGATGCCGATGTCCATATCCAGTACGATGCAACAAAAATCCGCTCATGGAGCGACAGCAGCTACCATTACACCGAAACCTCAAAATTCCGTATTTTGCGTGCTGGTGATATCGGGTTTAACCAGGTTCCCGTCGATGGTTCAAAAGTGATTGACGACACACTGATGGAATCGATAGAGCCCTTTCATACAGCGGAGGCGGTAGACTTTCAAACCGCATACCTGGCTGGTTATTTTGCCAACAAATATGATGTGGATGCAAACCAATGCAGCCAGCGTGCGAATGAACGTGTAAAGAACAGTGCTGAAGCAGCGTTCGCAAGCACCGTCGTCGGCTACAATTCGGTGATACCCATACATACAAACCTGCAGCTGAAAAGCAGCGGTGTCCATTATGCGCTGCTGCCGGTGTGGTTGTTATCCACAAGCTGGCAGGGTAAAAACTTCATCTTTGCGATGAATGGTCAGACGGGCAAGTTTGCCGGCGACCTGCCTTTAGACAAGGCGGCCTATCGATCCTGGCTTTTAAAGATATTTGGGGGTGCTGCAGCTGCGCTGCTGGTCATTTCTCAGATTATCGTCGGCTTGATATAGAGGGGGTGCGAAGATGAAAAGAAAAAATCGTTTTTTTGTGACAGTCATGCTTGCCGCGCTGCTAACAGCAATTTTACTGCCGACCGCTGCAATGGCTGCAGAAGGTTTGAATGATTTAGCCCGTGTCCCCGCAGGTGAGAGATTGCCTCGTTATATCGACGATATCGGCCTGTTAACCTCGGAACAGGCTGCTATGTTAACGGCAAAGCTGGACGAAATCAGTGAACGCAATCAGTTCGACACGGTGGTTGCAGTGGTTCCAATGCTGGATTACCGTGAAGCAAGGCTGTATGCTGCCGACTTTTTTGAGCAAAACGGGTTTGGCTACGGAAGCGATATCGATGGTGCCATCCTGCTTCTGGCCATGGAAGACAGGGATTTTGGGTTTGCTTCCTTCGGGTACGGGTTAAATGTGTTTACCTCTTACGGACAAGATTATCTGGACACGCGGTTCCTTCCCTATCTGAAAGAAGATCGTTACTACGAAGCCTTTATGGCTTATGCGGACGCAGTGGATGACTTTATCGCCAAAGCCGCTTCCGGAGCCCCTTATGATGAGGGTAACATTCCCAAAGACCCTGACGAGGTCCGAAGATATCGCTTCATTGGCGGGGCGATCGCCCTGGCTTTGGCATTGATCATCGCCTTTGCGGTAACTGGCGCGTGGAGAGGGCAGCTTATTTCGGTGAGGAAGGAGAACCTTGCCCATGTTTATTTCCGCGAGGGCAGTATGGTTTTAACCGACCAGAGAGATATTTTCCTTCATCGACATGTACAGAAGGTACGGCGCGAGAGTAGCAGCTCGGGTGGCGGTGGTGGCTCTTTCAGAAGTTCTTCAGGCCGAAGCGCCACTGGGCACAGCGGTAAGTTTTAATCTTTGATTCAACAAAACCCTTCCGTGACGGGCCAATCCACTACAAACTCAACCCGTTACAGAAGGGTTTTTTATGTCACAAAATCCGTATGTATGGAATACCTGCAGGTTTTCAAGTAGTAAAAGTGGGGACCCCTCCCGCCCTATTTTTATAACGATTTCTATTTAGGGTAAATAACCTGTGGCTTGTGCAGCGAATTATCTCAGTCTTTATGCTCTGTTTTTTTCTCCGCCTGTTTCCGGTTGAAATTCAAAAGTGAACCCCTGACAACATAATCCTGACCATACTTTTCTCGAATTTTGTCAATGCTTTCATCCAGTTTCACCCTGTCGGCCTGCTTTGGACCAGCCAGGGAAAACATGTCAAGCTGTTTGATGGGATCCCTTTGCAGCTGGGAGGTTGCGACGCCGATCAACCGCACCGGATCCCTTTTCCAGACCTGTTCAAACAATTCGGCTGCGGTGGAGAAAATGACATTGGTATCCTGAGTGGCATTATCAAGCTTTCTTTGACGAGAGTAAGTCTCAAAATTACTGTTTTTGATGTGAACGGCTATTACACCGGCAAACAGCCCTGCTTTTCGAAGGCGCATTCCAACTGTTTCACTTAGAGAAAGAATGTAAAGCCTGGCCGTCTCCTTATCGGTAATATCGAAGCTAACTGTGGTTTCATTGCTTAAATCCTTCGCTTCAGCCTCCTGGGCCTGGACGGGAGAGTCATCCCTGCCATTGGCATAATCCCATATCATCAGCCCGTATTTTTTCAGTTGCTGCTCCAATACGGCGGGGTTTGCCCTGGCAAGATCACCGATGGTTTTTATGCCCAACATTTCAAACCTTGCCGTTGCGGCCTTACCCACCATGAACAGCTCGGATACGGGCATTGGCCACATTTTTTGCTGGATCTCATCCAAAAACAGGGTATGCACCTTGTCCGGCTTTTGAAAATCAGAAGCCATCTTTGCCAGCAGTTTATTTTCAGAGATGCCTACGTTCACGGTGAAACCCAACTCATCGCGAATATGGTTCTTTATTTGGTTTGCAAGAGCTGTGTAATCATCACCAAACCTCAGCCTTAAGCCCGTTGCATCAATAAAGCATTCATCGATGCTGAACTGCTCGATGTCGGGGGAATAGGTCTGCAGCAGCTCAATCATCGCATGAGAATTTTGTGAATAGATGTGGTGGGTTGGCGGAACAACCGTCAAATCAGGGCATTTCTTTAAGGCTTGAAAAACCGGTTCGCCAGTAATAATACCATATTTCTTTGCAGGAATAGATTTGGCCAGAACAATCCCATGTCTTTTGGACGGATCCCCGCCGACTATGGATGGGATGGTACGCAGATCTACGGTACTGCCCTGTTTCAGCTGTTCCAGTGCCTCCCAGCTTAAAAAGGCGGAATTCACATCGATATGGAAAATAATTCTCTTGCGCATCTCCATAGCTTTCCCCTGCCAGAATGGTTTCCTGCCTATATTCTACCATGAAAAAACCAGAGGGGACAGGTATCTTGGTTAAATTGAGCCAAGGTACCTGTCCCCATGGTTATGTTCTCTTTGTAAACCCTGTCTATTTCGCACCGTTGGCGCCACCGTTGGTTCCGTTTCCGTTTGGCTTATCCTGGCGATATAAATCCTTGATAATGTTTTCAATTTCCAGGCTTTCAATGGACAAGTCATTGATGATCGATTCCTCGTTCAGCCTTTTAATAAACTCGTTCAGCTTTAATTTGGATAAATCCAGTTCCAGCTCAGCATCTCGATCCGATAGCTGTTTGCGGATGAAAATACCCGGCTGGACCAGTTCTGGAAGCGCTTTACGGGTGGTTACATGTACTGCTTTTTTATCACCCAGGTTCGTGCGCAGCTTCTCCATCGAATTATCGAACACGATTTCACCATGATTGACCACGATAACGCGCTTTGCCAGGTGTTCCACATCCTCCAGGTCGTGGGTGGTCAGAATGAAGGTTGTTCCCTGTTTGTTTTGTTCCAGAATGAAATCCCGTATCTTGTCCTTGGCGATCACATCCAGCCCGATAGTGGGTTCGTCCAGAAAAACAATTTTTGGCCGATGCAGCATGGCCATGATGAACTCGCATTTCATCCTTTCACCCAGAGAAAGCTGCCGGGTCGGTTTTCTGACAATGGCTTCAAGCTCAAGCATTTCCACCATCTCATTCATGGTTTTTTTAAAAGCCTTATCCGGGATGTTATAGATGGACTGGTTTAATAAAAAGGAATCCATCGGCGGGATATCAAACAGAAGCTGTGATTTCTGCCCGAACACTGCACCAATGTTCGCAACATATTTCCTGCGGTCCTTCCAGGGAACATAGCCCATAATATCTACAGAACCGGAGGTTGGGTACAAAATACCCGTTAAAATTTTTAACGTGGTGGATTTCCCTGCCCCATTCGGGCCTAAAAAGCCAATCAGCTCGCCCTCGCTGATTTCAAAGGATACGGCCTTCAGCGCTTCAACGATTTTCTTTTTCCGAACGATCAGGCTTTTCAGCGCCTCTCTGAAGGTGCCTCCGCGTTCATACGAGGTATAGGTTTTTGTTAATTGCTCTACTTTTATCATAGCTGTTCCTCACTCTGCTTTAACAGTGATTGTTCTTAATAATAAAACCGGGTTTGTACATCATCCTCCTGCGCTGGTATAGTTACGCACCATTCTGTGGTAAAACCACAACCCTGCAAACAGAAAGATTACTGAGCACAACACGGCCCCAAGCACTCCTGC
>JAGOJH010000130.1 GCA_017995215.1 Thermoclostridium sp.
CTTTAACTTTGTAAAATTCGATATTCTCCAAACTTTATCGATGTTCCTTACTATCAAAGTACCACAATAAGCACATTTTGTACTTGTTTCCTCCAATGAGCCCCCACAATTATTACATCTTATACCGATCATATCTACGCTCATATCCGTGAATAAATAAGTCATGTCCACACTATATTTAACCTGCACTTTTTTATTGGTTCCTCCCATGTACTCCAATGATGCCTGGTATTTTACCGTGGCTAATTCTTTTGTTTTTACATATCCTGAAATTGCTGCAGCATGTACTCTTATATTGTCATACCTTATCGCATCTGTTGTACCCAAATCGAGCACCTGTGATTTTACTATTTCTTCGACAGTGTCTGTTACTACTGCCTTTTGAAGCAGGCTGGCATCTTTCTTTTCCAGACATTCATAATATGTAAGCATAAACCGCTTTATTTTCTCTTCCATTGTTGTCTGATGATAATCCGGAAAATCCCTCTTTATCATTGGAAGGTAAATCGAGTTTCCACCCCCCACCGATAATGGAGTATCGTTTTCATCGGATTTCATCTGCTTGATAATATCTGCTATATCTGACGTTCGAAACATTCCTCCAGTCAAATTTCTTATCTTTCTTCTGACTGATTTTTTTATAGCTTTAATCACTAGCCAAACAGCAATCAAAGAAACCAATATTATACCAAGTTTTATGTATAGATCCATACTGTATTCCTTCCCGGGGGGTTGTCAAGGGGACGGTTCTCTTGACATCTACGCTTTTTGTACAACGCCTCTATTTACTCCAGTTATTCGTTCAATTTGTCGAATTGACAGTCCTGCACCTTTTAGCTGTCGTAATACTGAATCTCTTTGTTCTCTATCAAAAGATTGTATTTGTTGAATATTTTTTACTTTTGATATTTTCCTTGTTATATCGATTGCTTTTTTATCTGACAATTGCTTTTTATCCGTAATATCAAGACATTGATTTTCCTCGTTTGCTGTCATAAATAACTCAAATGCTTTTCTGCCGCCTAATAATTCAAGGGCAAGTTTTACATCTGTTAAACCAGTTTCATCAATATAGTCTTGATAGCTGCTCCAATCGTATTCTTTCATATCAGCAATCATTGCTTTCTGTGGATTTCGATGAATGTACCGCAATACAGTTAAAAAATATGAATGATCTTCAACAGGCTCACTTTTAAACCTGTCTTGAAATAGATGACCAACACGATCATATTTCCAATTAAAATAAACTGCATAACTACCAGCTATCTTTTTCATTATCAAATCAAGCTGTTGTTTATCATCCTTCAGTAAAATATGCACATGATTTCTCATGAGACAATACGCATTCATTTCAAAGCCTAATTCAGTTTTATATCTTTTCAAGGTTTCAATAAAACGAATTCTATCTCCATCATCTTCAAATATGTTTTGTTGTCCAATTCCTCTGATAATAATGTGATAAATTCCGCTTTTGCTTAATTTTCTTGCACTTCGTGGCATAACAAACACCTCAGAGATAGTTTATCACTATACCGAAGTGTTGTCAACAGAACCGTCCCCTTGACAAGCAATCGCTTCTGTTGCTATAATAAACGTAATGATTATAGTTAAAAGTGAACGAACTCAAGAGAAAATATTTACAGGGTCGGAGGGGGGTAATGATAAGCGAGATGATCCTTCAAAAAGGTCCTGTCGATGAAATACCTGAACTGGTGGGATATGACAGCAGCAGAATTGATGCATTGAATTTACATTTGTGGAGAATGATCGAGGATAATCGGCTCGATTTGCGCAGGGGAGAAAAAATGATTGCGCTTGGAGACAAGCTATCGAATGTGCGTGCGATGTATTACGACTATCAGGTGATCGGGGACAAGCTATGGGAACGCTTCAACCAGAAGGATAAATCTGAGCATAAAGTGTCAAGGGGACGGTTCTGTTGACAACGCCAGAGATAGCTTATTGCAATTTTGGGTGTTGTCAGCAGAACCGTCCCTTAGACACAAGGAGGGTCAGTGAATGGGATCAAATCAGCCAGGTGGTATGGGCCGAGGGAGCAGAGGGTTCCTGACGGAGGAAGAGAAGGCCCATCGCCCAAAAGTCACCCGGAAACTGCTGAAACGAATCGGTTCTTATCTGCGACCTTATTGGAAGCAGATGACCCTGGTTCTGTTGTCCATCCTCTTTTCCTCCATTTTAGGTCTCCTGCCATCCATTCTTACCGGACGAATCATTGACGAAGGTTTGATCGGTCAGAAGCTTGACGTGCTGATCTGGCTGACCGTAGCCTCGCTAGGGGTGATGTTGGGTTCCAACCTGATTGGTGTCCTGGAAAGCTATCTTAGCACATGGATCGCGCAGCACATCACCTTTGACATGCGCAACAGCCTGTATCGCCACCTCCAGTTCATGTCACACCGGTTTTTCACGACCAATAACCAGGGTGACATCATCACCCGCATGACCAGTGACATATCCGGTGTCCAGCAGATCATCACGAACACGCTGACGAGCATTCTATCCAATTCGATCACCCTGATTATCGCCATGGTGGCGATGTATCAGAAAAACTGGATACTGGCCACCATCGGCGTCGTCATCCTGCCTCTTTTCACGCTGCCGACCAGAAAGGCGGGAAAGACCCGCTGGACGCTGACCCGTGAGGCGCAGGACTGTCGTGATGAGATCAATGGCATACTCAATGAAACGCTGTCTGTCAGCGGTCAGATGCTGGTGAAATTGTTCCGCAGGGAAGACCAGGAATACGGACGGTATTCTGCCGTTAATCAGAGGCTGATACGGCTTAATATCCGCGAAAGCATGGCTGGACGATGGTTTCGTGTCGTGCTCCGAACCTTTTCGAGTATCGGCCCCATGCTGATCTATCTCGTTGGTGGGATTTTGATGATGCGCTATGATTCCGATCTGACAGTCGGTGACGTCACCGTCCTGGTCGCGTTGCTCGGGAGGATGTATTCACCGGTTAACTCGCTGTTGAATATCCAGGTGGATTGGATTCGTTCCATGGCCTTGTTTACAAGAGTCTTTGATTATTTTGACATGCCGTTGGAAATTAAAAACGTGCCGGACGCAATTATCCCGGGGAATGTAGCCGGACGCATCGAATTTGAGCACGTACATTTTGCTTATGAACCCTCCCGGCCTGTTTTGAAGGATATCAGCTTCACGCTGGAGAGCGGAAAGAGCATTGCTATCGTCGGTCCCTCCGGTTCCGGAAAAAGTACCCTGATCAACCTGATACCGCGTCTTTACGATGTACTTGAAGGGAGCGTCCGTTTTGACGGAATCGATGTGCGCCAGCTGGATCTCGGTTTTCTTAGGGATCAGGTGGGTGTCGTGACACAGGACACCTATCTTTTCAATGGTACAGTGCGTGAAAATCTTCTCTATGCAAAGCCAAATGCGACACAGGATGAACTCGTGGATGCCTGCAGAAAGGCCAATATTCATGACTTCATCGCAAGACAGCCCGAGGGATATGACACGATGGTCGGAAATCGGGGGCTGAAGCTCTCGGGCGGAGAAAAGCAAAGAATATCCATTGCTCGTGTTTTGTTGAAAGACCCTGTGGTCTTGATTTTTGACGAAGCGACCTCTTCTTTAGACTCCCTTTCGGAGAATATGATACAAGAGGCGATCGATCCGCTCATCACATCGCGCACCAGTATCCTCATTGCGCATCGTCTCTCGACAGTACTGGCAGCGGATGAAATTCTGGTTTTGAAAGAGGGACAGATTGTTGAGCGTGGCGTACATGACGATCTGGTCGCATCCGGGGGGCTCTATGCAGAGTTGTATGAAACGCAGTTCCGCCGGGCTCTTGACCAGGCTAATGATGGTTGAGCAAGGCAGTGGGCATTTGCACATTTTCCCATTTGCTATTTGCTATGGTTGTTGGGAACGCTCAAAGAAAAGGATCTGAGGAGATGGAGCGCAGGCTTCAGCCGAGCTCCCACTGAAGGCGCTTTCTACCCCCGCGTTTTACGGGTCGGGGTTTGTGGCGCGTTCCAGTGCTGGGGTTATCCTTTTTGGGCAGCGTTCCAGCGGGTACGCTCCTCTGGTACACGACTGCATTAGCGCACAATTCGCGCAAGCGCTCAAGAAGTACGGTACTGCAGGGTTTGTCCTGGCAATAAAGAGTATGATAATATATGGTTCGAAGGAGACGGCTATTATGAAGAAAAATGATTTTTACTATCTTTGTGTGGACCCGGAGAGAAACGAAGTATTCACATATGGCGCGACTTTTACGCAGTTTTATGAATTCATTCCCTTCAAGCCTCAGAACCTGCTGCTGATGAAGGCGAATTTTTGGGGCGGACAGTGGAATATGAACACCCGGCTTGAATATGTGGAAAACCAAGGCTTAAAAGACCTGCTGGAAGACAATGTGTATAACTATGGCGATTTTTGCTGGGTTGACTTTGACAGCAAGGAAAAGCTTGATGCAATCACCCCGACAGAGCTGTCAGAGCTTTTATATCTGTCACATAAGTTTGTACCGTTGAACAGCCCTTTTTTTGATAGGCTGAACAATACTTATACCTATCTGGCCCATGATGATGATTATTGGACAAAAATATTCCTGAAAGACACCCATGCTTATAAAAAGGTGCTTGAAGGTAAAATCCTGAAGGTGTTAAAGGGCCGAAAAAGAAGCATTGACCCTCTTCCGACGGAGATTCTCGATTTTATCTTTGACGGCGCGAAGGAAGGTATCCTGATCAATTTCTCAAATGCCTGGTTTTCCAGGGGCAGCTCGGGCATAAGAATTTACAGGATAGGAAGAAAGTCCAATTATGACGAAATCCATGAAATGTACGAAAGGAAACAGAACTGCTTGAGTAATCATATTGCTCTGGACTATAACCGTAAACGATGGAAGATATACGGCGAGTGGAAATGATAAAGGGTAAGAAACCAGCGTAAGGTTTGAAGCGGTGAGAGAACAGAAGCTGCAGGGAAAAGGGCATCTATTAAAAAAATACAATCTTTTGATAGAGAACAAAGAGATTTAGTATTAAGACAGTTAAAAGATACAGGCATGTCAATTCGACAAATTGAACGAATAACTGGAATAAGTCGAGGCGTTGTACTAAAAGTGTAGATGTCAAGAGAACCGTCCCCATGACACGCAAGGGAGGCACACAATCTATGAAAATAAAGGTTGTCCATAAAAGCTATGATGAAGTCATTGCCCTTCCACGCCCCGTATATCGCAAACCCCGGAAAACAAACCTGCTTTTTAAGACGCTTGTAAAGCTTCTTGTGCAAAGCGATATAAAAGCGACGGACTTTACCTGGAAATCTCACGGAATGGAGCGCCTGTCTGATGATGAGCCATACCTGATTCTGATGAATCATTCCAGCTTCATTGATCTAAAAATTGCTGCTCAAATTCTGTATCCAAAATCATACAATATTATCTGTACCTCGGATGGTTTTGTTGGGCAGGAATGGCTGATTCGAAGGCTTGGCTGCATTCCGACGGAAAAGTTTGTTTCGGAAATAACGCTGGTACGGGATATGCATTACGCCCTTCACGAGTTGAGATGCCCCGTTTTGATGTATCCGGAGGCAAGCTACTCCTTTGACGGTACTCAGACGCCGCTGCCGGAGAGCCTTGGCAAGTGTCTGAAACTTCTGAAGGTCCCGGTTGTATCCATCATTACCCATGGTGCGTTTGCAAGGGATCCATTATACAATAATCTGCAAATCCGGAAGGTTCAAGTCAGTGCAGATGTTACCTACCTGCTTTCCCCGGATGAAATTGCCGAAAAACCAGTTGAAGAGTTAAACAAAATTCTCAAAAATGTGTTCACATTTGACAATTTTCGATGGCAACAGGAAAACGGAATACGGATTTCTGAACCCTTCCGTGCTGACGGATTGAACCGTGTGCTTTATAAATGCCCCCACTGCAAAAAGGAAGGACAGATGATCGGCAAGGGAATTCATTTGACCTGTAATTCCTGCAACAAAAGATATGAGTTGACAGAGTTGGGATACCTTGCTGCGCTGGACGGAGATTCCGCTTTTGTTCATGTTCCGGACTGGTACGAATGGGAACGCAATGAAGTCCGGGGTGAAATTGAACGTGGAGAATATCATCTGGCCACAGAGGTTGATATTTACATGATGGTGGATTTCAAGCAAATCTACAAGGTTGGATGCGGTAAGCTGACGCATTCAGCCGAGGGGTTTCACCTGACTGGCTGTGATGGAAAGATTGATTTCCGGAAGCGACCGATTGCTACCTATGGGTTATATGCGGATTACAACTGGTATGAAATCGGCGATATGATCTGTATCGGCGATCATGATAAAATGTTCTACCTCTTCCCCAAAGGCTCCGGTGATATCGTTGCAAAAACTCGTTTGGCAACGGAGGAGCTTTACAAGCTTGCAAGAAATAAGCATATATGAAGCATTGTTAAAGTAGATCCTGTTTGAAGATGATCAGCATTTGGCAATAGCAGCAGTCTGCCTTCGATGCATTTTGCATAATGATAAAAGCAAATTGAGATTCACGAACCTTCGATAAGAACAATTGCCTTTAGTATTTTGTTAAGAGCCACAATAGCGTGGTAAATATTAGTATGTGAATCTTTTATTCTTTATGAATGTACTACAGCTTAGTTATTTGCAAGGAGGAAACGGGACAATGATAATTACTGTCAAAGATGAGTATTCAAAAAAAAGACCGGAGAAACCGAATAATTTATATCGGTTTCATTTATTAATATGTGTAATAGTCTATATTGTTCTAAATATAGGGCACCTCTAAAAACGTCAAATTTCCTTTAGCATATCATACCCCCCCGAAAAATCAAGGGGATTTTGCAAAAAAATGTATGAATTTATCGTAGAATCATCAAAATATCTGTCTTAAACAG
>JAGOJH010000028.1 GCA_017995215.1 Thermoclostridium sp.
GGGTTCCCCCTCCATCGAGCATTCCATACACCAAAAAAGCAATACCTAAAAGCAGGCCTAACAAGCTGGCAAGATCCATAAACGAAATCTCCTGTTCCTTATTTTGCATTCTGATAACCGAAGACGGTCTTTTTAAACTCTCCGTTTTCCGGCCGGATGCTTTCTTTCAACAGTGTTTACTGTGTTTCAACCCATAGTAAAAAGCAATACAACTTCTCTATGGATATATCGTAATAAAACTGCTTTAACTTAACAACTCAACTTTCTAAAACATATTGCATTTTTATGCATTTGGATGTATAATCATACTTTAAACTGTTTGGAGGTGTCCTATGAAGCATTTGTTATGTTTAAACGACTGGACGACAGATGAAATCATCAAAGTACTTGATTTGGCCGACAAGCTGAAATATGAGCAAAAAAACGGTATACGCCATGACCACCATCTAAGGGGAAAAACCCTGGGAATGATTTTCACCAAATCCTCCACACGTACCCGTGTTTCTTTTGAAGTAGGCATGCAGCAGCTGGGCGGTTATGCGCTGTTTTTAAGCTCTGCCGAAATTCAGCTTGGCCGTGGTGAAACTGTACACGACACGGCAAAGACACTTTCCCGTTATTTGGACGGGATCATGATCCGCACCTTCAAGCAACAGGATGTGGAGGAACTTGCCCTGTATGGAAGCATCCCCATTATTAACGGATTGACCGATGAACTGCATCCATGCCAGATTCTGGCCGATCTGCAGACCATCCGGGAGAAAAAGGGAGCCTTGAAAGGTTTGAAGCTGGCCTATGTCGGGGATGGCAACAATGTAGCCCATTCACTGATGCTTGGCTGCGCCAAAACAGGTATGAACATATCGGTAGCTTCTCCGGAAGGGTACACCTGCAGCAGTAAATACACCGACATGGCCTTAAAGATTGCCGAAACCACCGGCAGTGCCATTGAATTAACACCCGATCCCAGAAAAGCTGTTCTGAATGCAGATGTTGTTTACACTGACACCTGGGTCAGCATGGGGATGGAAAAGGAAAAAGAGAAGCGCATGGCTATCTTCGCACCCTATCAGGTAAACAGCAAACTGTTGGCATCGGCAAAGCCCGATGTCATATTCATGCATTGCCTGCCCGCATACAGGGGGTACGAGGTAACCGAAGAAATTATTGACGGCCCCTGTTCTGTGGTTTTTGACGAGGCTGAAAACCGTCTGCATGCGCAAAAGGCTGTTATGGTTACGCTGATAAGCGGTTCGTTATAAAGGGGGTCTATCTATGGATTATTCATTTGTTATTCGGCGTGCTGAAGTTTCTGACGCCTCAGAAGTTTATGCCATTATTCAAAGTGCTTTCCGTGAATATGCACTGACTGCCGGGTTAACCGAGGTGGACGCCTTAAGGGAAACGGTCGCCGACATTAAAATGGAAATTCGCGACAAAGTAGTTTATATTGCTTTGATCGACAAGGTTGTTGTGGGTACCATTCGTGTTGATATTTCCGGCGATACCGCCTATATCAGCCGATTTGCAGTAAATTCTTCACATAGGAACATCGGTATTGGTAAATCCTTGATGAACCTTGTGGATAAATATCTGATATCAAAGCATGTGCGGCAGGTTTCCCTGCATACGGCCTCCCGATATTACATTCTCATGCGCTTTTACTATGGCAGGGGTTTTTATGTGGAATCTGTCACCCATGATCGCGGGTATCCCCGGGCCAGGCTTGTAAAGGATTATAGCTCATTTTAATCATTGAACCACAGACGAAATGTTAATCGAGTAGGGGAGAATTTCTCCCCCCTCTCACACCACCTGGCATGCCGTTCGGCACCAGGCGGTTCAATTCAAATAGTAATCCACACCAATTACGCCCCTTGTGGACTTTCACCCGTTAGATTGCGCCCATGCTGGGCGCACCTACTAAAAAAGCCGAGTGACTATACCGCCCGGCTTTTGTTCTGATATGGATTGAATGTATAGCTCATGCCTGACAAATTTAAAGCATTTGCATGGCTTCCATGGCTTTCGCTGCGATATTTTTCGCGGTTAACCCATAAAGCTCAAGCAGCTCATAGGGGTCACCGGATTTTCCGAACTCATCTTCAACTCCAACCATCTTGACTGGTACCGGATATTCACTGCAGACCACCTCGGCGACTGCGCTTCCGAAACCGCCGACAATGCTGTGCTCTTCTGCGGTGACGATGCAGCCGGTTTCTTTTGCAGCCTTGATGATGATGTCTCTGTCGATGGGCTTGATGGTATGGATATCGATGACCCTTGCGTTCACACCTTCCTCTTCAAGCATCTTGGCAGCTTCCAATGCGTGCTGCACCATCAGACCGTTGGCGATGATGGTAACATCGGTTCCATCTTTCAGCATAACACCCTTGCCCAGCTCGAACTTTGTATTTTCATTATGAATGACGGGAACATTCAGCCGGCCCAGCCTTAAATACACCGGCCCATCATGTTCGATGGCAGCCTTAACTGCAAATTTTGTGCTGTATGCGTCACTGGGGCTGATGACGGTCATGTTTGGAATAGCGCGCATCAAAGCGATATCTTCAATCGCCTGATGGGATGCCCCGTCCTCACCTACTGAAATACCTGCATGGGTAGCACCGATTTTTACATTCAGGTTCGGATAGCAGATGGAATTACGCACCTGCTCATAAGCCCTGCCCGATGCAAATATTGCAAATGTGCTGGCAAACACAATTTTACCGCAGGTTGCCAGCCCGGCAGCCACTGCCATCATGTTACCCTCGGCAATACCCATGTTGATATGGCGTTCGGGGTATTTTTTCTTGAACACATCGGTCTTTGTGGACTTGGACAGGTCTGCATCAAGAACCACGATTCTCTCGTCTGTACCCATTGCGGCCAAAGCTTCTCCATAAGCCACACGGGTTGCTATTTTATCTGCCATAAATAATCACCCTCCGTAAATATTTCGCACCCCGGACGACCCGGAGCATTTTCGATATCTGGTTTATCAGAAATAACCCTTGTTCATTATGCATCCAGGGATGCGAGGTATTCATTGAGCTCTGCAATGGCGCGATCTCTTTCTTCGGGCTTTGGAGCAACACCATGCCAGCCAGCCTGGTTTTCCATGAAGGAAACGCCCTTGCCCTTGACAGAATGACAAACAATCATGTTGGGGTTGCCCTTATGCTGCTTGGCATTTTCAACCGCTTGATGAATCTGCTCGAAGTCATGGGCATCGATGGATTGAACATGCCAGTTGAAAGCCTTGAATTTATCGGCAATGGGTTCGGGGTTCATGACCTCGGTGATTTTGCCGTCGATTTGCAGCCCGTTATAGTCTACAAAACAAATCATATTATCCAGTTTGTAGTGAGCAGCCGCCATGGCTGCTTCCCAAACCTGACCTTCTTCAAGCTCTCCGTCACCCAAACCGACGAAAACACGGTAATCCTTTTTGTCAAGCTTTGCGGCAAGGGCCATGCCCACCGCTGCCGATATTCCCTGGGCAAGGGAGCCCGTGGACATATCCACACCCGGAACCGTATTCATGTTGGGATGGCCTTCCAGATAGCTGTTAATCTTGCGCAGCGTAACCAGATCCTCCTTCGGGAAAAAGCCCTTTTCTGCCAGGGTTGAATATAAAACCGGTGCACAATGCCCTTTAGACATAACAAAACGATCCCTGTCCGGGTTTTTGTCCTGCTTTACATCCACTTTCATCTCTTTGAAGTATAAATAGGTCATTACATCAGTAAGGGACAAAGACCCTCCCGGATGACCGCTTCCCGCTGCGGTGGTGGCCTCTATAATCCCCTTGCGGATATTGGTGGCGGTTTTTTTCAAAGACAAAATTTCTTTTCGATCCATAAACACAACCCTTTCTATCATTCATTTCATTGTTGGCGTATTCATAATGATACACGATGCAGCCGTGAAACTAACTTCATTTCATTGAAAGCACAAAGCTTCTCAATAAAAAGGTGAACTGTTTGCCGCCCGAACAGTATGGAATACTTCTGTTCAAAAGCGGGACAACTTGTAGCCATAAAAAGTATATCGGAAAAAAGCAAATTCATCAAGCGTTTCTTGCTTACCCGATATGATGCGAAACTTAATTGCTGTGATGTGGTGTGAACCCTTCTCCGAGAACTTCACGCACATCTGTCAGTAGAACAAAAGCATCGGGGTCAATTTCCCGGACAACATTTTTCACTTTGTGTATCTCTTCTTTTTTCACTACGCACAGTAAAACCGTATAGGAATTTCCCGTATACATGCCCTTTCCGTAAAGGCCAGTAACACCCCTGTCTATTTTCTGCATCAACGCTTTTGCAATGCTGTCGGCATGCATGGAAATGATCATCAGAGATTTTGAAAAATTAATGCCTTCCAGAAAACCATCCAGCGTCTTAGCGGAAACAAACAGAGCCACAACGGAATATAACCCAAGCTGAAAGCTTTTGAAGACAATAGCGGCCATTAAAACTACCAGCCCGTCCAGAAGGATCAGTATTTTTCCAACGGGTATCCAGGGGAATGCCCTGGCGAGCAAGGCTGCTGCCATATCTGTTCCCCCTGTGGTCGCTTCCTCCTTGAATACAAAGCCCAGGCCAAGACCGGTGGTCACGCCTCCGGCAAGAGCGTACAACAGCAGATCATGGTTGCCTGAACCGGCTGTATCTGTAAGCAAAACTGCCGCGAAACCTGAAATCCAGGACTCGGAGAAATCAATGATGACCGATAATAGAACGGCTCCAATGATTGATCGGATGATAAAATGCTTGCCACGAAGCTTTAATCCCGCTAAAAACAGAGGTACATTCATTGCAAGCATGGCGACCCCTACCGGAACCCTCTGATCGGACAGATAAAACAAAACCGTTGCAATTCCGGAAACCCCTCCCGGAGCGATTTTATGGGGAATCAGAAATAAGTTCATGGACAGGGCGAGAATTGCAGAGCCTAAAAAAATCTGCAGAAGAGACAGGGTATATTGCATAATCCTCTTCATCGTGCTCACCTCATGGACAACAGCCCGCAAAACGGATTGTGCTGTGTACTGAACCTATCATACGGCAAAACAGGTAAACTAATTCCATCAACGTAGAATAAACTCGAGTTTTTAATAACCCGGCGGGTTGTACTGCAACAAAAGTGTCTTTGGTACCCGCCGGAAAAAGCAAACAATGCTATGGTTCAAAGGCACAATAATAAAGGATTCTCTGAAAACGCATCAAGAGACTGGTAAAGAAAAAAACCGGGATAGCCCGGTTTTATTTCATACCATATTTCTTCTTGAATCTGTCTACACGGCCACCGGTATCTACAAGCTTTTGTTTACCGGTAAAGAAAGGATGGCACTGTGAACATATTTCTACGTGGAGTTCCTTCTTTGTTGAACCAGTTTCAAATGTTTCCCCACAAGCGCATTTCACGATTGCTTTCCCATAGTTTGGATGAATACCGTCCTTCATTCTTTTCACCTCGCTTACAAGCACATGTTCTATTCCACATGCCTTGGCATGTTCTTCTTAAAAAGTGCCGATTGCTATTATAACACAAACTAAAAGGGATGGCAAGCAAAAGAATTTCGTATTTGAAACATCGGAGATGATAGGTTTAAAGCTTTGAAGCATGTTGCCTTTCGTCATTGAAATCACCCAGCCACCCGCTAGCTCTAAGGGTAGGAGGTGAACAATGGCACGATGGGAGACGATAGTGATTTTTTAGTGAATTTATTGTTTCAATTCCATAGATGCTTCTTTTGCATAGGTAAATACTGGTTGACAAACCCTGGGGGTGCGCATATAATCTATAAAAAGTGAGTGTACCTGAACCCTGGAGCAGTCATGCCCCGGGGTGAGCGGTACAGGAAGAAGCTTCTTCTACACGTGGTTCAAGCCCGCGGAGTCACCTGATGATGATTCTGCGGGGTTTTGTCTTACCCAGGAGCCGGCTAGGAAAGTCTGTTGATTCTTTAGAAACACGCATAAACATGTAATAATGAGCGGAACTATGCGGGTTTCAAGCCATGAAAAGTAGTGTCTTATGAATAAACATGCTTTTCCGAACGGTCTCCTAGGATGATGGCACATTGTTCCTTAGATCAAAGTGAAAGGGGTCTGGAGCGTTGAACGAGTTGAGGATTCAAAGGAATATTCCAGTTTACTATACCTATATGGGTTTGTTTCAATTAATTATCGGGCCCATCATCATGCTGTACTTATTGGACAAGGGGTTGAACTATACGGAAATCATGGTCATGGAAGCCTTTTTCTCCGTTGCAGTGGTGGTTCTGGAGGTGCCCTCCGGGGCTGTGGGTGACTTGCTGGGCAGACGATCCAGCCTGTTTCTTGCCGGGATCTTTATGGCGCTTGGTGCTGTTGCTTATATCACCGGGACACGTATCTGGCAGTTTATGCTTGGTGAGGCCCTGTTCGCATGCGGAATGAGCCTGAAATCAGGATCTGATACCGCAATCGTCTATGATTCGCTGAAAACCCTCGGAAAAGAAAAAACATTCGCAGATATCCAGGGCAAGGGCGAAGCATATGCGCTTGGGGCTCAAATAATCGGCTCAATTCTCTCGGGCTTTGTTTACAGCCTGAATAAAGAGCTGCCCCTGCTGATATCCGCTGTTCTAATGGTGGGTTCGTCTGTCGCGGCCCTCTATCTGTATGAAATAAAAACATATGAGAATGAGAAAAAACCCGGGTATTTCCAACAAATCGCTATCAGTGCACGGTTCCTGGTAAACCAGCAGCGTGTACGGTCCATCGTTTTATATGGAGTATTCTTCTTCGTATTTTTCCGTATTGGTTTCTGGTATTACCAGCCCTATTTCCAGGATGTCGATATTCCGGATAAATACTTCGGGCTCCTCTTCGCATTGTTCAATATTGTTGCTACTTTGACTGCACGCAGCGCAGGAAAGCTGATTGAACGAACCAAGGGAAAATCCATGATCCTGTTATCCGTGCTCATGGCTGCTTCCTTCGTTCTGCTGGGTGTCACAAGATATCCCATCGGGTTTGTGTTCATATGCCTGCAGCAGGTAGCCAGAGGACTTCAGGTGCCTGTTTTTATGAAATACATGAACAAGCATATTCCCAGCAATCAACGGGCAACCATCATATCTTTCAGCAGCTTGCTGAAAAACCTTGCAGCTACAGCTGCTTTTCCCGTAGCGGGTTATTTCATGGACCGGATAGATGCTGTGCAGATAAACCTGTATACAGGTCTGCTCATGATCGCAGGAACAGTATTTTTTTATTTCTTCCTGAACAAAAGAATGAAAAGAGCAGCAGTTGATGAAGTGAACCCTGGGTAAATAACGAGAACGGATCTCCTGTTCTGATTGGTACATCAGATCTGCCCCGTGTTTCAGAATCCCCACGTATTGTCGGCTTATTTCCGGGTTTTTCTGCCTGTGCCGCCGCAAGCGGGGCAGGGCTCGGTTAAGGTATGCTGCAGATTATTGCGTACTTTTTTCCGGGTCATTTCCACCAGTCCCAGTCGAGTCATCCCCACAACTACCGTTCTTGTACCATCCTGCTTTACCGCTTCTTTCAACGAGGATAAAACCTGCTCCTTATTCTCGTTTTCCTGCATATCGATAAAATCGATGAGGATGATTCCGCTGATATCGCGAAGCCTGATTTGCCTGGCGATGGCGATTGTTGCCTCCAGATTGGTTAGAAGAATGGTTTGTTCCTGATCATCCCGGCCTGTGAACTTGCCTGTGTTCACATCGATCACCGTTAAGGCTTCGGTTTTATCAAAAACCACATATCCACCGCATTTCATCCAGACCTTTCGGGCCAGTGCCTTCTGTATTGCGGACTCCACGTGGTAAAAATCAAACAGCTCATATTCCCCACAATAGTATTCCACCTTGATCTTCATATTGGGGGAAATATCTTCCAAAAGCTCCAGCAAGCTTTCATACTCATCGCGGTCATTCACAACAAACCGCCGCACCCCTGCATTCAGCAGATCTCTCGCAAGCTTCTGCACCAGGTCGGGTTCACTGTAAAGACATCGTGGTACTGAGCCCTTCGATTCCTTCTCCTTCACTTTTTCCCAAAGCTTTTGAAGAAGAAGAATATCATCCTCCAGTTCATATTTCTCTATGCCCTGTGCAGCCGTGCGGATGATCAGCCCCATTCCTGCAGGGCAAAGCTTTTCAGCGATGCCTTTCAGCCTTTCCCGTTCTTCTGGTTGCTGAATTTTTTTAGAAACCCCAACCCCTGGAGAATAGGGGCATAATACTGTATTTCTTCCCGGAAGCGCAATATTGGTGGTCACTCTGGGGCCTTTTGACTCAATGGCTTCCTTTATGACCTGCACGGTGATCTCCTGGCCCTGGCGGATCAGATTTTCAATTTTTTCTACCGGCTCACGTATAATTGGGTTGGATTCATTCAGTTCATGGTGAACGCCGGTAAAAATATCGCCAGCATAAAGAAAAGCGTTCTTATCCAGGCCTATATCCACAAAAGCGCATTGCATGCCGGGAAGAACCCGCTCCACTTTTCCACGGTAAATGTTCCCGATAAGCTTTTTATGCTCGGGCGAGTCCATATAGATTTCTGCTAATTCGCCGTCTTCCATTATGGCAACCCTGGTTTGTTCGGGTTTTACGTCCACTAATATATCTTTGATCATTCTTCACCTGAACTCTGCTATCATCTTCATAAAGCACCACTTCTATAACGACTCAAAGATGAGCCCCCACCTTTTAAGCGTACTTTTAGGCGGAGGGCAAAAAACGCTGTTATAATGAGAATATTGCCCTTTTCTTAGAGCATCTGATCATCCAGCAGGGATAGCCAGTTTTTTTCTTTTCCTCCCATTAATAAAACCCTGTGCATTGACATCAACTCAAGCCCGGCCTGAAAAGTGTCTGACACACCCTTAAGGAACAAGTCGGGCCTGATGTTATCATCCTGCCCTGCGCCGAGCAGCACCTCAAAGAAACCACCATCGGTTCCCATGGTTCCCGCCAGTTCATAAATAAATGGTCGGATATTTTTTTCCTTATCACCGCTTTTGGTTTTTTTCATAACAAGAATGGTATCCGTTGCCAAAATATCCCCGGTAAGCTTTTGAAGATCGAGAGCTGCCGATGCTTTAAAGCCAATTCGGTAGCTTGCAGCCGATATCTGACCCATTAGATTGGACGGGTTCTTTTTCTCTTTTGCATCCATCAGCCTGATTCCCGGGGGCAGTGCGTCGTTCATAATCTGAAGGAATTGCCCGGGATCAAGCCTGCTGGTAAGCTCTACATCTGCAAACTCACCGTCGCTGGTAAGCCCCAATGGCATGGGCTGTCCAAAGATGATTTGAGGCCTTGGGTTAAACCCCTGTGAATGGGCGATGAGAAGCCCGGAACGTTTAAACACCCGCTCAAACAGTCGCAGGATATCCAAATGTCCGATAAACTTTAAATCGTTCCCTCGTCGAAACTGAAACCTGATATACATTACATCCTCCAATGTCAGCCTGGAAAGCGTCGGCTATCTTTTGAACCCTCCCTGACTGTTTTCATTTGGTAGAGAAAAAACAGTGATACAGTAATTCAATGCTCTGAAATGGCTGCTTCTTGCAACGGTTTATAGCGTTTCCTCTTCGTTATCCATCTTGCAGATCCCGGCTGAGAAAACCGTACTGCCGCAGCCTGTGCACTTCACGCGGCAATTTGGTGTAAGCACCCCCTCAAAAGCCTTCCTGCATTCCTTTTCAAGATACTTCTTTGATACACCCATATCCAGATGATCCCACGGAAGGGTTTCATCAAATGCTCTTTGTCGATTGGCATAAAAGCCTGGATCGATGTCTTCTTCCTCAAATGCTTTCATCCAGACATCATATTTAAAATACTCATCCCAGCTGTCAAACCTGCAGCCATTGCGCCATGCGCTGTGCAGCACCTTTCCCAGCCTTCTGTCCCCCCGTGCAAGCACTGCCTCAAGTTGGCTCGTTTTGGCCTCATGCCAGTGGAAGGTAACCGATTTTGACGCTTCGCGGATCTTCTCACGCAGAAACCTTTGCTTTTCCCGGAACTGATCCAGCGTATCCTGCCCGAACCATTGAAACGGTGTGAATGGTTTAGGGACAAAGCAGGACGCACTGACATTCACCTTTAAATCCCTTGCCCTTTTTTCCTTCGGAACCCTTTTATATGCCCGTACTACTTCTGCGCCCAGCCTTGCAATCCCTTGGATGTCCTCATCACTTTCAGTGGGAAGGCCTATCATGAAATACAGCTTGACGCTACTCCAACCACCTTCGAAGGCCAGGCTGACCGAGTTGATGATATCCTCTTCGGTAATACCCTTATTGATCACATCCCTTAATCGCTGGGTCCCTGCCTCCGGTGCAAAGGTTAGTCCGCTTTTACGCACCTTCTGGGCTTTTTCCATCAGATCCAGTGAGAAATTATCGATGCGCAGCGAGGGCAGGGATAAATTAACCTTTTTCTGTTCGGTCAGCTTCAGCAGTTCATCAGTAAAGTTGGTCAGGCAGGAATAGTCGCTGGTGCTTAAGGATACCAGTGAAATTTCTTCATAGCCTGTTTTTGTAATAGTACCTTCGGCCTGCTTCAACAAAACCTCCGGCGTTTTCTCCCGCACGGGTCGGTAAATAAAACCCGCCTGGCAGAAGCGGCAACCCCGGATACACCCCCGGAACATCTCGAGCATAATCCTGTCGTGTACGGTGCCGATAAACGGGACGATAATGTCCTCCGGGAAATCAGCTGTGTCTAAATCATGAATGATTCTTTTGCGAATGGTTTTGCCAATGCTCTCGAGGACGGGGGTTACCGATGCGATGGTATGGTCCGGATGATAGGACACGGTATAAAGAGACGGAACATAAACACCCGGAATCATCGCCGCAGCCTTTAAAAACGCTTCTCTTTCAGCACCCGTTCTTTTCCATGCGAGATATGCATCGATCACCTCGAGGATAACCTCCTCGCCCTCACCAAGGACGAAAAGGTCGATAAAATCCACCAATGGTTCAGGGTTGCATGCGCATGGCCCTCCGGCGATGACAAAGGGATCAGACTTTTTCCTTTCCGCGGTTAACAGTGGAACACCGGCAAGATCCAGCATATTCAGGATATTGGTATAGCTCATTTCGTACTGAAGGGTGAAGCCCAGCATATCGAAATCCCTGATGGGATCTTTTGTTTCCAGCGCGAAAAGCGGAATTCCCTTTTGCCGCATGATCTCTTCCATGTCTACCCATGGCGCAAATACCCGTTCGCAATAGGTGTCCTGCCTGCGATTAAGAACATGGTACAGTATTTTCATGCCCAGGTGGGACATCCCCACTTCATAGACATCCGGGAAACAGAATGCAAAGCGGACATCCACCTTTTTGGGATCCTTTATTACCATATTCCATTCCCCGCCAGTATACCGGGCTGGTTTTTCCAAGCTCAGCAGAATTTTATCTTCTAAAACTACTTTCATTATTTTCTCCTGTTTGTTAAGAGGGAATTATTTGTTTGCTGCTTCAAAGTCCTTCATAAAGCTGACCAATGCCTGTACACCCTGCAGCGGCATGGCATTGTATAAGCTTGCGCGCATACCTCCGACAATACGGTGTCCTTTCAGGTTCACCAGGCCTTTCGCCTGTGCCTCCCGGACGAACTTCGCATCCAATTCTTTGTTTCCCGTAGTAAAGGGAATATTCATCAGTGAGCGATCCTTTTTCATTACGGTTCCCCTGAACATGCTGGAATTATCCAGAAAGTCATACAGGATGGCCGCTTTTTCTTCGTTCATTTTCTGCATCACAGGTACCCCGCCCAGCTTCTTCAGCCATTGATAAACCAGGCCGCACATATAAATACTGTAGCATGGAGGTGTGTTATACATGGATTCATTTTCTGCATGAACCTTATATTGAAGCATTGTGGGCACTTCGGGAGATGTATCGGTTATCAGATCCTCACGGATAATTACAACGGTCACACCGGCCGGTCCCATGTTTTTCTGTGCTCCGGCAAATAAGAGGCCGAATTTGGAAACATCATAAACCTCGGACAGAATGCTTGAGGATATGTCTGACACCAGCGGGACCCTTCCAGTGTCGGGAAGAGTGGTATACCGGGTTCCATGGATAGTATTGTTTGCAGTAATGTAAAAATAATCAGCATCCCTGCTGAAGGTTTTGGGATCGAGCGCGGGGATGCAAGCGAAGCTTTCTTTTTCCGAGGATGCCACTATGTTTACTTTGCAGAATTTTCTGGCTTCACCGATGGCTTTCTGCGTTAATGTGCCGGTATTGACATAGTCTGCCTTACCCTTTTTCATCAGGTTCAGCGGAACCATTGCAAACTGCGTGAAAGTGCCGCCCTGTAAAAAAAGCACCTTATATTTAGAAGGAATATTCATCAGCTGTCTTAAATCGGCCTCGGTTTGCCGGATGATCTCTTCGAACCATCTGGAGCGATGGCTCATTTCCATCACGGACATGCCGCTGCCGTGCCAGTTCAAAAGCTCGTCCCGGGCGATCTCCAGAACTTCTTCAGGCAATACTGAAGGCCCGGCAGAGAAATTATAGACTCTGTTCATTTCATCCTCCTGGTGGCTTTATCTGTCTGTATAAGCCGCTATTATTTTATCATTCCGAATCTGCATTGTCCATAAGCTGCAGGTAGCGAACAGATTTCCCTTTTTTGATGGAACTTATTTAGCTCGTTATCGTCAAATGCATAGTAACCGATCTATATTGAAACAGAGTTTTTATGCATACGATAGGATTTTGTGGTAAAAACCTGAAAAACAGGTATGCTCACCCCAAACTTAACTGATTATCACCTTCAATGAAGCATTTTAGCGTTACGAAAGAATAAGGTACATAAACAGACAATCCGTTATGGCACGATTAAAGGAGGAGGATTGGCCATGAAGAGAATCATTGCAATTGTATTGGCAGTCGCTATTGTCGCCGCAGTACTATGGATAGTAAATCCGTTTACACCGGTGTACGCCGAAGAGTATAGAAGCGGCTTTCTGCTGACCCCGGTAAATTTTGATGCTACGGGCATTTATACCGATACCGGGTTCATTCTGAAATCCGAAAAAAGCTATACTCTGGATCAAATGAAAGAAATGCTTCGCATATTAGGGGACAACACCCTGGAAATTACTCAGAATCAGCAGAAGCATTTTGTCATCACTCCGCAAAAGAAGCTGAACACCAACAGCCTGTATACTTTTATTTTAACCACACCCGACAATGAGACGGTGTCCTGGACCTTCCAGACACGCCGGGATTTTTCGGTTCTGGGCACATTGCCCGCCAACCAGTCCAACTATGTACCGGTGGACTCCGGCATTGAGATCTATTTCAGCCATACGGATTTTGAAGATCCGGGCAAATACTTTGAGATTACGCCGAAGGCTGAAGGGCGCTTTGAAAGAAACGGCTATATGGCTGTTTTCATTCCAAAGAAACTCGAGCCCGGCACCCTGTATACGGTCAAAATTCGAAGCGGCCTCTCACTGAAGGGAACCAACCTGAAGCTTCACGAGGATTATGTGTTTTCCTTTGAAACCGAACCAGAACAATCCGGGCAGACCGAATCAAAGGGCAGCCTGTACTTCCAAAGCATGCTGATGGAATTCAGCACCGGCGAAGCGCCTGTAATCCCCATCGGTATTTATTCTGCAAACAGTCAGGACACTGAAGTTGCCGTAAGAACTACCATATATAAATTTAAGAGTGTTCAGGATTTTCTAAGCGCATTGCAATCCAAATACGGCAAGCCCGAATGGGCATATTTCACCCAGCAGAACAACCTGTTCTCCAAGGAAGGGCTGTCAACTGTTTCCTCCTTTGATCAAACCTTTGATATGACAAAATGGCAACAGAAGTATCTTGCGTTACCTGAAGCCCTGAAAACCGGTTTTTACCTGGTTGAAAGCACCTATAACGGCTTAACCGCACAGGTTCTGGTTCAATCCACCGACCTGGCCGCTTACTTTACTGTAAGCAACACAAAAACTCTTTTCTGGGTGAACAATCTGAAAACCGGAAAAGCCGAAAGCTCTGCGACAATTTATGATGCAGACAACAGCAAAAGCTATACCACCGATGCAACCGGTGTTGCCGCTTTTGATACCATGCCGGATGATACTGAAAGCAACGAGTTGAAATACTACATCGTTCGCAGCGGAAACGACGAACTGGTACTGCTGAACTACAGATACAGAACCTACGGAAATGATGTCTATGCCTACGACGACTACTGGCGTTATTTCCAGACCGACAGAAACCTGTATAAGCCCGATGATCCGGTTGTTTTCTGGGGTTTCCTGCAAAAACGCGGATATGGTACCTCCCCGAAAAAAGTGACGGTGGAAATCGCCCAGGGTGGATATTGGGGCATTCCAGAGGCCAGGTTCCTCAGTTTTTATCTGCCATCCATTCAAAAGCCTCTGGTTACAATGGATGTGTCCGCTGAAAATGGTTTCTTTGATGGCAGCTTCCAGTTGCCGAAGCTTTCTCCGGGTGGATACAATATCACCATAAAAGTCGATGATCAGGTGGTCAATAATCATTACATCACCATTGAGAACTATGTGAAACCAGCTTACCAGATGACCATAGAAAAGGACAAGGAGGCCATCTTTCTTGGAGAAACCGTGAACTTCACCATCACTCCGGCTTTCTTCGACGGAACCGGGCTTCCTTCTCTGGATGTATCCTATAACATAGGTGGTTATCCCTTGAAAGAAGCCTACGGTACCGCCAGAACCGCTTCGAACGGCAAGCTTGTTGTTCCCTTCACCGCTCAAACCTCAGATCAAAAGGCACAGGGCGAGCAATATATGTACATCAACGCCAATGCTTCACTACCGGAAAGCGGAGAGATCTACAGCAATGCCTATGCACGTGTGTTTATCAATGATATTCACGCTGCTTTTGACGTGGACACCGATGAAAAGGGGATAACCACCCTGAAGGCCACAGTGAATAAAATTGATCTGAGCCGAATCAATAAACCCGGCAATACGGATATGTCAGATTTCCTGGGAGATCCTGAAGCATCTAAGGAAATTTCCGGAACCATTGTTTATCACTATTATGAAAAGATCGAGCAGGGCGAAGAATACGATTATATCAACAAGGTGGTCCGAAAACTATACAGCTATGAAGAGCGCCGGGAAACCGTTCAAACCTTTTCCCTGAGCACCGATGAAAAAGGAACTGCCAGCAAAATTTTCAACCTGAAGGCCCCACAGGAGGGATGGTACACCGCTGAATTGACCTGGAATGACAACAGCAGGCGTGTGATGAATCATAGCGTTTATCTGTCAAACCATTATGTAAAATACCCTGATACCCAATATGATTGGTACCATCTTGAAACAGACAAAGAGAAATATCGCCTGGATGCGGAAGTTATCCTCACGCTGAAAAACAACGAAGAGAAGGTCGTGTCCCCAAAATCTGTACTATATATGGAAGCACAAAAGGGAATTCTCAAATACCATGTTGCTCCCAGCGCAGAGTACAAAACCAAATATACGAAGAACCTGGTTCCAAACTTCTACATCACAGCCGTTTACTTCAACGGAAAAGGCTACATCAATACCGGTACCCAGGGCATACGCTATGACACCGACGAAGTGAAGCTGGATATCCAGATGGAGGCCGATAAGGAGGCCTATCGTCCGGGCGATACTGTAAATGTAAGCATCACCGCAAAGGATGAAGACGGCAACCCCGTGGCAGCACATGTGAACCTGGCGCTGATTGACGAGGCCATGCTGAAAATCTCCTGGTACGAGGTGAATGTTCTCGACAACTTGTATCAATGGATAGACGCAGGGATGGGCTACTCTTACAGTTCCCATGCCACGGGGGCAGCAGGCGGCAGAGGCCCGATATATGCCGAGAGAGAATTTGCAAAAACCACCAATGGGATGCTAATGGATGCCAGTTTTGCAGTAGCTGAAGCTGCGCCGATGGCGCCGCAAGCCGCTCCGCAAGCTGCCGCCGATATGGGCAGTGTCCAGGTCAGAAGCGAATTCAAGGATACTGCGCTGTTCCGCGTGGTCACTCTGGATGAAAACGGAACCGGAACCTTCTCGTTCAAGCTGCCCGACAATGTGACCTCATGGTATGTAACACTGGCCGGCATTTCTCCAGATCTTTATGGAGGCACAGGAGAAGCTAATTTGAAAGTCACCTTGCCATTTTTCATCAACGATAGCCTGAATACCACTTATCTAACCGGTGATATGCCGTTTATCGGTGTCAGCAGTTATGGCAATGATTTAAAGGAAGAGGAAACCATTACCTGGCAGGTCACCAGCCCGCAAAAACCGGGGTTGGTCCACACTGCAACCGGCAAAGCCTTTGAGAGAACGAACATTCCACTGTGGCCACTGGAAGAGGGCGTTTACGATATTGAAATCCGGGCTATCAGTCAAAGCGGCATGTCTGATGGCATCAAGCGAACCATATATGTGACGGACACCTATCATGAAATTGAAAAGGCTGTCACACAAACCCTGAAGCCGAACATGATCCTTCAGGGCGGCAAGGATGGGCTTACGACGCTGCTGTTTACCGACAAAGGCCGCGGCAGGCTGGTACCCCCGTTATACCATTTAATGTACAGCGGAGGAAGCCGACTGGATCAGAAATACACCGCATGGCAGGCACAGCTGCTATTGGACAAAATTGCAAAAGACGCCAACCGCTATTTTGATGCCGCTTCCGTAGACCTGGCACAATATCAGAAACCTGATGGCGGCTATGGAATTCTGCCCTATTCAGAAAGTGACGTGGAACTGTCCGCACAGCTGGCAGTGCTGTTGAAGGATGAAAGCGGCGCTGCAATGCTGAAACAGTACTTTTATTCACTGATATTCGCAGAAACAGGACGAGTGAATGCCCCGGCATTATTTGGGCTGGCTGTGATGGGAGAGCCTGTACTGGTGGATCTGAACAATGCGCTGAAGGTAAGCAATCTCACCACGCGAGATAATATTTATCTGGCACTGGCTTTCGACACCCTGGGTGAAACTGCTGTAGCGCAGACAATATACAATGAAAAGCTGGTTTCACTGCTGGAGAATATGAACCCTTATATCCGTGTAAAGGAATCCACCGATACGGATACCATCCTGCGCGACACCGCACTGGCCGCAGTTCTGGCAGCCAGGTTGGACACGAAGGACAAGGAAGGGCTGTTCCAGTATACAATCAACAACTACTCGAGGAAAATTTTAGTCAATACTGAAAAGCTGCTGTATGTGATGGAGGAATACCAAAAGCTTCCGGCCTCGGAAGTGGAATTCACCTACACCTATGACGGCAATACCTATACTGAAACCCTGAAAGATGGCGGCGGAATAACCGTGAAGGTACCCTCCACCAAATTGAATGAACTGAAGATCACCAAGGTTTCTGGAGAAGCTTCGGTGGTATCCATCTTTGAAGCACCCCTGACCGAACAACTGAACCAGGATGACAACCTGACCATCAAACGCACATTTTACGATTACAAAACCGGAAAGGAAACCACCCAATTTGAGCAAAACGATCTGGTGAAGGTTGTTTTGGACTGGAATGTTTCCCCCACCGCCATGGATAGCTACTATGAAATTACCGATTATGTTCCGTCAGGTCTGAAGCCCATTGAAAACCCGTATAGCGCGGGAATCCGCGAAAAAGGTTTCTGGTGGTGGTTCCGCAACACCGACGGTCAGAAGGTCACCTTCAATGTGTGGCGTGATACCGAAAAAAAAGAGCCGCTGGTTTACTACTGCCGCGTCGTAAGCCCGGGAACCTTCAAGGCCGACAGCACTATTATCCAGGGAACCCTGGTGAAGGACAGCATCAAACTCGGAAGTGAAACAACCATCCGAACCAAGGAATAAGGTAACATAATCCGCTGTTGCAGGGGCTGATACCCTTCATCTAAAAAGAATAAACGTCATAGCATACAGGGAAGGAACTGAATTGTTCCTTCCCTGTTTTTTCAATCAAATGCTCTAGAACCTTTGTCCTCAAGCATATTACGAAGTAAAAAACACCTTGGGCTTCGGTGGGTGACTCTACCCCTCTCTCCCCTCGAAGAATTTCCTTCGCTGTTCCTTTATCGTCCAACTTCCCGGGTGAATAGTAGCCTCCAAAGTGGTGAGCATCCTTCTTACCATGTTACCTAAAATACCCGTATCTATCTTAACTATGCGGGTGGGTTGACACCCATAAGCCCAGCGTGTATAAATTAACTCCAACCTTATGGGTATGGGTTTATTCTCCCAATTGTATGGATTCTTTGGGTTTTACAACAATTTTACCTTCGGGTGTGAATTGTCCAACATTCTCTTCACTATAAACGCCATCAGGGCCTGTATGAATCGGAATATAATACTTTGCCTGAATCATTTCTGCTGCTTCGGTTGCTTCCTGCGGCCCCATGTTGTAGACATTATCTATTGGTAAAAGGGTATATGTCAGGCTTAAACCTGCCAGTTCCTTCATTTCTTCGATTTTTGAAGTATCTCCTGCATGGTAAAGCTTGATACCGTCAAATTCTAAAATAAAGCCGACCGAGCTGTCCTTTGAATGGTTCTTGTTATATGCCGCTACCGCCTGTATTTTAACACCGGCTTGTTCAAAGGACTGGTACTGTCCATCCATCAAAGCTTCCTTCGAGCTGATGATTTTGCAGTTTTCATTCTTGTTCTTTATTTTACCGATCTGGTTGTGATCGCCATGACCATGGGTGATCAGAATGATATCTGCAGGTTCGTTATAATCCTTTCCGTAATAGGGATCTATATAGATAACAGTGCCTTCTTTTGTTATAATCCTGATGCTTGCGTGCCCAAGATAATCAAGCTGAGCGTTTTCTCTTGTTTCCATCTGCACCGACCCTTCTTCCTTAACACTTGAGATTTCTTTATTCTCTATTGTTTCTGTTTGCTTTGGCTCATCAGGTAATTGCTTATTCTGAGAGCAACCAGATGTAAGCAGAAGAAATAAAACAATTATAACAGCTGTGACAGCATTTGCTTTTCTCATAATTCTCCTTAAAATCTTATCTTTTTTCGCTTCAACTATACCATACGAAAGCGAAGATGCATACTTCGGGTTGAGGAAAAGAGATGTAGTGCTGGATCATCAAAACACAGAGACAGAGGTTTTGTTATATACACCTCTGTCCCTGTGATTGTTTGAGCAGTTACGGCAATCGCCTGAAAACACTACTAAAAATTACTTTACATCCAGTTCTTACGGCAGCAGGATCTTCTGGTTCGGGAAAATCAGATCGGGGTTTTTCAGCTGATTGAGCTCCTGCAGCTTGCGCCAGGTAGTGTTGAACATCCTGGCAATCTTGCGCAGCCAATCACCCTTCTTCACAATGTAGTATTGTGGCTCTTTCACCGATCCGTCTTTTGCGGTGATTCTGCTTTCAACCTTCGGAGATATGGTTCCCTTAGCCTTCACATAGGTGATTACGGCTTCGTCCAGGCCGCTGTATTCATTCAGAATTGCATCATCGGCAAACATGGTATAGTTGTCGCCGCCAGCGGCCATAAAATCGTTGGTCGCCAGGGTATATAACCCATTCAGATCCAGCGGTTTACCCTTCACCTTGATGTCAACCACATGATCGCCTGCTGGTTTGCTGGTATCAATGACATAGGTAATACCCGAAACATGGGGGAAACCGCCCAGAAGCTCGGGGTATGCACTGGTTCCGTGCTCCAGGGCTGCCTTGATATCGGCACCGGAAACATTCTTTGTTACGATGTAGTTTCCAAAAGGCAGCACCGTTATGATATCACCCTTGGTGATATCCCCGGCTGCAATAGAGGCACGAATGCCGCCGCCGTTGGTAAGCGCACAATCTGCTCCGGTAAGCGATACCATGGCATCGGTGATCAGGTTGCCCAGGTTGCTCTCGCCTTTTCGAACAACTTCTCTTGCGCCCTGCAGATCCACTTCTGTTTTTCCGACCAATTCGCTGAGGATGACAGCCTGTTCCGCTTCAATACCCTCAATGACCTTTATAATGGCTTCATCCGGAACAACCTCGGCTACCTTGTCCTTTGGAATCAAGGAAGCCTTCTTTTCCGTGATCTTTCCTTCAGCAACCGTCAATTCAACGGTACCAAGGTTTTTGTCATATTCACCGGTGCTGGCGATCAACGTATCGCCCACCACCTGACCCTGCTCAAGAACCGTATGGCTGTGCCCGTCAATGATCAGGTCAATTCCGTCCACCGCTTCAGCAACCTTTGTGCTGGTGTCTATGGATGCAGCATCCATTCCCAGGTGGGACAGGCAGATGATGATGTCGGTCTGATCCTTTAACAGCGCTGTCATTTCAGCGGCAGCAGCCGTGGGATCCGTAAAGGTCAGGCCTTTCACATTGTTTGGATGGGTTTTGTAGGTGGTTTCCGGAGAAGCAAGACCGAAGATGCCCACCTTTAACCCCCCGATTTCCTTTATCAGATAGGGGGTGAATAGGTCGGTTCCGTCAGCCTTCTTCACGTTCGCGCAAAGAAATGGAAAGCTTGTAATACCATCTAGCTCGACCAGCCTGTCGTAACCGTAATTAAAGTCATGGTTACCAGCAGTCATGGCATCGTAGCCAATAGCATTCATGATCTGCGCAATACTCTCGCCCTTGTTTAAAGTGGCGATGGTCTGTCCGTGGAAGGTATCGCCTGCATCGAGCACCAGTGTGTTCGGGTTTTCCTGCTTGATGCTTTGAACCAGCGTGGAAATCTTGGCAAAGCCTATCCCGTCGCCTTCCTTTACCCTGGCATGGGTGTCGTTGGTATGTACGATGGTAATGGTGATCGCGCTGTCCTGTGCGGCTGGTGTAGTTCCTTCATCCGCCTGTACGAACAGGTTCATCGTCAGAACCAAACACATGCTCAGTAACAATACCAGAAGTTTCTTTGCTCTCATACCTTTTCTCCTCTCACTACCTTGAATGGTAAAACTTTCTCTTGCCTGAAAACTTTTTTAACGGCTTATGATGAGTATTTTGGAGACAGGCCCGATTATAGAAAGATGGAATGGACCTGACTGCTACATTTTATTACAGTCAGAGAAAATTTTCAATCCATTTGGCTGTATGCCCAAAAAAAGATCTCTCACCTTTTAGCAGACCAAATCACCGGCTGTGCGAACCTGAGGGGCCTGTCAGGCAGGACGCCGTATCGCTGCAATGAAGAGTCTTGAAAGGAATATAGCATTAGGTTACAATGAATAAATAAAGGCAAAAATAACCCCACCTTACCTCGGAGTGTGCAATAAAAAATGCAGATGAGGAAGAATATGCATCGATACGGTCTGTTGGAGCATATACTGTTTCCGCCGGTATTTCTGAGTAAAGAAAAGCTCCGGCGCAAGCTTGCCGGAAAGACCATTGTAATTACCGGCGCCAGTTCCGGCATCGGGGCAAGCCTTGCCTGTGCACTTGCAGGTTATCCGGTTCATTTGGTTCTCATTGCCCGTTCACAGGACAAGCTGCATTCAATCAAGGATGAAATTGAAAAACAAAACGCCAGGGTTAGTTTTTTTTGTGCAGACCTGCGCAATCGGGACGAAATGGCAAAACTGATTGACTTTCTAAAGCAACTGCCCGAAAAGCCTGATTTCTTTATCAGTAACGCCGGAAAATCCATCCGGCGCTCCATTCATGAATCTCTGGATCGGTTCCATGATTTTACCAGAACCATGGCTGTAAATTATTTTGCACCGGTGGAGCTTCTCTTGTCACTGATCCCACTGCTTTGCGAAAAACGCGGGAAAGTAATCAATATCTCCTCGACAAGTGTTCTATTGCTGCCCATTCCACGCTGGTCCGCCTACCTGGCTTCAAAAACAGCCTTTGACGTCTGGCTTCGGTCAATCACACCCGAGATACGCAGCTTGGGAATTTCGACATCATCTATTTATTTCCCTTTGGTAAAAACGTCAATGATCCTGCCAACAAAGGAATATCAAAAGATGCCCGCGATGAGCCCGGAGCATGCCGCAAGAATCATCATCAGAGCGATGACTACGAACAGAAGGATCTTCAGGCCATGGTGGCTTTTTTTCGGACAGGTCGCTTCTGTTTTATTTCGCAGGCTCCATGAAACCTTCACCTGCCTTTCAGAAAAGAGAAGGGAGCAACGGAATGTTTGAATTCATTGCTGCATTCAAGGCAATAGGTCTGATCTCCCCAAAAGGTTTTTTCAGGCTCGTATCTGCTATAATGCGGCACGGTGTGAACCTGATGGCGCTTTTATGCTATGCTGCACAAACCTATGGCGGCCAAACTGCTCTAGTTGATGAGCAGGAAACCCTGGATTATAACACCTTGTTCAGCCAGTCCCAAACTCTTTCATCCATCCTGAAGGCACGATATCACATAGATAAGGGGCAGAAGGTTGCTTTCCTGTGCAAAAACCATGCTTCGCTGGTGAAAGCACTCTTCGCTGTTTCCCGGCTTGGCGCCAATATCTATTTGCTGAATGTCGAAATGAGCCCTGTCCAGTTTCAACTGCTTTTAGACCATTATCACTTCGATATTCTCGTGTATGACAATGAATTACATTCTCTGGTGGAACAGTCCGGTTATGCAAAAGAAAAAATTCCTGCATATCATGATACTCTCCCAGCTGTGAACACCATCTGCACTTTAGCTACGGATCAGAAAGAAAGGTTGAAAAGAACCTCTCTGGGGAATCTGGTGATACTGACAGGAGGTACGACCGGGAATTTTAAGACAGCAGTCCATAAGCCTTCTGCAATGAATTATTTGAACCCTTGTATCGCCATGTTAACGCGGCTGAAGCTTTCCTCCTGCACTACAGCCTATATCGCAGTACCCATTTATCATGGTTATGGCCTGGCTACTCTTTTTTTGTTTATCTTGCTAGGGAAGAAAATTCTCATTCAGCGAGGCTTTAACGCAGAAAATGCCTGTAAGCTGATTCATGGGCATCATGCAGATGCAACGGTGGTTGTTCCCCTTATGGTGTATAAAATGATAAGGCATAATGCGGAATACTTGAAATCTCTAACCTGTATTGCATCTGGCGGCTCCGAACTAAACCCGGGATCTGCGGCGGAAATACTTGAAAAACTGGGGGACGCTCTGTACAACCTGTATGGCACATCAGAAGCGGGTCTGACCACGATTGCCACCCCTCAGGATTTACGAGCTGCTTCAGATACAATTGGCAGAAAAATACCCGGTGTGCACCTGAAGATAAGGGATCGGCAGGGTAAAAAAGTATCAACGGGAAAAATCGGAGGTTTTTATGTGAAAACCCGCTGGTCCATGATGAACAAAAAATCCCCCTGGATATTTACCGGAGATATGGGTTACATTGATCGAAACGGGCGTTATTTTCTTTGTGGACGAGCGGATGATATGATCGTATCGGCCGGTGAGAACGTGTTTCCAGCCGAGGTTGAGCGAATTCTTTCATCCCATCCGCAAATTGCACAGGCGGCAGTCATTGCTGTACATGATGAAAACTTCGGCCAGCGTTTGAAGGCTTTTATTCTTCTTCGGGGAGATTCTGTTGTCTCGCAGGAAGAGTTATTTGATTGGCTTCGCACCCGTACAGCCAGGTTCCAGATTCCCAGGGAAATTATGTTTGTTGAAAGCATGCCCTACACACCTTTGGGCAAGCTTGACCGCAAGCAGCTGCAGAGAATGGGTTAACATCCGCATGCTCTGTGTTCCTTTTATGACCTTTTTCTGTGATTTACCGAAATTTGCTTAATGTGCGTGCTTCGTGGTACATATAAGAGTGAATTCGAAAACTCTTAGCTTTTGGAGTTTCCAAAAGAACTCATATATAAAGGGGGGTGAATTCATTGGGAGAAATTTATCGTGACGATACAATTTTGATTACTCATGAGAATGACGGCTTTTATATCCAAACCTTTAAAAAAGGAAGGTCTCCCGACAACTTCGCAGAATTGCTGAAGCAGATTCCATCCCTTGAAATTAAAAGCTTTCAGGCTGTTCGTAAAGCATTGCTTGAAGCTCCATATGGTCCCGAGCTTTTTGGTGTGGAAAAGGAAAAAATCAATGTGAAAATCTCTGACGACTATCTTGAGGCCTACATCACGTTGAATATGACTAGTGAAAAGCTTGAGCAAGGATCCCGCAGGCAGTTGATTTCCATGGTATTCGACGCATTGACGAAAGCCGGTGTAACCTACGGTATCAATATGGATCCCCTGAAGGGCGATCTGAAGCCAAATGAGCCCATTCTGATCGCTCAGGGGCTTAAACCAATTCAAGGCCGCGATTCTTCTGTAAAAATGTACGAAGTAAAAGATCCGAAACCAACCCTGGTTGATCACGGGAAAGTGAATTATTATGACCTGAACCTCATTCAAAAGGTTCAAGCTGGAGACTGGCTGGGAGAACGGATCGATCCGGAGCCCGGCATCCCGGGCAAAAGCGTGATGGGAGCCCCGATGCTGCCAACAGAAGGCATCCTGTTACCCCTGCAGTATGATCATGTTTCGGTTGAAATGGTCAGGGAAGATGGTAAAGACGTTCTCTACGCCCTTAAAACCGGTGCGGTTTATTTCAGGGAGGACAGTATTGCAGTTTATGATGTCCTTGAACTAAAAGGAAATGTCGATTTCAACACCGGAAATATTGATTTTAACGGGTATGTATCCATTAAAGGCAGCGTGGAAGAAAATTTCAGCGTCCGTGCTGGAAAGGATATTGAGATATCTGGCGAGTACGGTATTGGCGGGGTGAATACCATCGAAAGCCTGGATGGAAATATTTATATCCGGGGCGGAATTGCCGGAAAAAATCGTGCACACATCCTCTGTAAGAAGAACCTTTATGTTAAGTTCCTTTCAGATGTTGAGGTGGTTTGTGAAGGAAGTGTATTTGTAGGCTTCTATGTTAGAAATTCCTCCATCCGGGCTCAACAGCTAGTCGTGGATTCCCCCAAAGGACAGCTCGTGGGAGGCCTTACCGATACCGACATCAAGGTGGAATGCGCAGATATCGGCAACTGGATGGAAACCCGCACACAAATCGTGGTTCGCGGCTTCAACCGCAGCAGCCTGCATAGCAGAATAGAAGAAATCATGTTCCTCGTTCGTGAAAAAAAAGAGCAGCTTGCAAAAATAAAATTGATCTTGAAAAAACCTGAAAAAAAAGGAATGGAAAGCTCTCTCCTTCAAAAAACCCGTTATGCGCTGCACCAGATTCAGGAAGAGATTCGAGCTTTGGAGGCCGAACGCTTAAGCCTTACAGGGTTTTTAAAAACACCGGGTGAAGGTGCTGTCATTGTGAAAAGAAGAATTTTTCCGAAGGTACGGCTGGCTATCCAGAACCAGGTGCTGGAAGTAAGCGAAGAATCAATGGGAAGCGTTTATATCGTCCGGGATGATACGATTCAAACCATATAATCTGCTTTTAAACGTTGTCTTAATGCATCGCGAAGGGTTGCTTCTGTCCGAAAGCGCAGCCAGTGATGTGCATTTTGTTCATTTCATTGCTCAGCCAGCTTTATTTCGTTCTTCAGTGATTCCTTAATCAATTCCACAAGAGGCTTGTTTTTGGAAAACAAACAGGTATCTTCGATGCTTCCGGTGATAGCTCCGGTCAGTACGGTTGTGGAATCGGCTATCAGCCTGATCTGCCCGGGGGTTCTATTGATTTTGTAAAGGATGGCACCGCCAATCTGCATGTTTCCCGATGTGATGGCTACCACCTTCAATCCCCTTTGAATTGCGTTTTCAAGCTCGGGAAGAATGATGGGGAGATCGGCTTCAGAAACCGAAATATACACCCTTTCCTTTGCGTCCTGGATGATATTCTTTATTTTAAGCACAATATGCCGAAAACCATTGATTGTGATATAGGGCTCGGATTGTTTGCGCAGCCCGGGGCATTGACGAAGGATCTCCGCGGTCACTTCCGTCAGCTGTGAAAGCATATTCCGGCAATACTCCTGGGGAGGAACCGCCGTAAACTTTTGCGCTTTGCCTTCAACAATAAAGGCACCGCCCTTTTCAACGAGAGATGCCAGTGACTGATAGGTGTTTGCCCTTGGGATGCCTGTAACCTTGGCCGCCTCATACCCTGTCAGTTCACCTTCACGGTTCAGTGCCACATAAAGCTCGGATTCACTCTTTGTCAACCCGGTTCTGATAAGAGCTTCCAATAAATCCATGGGTGCTTCCCTTCCCCGTCATTCTAAACACAAGCCCTGAAGTTACTCAGAAATAGCACGTTCCAGAGCTTCCTGACCAGAAAACCTGAAAACGTGATTGTGTTTATAGGGTATTGTATCATGAAAGCTGACAGTTGGACAACAATCGTAACAGATTCTGCTGTGGAACAGTAAGGAGATAACGGTCTAAACAATTCCCCCCAGCGGGAGACAATAATCACAGCAGTTTCTCCTGTACAAGCGCTCTGTGCAGGATTACAATGATCTCCGCACGCGTGGCATATTGCTTGGGTTCGATCCTGCCATTGGTTCCATTGATGATACCGGACTTCACAAGGCACGCCACAGCAGGCTTGGCATAATTGCTGATGTTCTCCGAGTCTTCATACTGGTTCAGGATATCCTCCCCAGCCAGCTCTATGTTTTTTCCTGAAGCCGCAAAGGCTCGCAGCAGCATTACCATAATTTCTTCCCGGGTAATATAATTCTCGGGGTAAAACAGATTATCCTTCTCCGAAAGGACTCCCAGCTTTTTTGCGATCCCAATATCTTTATAATAGTAAGCATCATCAGGAACATCTTCGAAATTCCCATCGGTCTCGGTGCTGAACCCGAACGCTCTGTTCAGCATGAGGACAAAATCACCGCGTTTTGTATTTGCAGCCGGATAAAAGAAACCTTTGCCATCACCCTGAATGATGTTCTGCTGATGCATGAGGTCTATAGAAGCCTTCGCCCACACATATTCCGGGCTGATATCATAAAAGAAGGCTGATTCGGTTGCTTCAACAACAACTCCTTCACTTTCATGGTGCAGCCTGTCCAAGGAAGTGACCACGTAGCTGATCTGCCCTGGTGTTCCGCCTTTGGTATCAATGAATTGATGACTATTTCCCGAACCTTTTCGAACTGTCGCAATCAGCTTTCCGGTAATGCTTTCAGGCTGTATGTCCGGTTTCTCTCCGCTGTTGAAACGGTAGATGGCATAATACGCGGTATTGCTGTCATCATCGGACCAGGTGACCCGGATACCTTCAGGTACCGACGTGATGGTGCCCGGAACCGGTTTCTGCGGAGCTTCTCCGCCTTTCCACGGCATGATCGGGATCAGCACCCTGGTAGGCCATATTTTATCCTGAACATTTGAAATGGCCTGCTGCTTTTTATCATCACTCATGTTTTTGGCACGGAATAGGATCGTCCCCGAAACCATTTCATGCATCGTATTCATTTTCAACTGGTTTGCAAGCTCCCGAACAGCATTGGCACCTTTAAACCAATTGTCGCTGTCGTCGTTGATCTTATAAAGCGCCTGACCAATATAAAGATGAACATTCTTCCCCTTCACTGCATTTGCCCACCAGCTTGCAGCCTCGCCATAGGAAGCCCTTGGGTTGGCAAAGGAATAATAAATCTGCGGGGCTATGTAATCAATCAGCTCTTCCTCCACCCATTTCTTCGTGTCGGCAAAGGAGGATTCGTAATTTGTGTAGCTGTTTGCCGTTTTTGAGCCATCTGGATGCTCTGGTTGATTGCCCCATACACCGGAAGGGCTGATCCCGAATTTTACCCAGGGCTTCTCACTGCGAATTTTTTCCGACAAGTCCTTTACAAGCAGCCAGGTATTGTTCCTTCTCCAGTCGCCAATGTTTGAGAACTGTCCTTTATTGTATGTTTCATAGGTTTTTTTATCATTCAGCTTTGAGCTGGAGCTTTCATAATAGAAATAGTCATCAAAATGAATGCCATCCACATCATAATTGCGAACGACCTCCATCACGCGCTTGATAACCCATTCCCTTGCGTTGGGGATTCCCGGATCCACCATATAGCGGTTTGCCGCTGTTCTGATCCATGCAGGATGCTCGCGGTAGACGCTTTTATCAACCTTCAGTGTGCTGATGGTGCTTAATCCTGCTGAGACCGATACCCTGTATGGGTTAAACCATGCGTGCAGCTCCAGATTCCGTTGGTGTGCCTGTTCAATAGCAAACGCAAGCGGGTCAAACCCTGGATCCTTCCCTAATGTACCCGTCAGATACCTTGACCACGGAACGATATCGGAACGATAAAAGGCATCCGCTTCAGGGCTGACCTGAAGGAATACCGCATTCAAATTCAATGCAACAGCCCTGTCCAGAAGAGCAACCAATTCCTGCTTGCAGGTAAGAATACGTTCATTTTCATTTGTAAGGGCTATGGCTGCAGGGGACGGCCAGTCCAGGTTCTGGACCGTGGTGATCCAAACACCGCGCAGATGCCTGCCGGTATCAGGCATTTCCCTCGGCAGATGGGAGGAATAAGGATCGTATGGTGTTGAAGCGGCCAAAGCCTGCTGTGTAAAAAGAGAAAGAATAACCGCTGTCAGGATGAACAGGGATATGTACTTCTTCATTTGTGCCCCCATAGGTGCCGGCTGGCAAGCGTTGAAAGCATACCATAAACCGGCATATTTCGGTTAATTTCATCATACCGGACGGGTATCACAAGATCAAATTAAAAGTCTGTTACAAAGCGCTGTGTTTGGGGATAAATAAAGTATGCCGGGTTCACAAGCGTATGTTTTTCGATGTTTTCGAGTGGATGCAGCGTAACCTTTTTGGTTTATGGTATTTCGGGCGGGAATCCAATGAACCCGCGCTCATTATGAAACGGGGGGTTTTTACGATGGTTGTGAAAAACATTTTACGGAATGATTATATCAGTGTAAAAGAGACCGACTCCATCGAATATGTATTAGATATGATGAGTAACTTGAAAATTAACAGTCTGCCTGTAGAGAATCAGAATGGTTTACTAATAGGCATTGTCGTTAAAGCTGATATTTACAGGTTTATGATCCAGCCCGGACATTACAGTACCTGCCCCGTCAGCTGGGTCATGTCCAGTAAGGTTATTTCTGTTGATCCGGACGAACCGGTGAAGGATGCTGCCCAAAAAATCCTTGAAAACCATATCATAGCCATGCCGGTAGTTCAAAACAAAAAAGCTGTCGGAATGCTTTATATTGAAGACCTGCTGGATTATTACCACAAGCTTTAGGCATAATTTGGCGAAGGAAAACCTGGTTATGAGCAGGGGGTTTATGAAGCAAGATCTGGTTATGATCAACATACCAATCAGCAGAGTATATTGCCAAGCAATACCAGTAATGCGTGAGGGTACCCATTGGAACACTCCCCGGTGGGTGACCCGTAATCATATCAACCTCCGGAACAATGTCCCGGAGGCTTTTTATTATATTTCAAACGGACCATCACAGCTTTTTCTCCTTAAGTAAATCCATCTCATGTGTTTCGCAACACATTCAATTTCATTCTCTTCAAGAAACTGGACATAAGCAATGCTGTCGTTATGGCTATGATGATTTTCCAGCAGTTCGATCCGGTAAATATATTCATTGGGCTGTGACGGAATAAAGACATACCGTTTCTACAAAAAGTGAACAAATCTGTGCAAGAATTGATAGGTGGCAGTTTTTATTCTGTTGTATAATGGGTATAAGGTTAAAGAGTACTGCATTTATCCAAGCACTTTCGTTATTATAGTGAAATATATAGAGGGGGATTTAAGAATGGATTTAATAAAGGGAGCCTTTTTTTCAGGTGAGTACCGCAATGTTTTTAAAGAGCTGGGAATTACTGATTCCGAAATTGAGCAAAAACTGCAGGACACCTGGGAGAAAATTTTCTATGGCGATGACGACACGCGGTTCTATTACCCTGCAGGCAATGACATGGGGTATCTTGTGGACACCGGTAATCTGGATGTCCGAAGCGAAGGCATGTCGTATGGCATGATGCTCTGCGTTCAAATGGACAAAAAAGAGGAGTTCGATAGAATCTGGAAATGGTCAAAAAAATATATGCAGCATACCGAGGGCAAATACAAGGGGTATTTCGCCTGGTCGTTGAAAACAGATGGAACGCGGCTAGCTCAGGGTCCCGCTCCCGATGGGGAAGAATTTTTTGCGATGGCGCTGCTGTTTGCTTCTCATCGCTGGGGTGACGGTCCCGAACCTTTTGACTACAGCCGTCAGGCCAGGACAATTTTACGGGAATGCGTTCACAAGGGTGAGAACGGTATCGGTGACCCCATGTGGGATCCAGCCAAGAAGCTAATCAAGTTTGTCCCTGAAACCCCGTGGACAGATCCCTCCTACCACCTTCCCCATTTTTATGAACTGTTCTCCCTATGGGCCGATCCGGAAGATGCTCAGTTCTGGAAAGATGCCGCAGCAGCCAGCCGTGCGTTTCTGCCGACGGCATATCATCCTGTAACCGGGCTGTCACCTGAATATTCCAGCTATGACGGCGCCCCGTTCAAAGTAAACTGGAATTACGGTCACCACCATTTCTACAGTGATGCCTACAGGGTGGCTGCGAACATAGGGCTGGATGCCGCCTGGTTTGGCAGAGACACCTGGCACAAAGACTTTGCCGATAAGATTCAGGCCTTTTTTGCCGCAATGGGTGAAAGCCCGGATTATAGAATGTATGTGATCGATGGTACCCCATTAGAAGAAAAAGCACTGCATCCGGTTGGCCTGATTGCCACCAATGCACAGGCAGCATTGGCTACCGAGGGTTCCAACGCAGAGAAACTGGTGCGTATGTTCTGGAATACACCTTTAAGAACCGGTGTAAGAAGATACTATGATAACTGCCTCTACTTCTTTAGCCTACTTGCATTAAGCGGACGTTACAGAATATGGTGATTCAATGAATTCTACACAAAATAAAAAAGAATTAAAGCTTTTTGCCATAACATGGCCTTTGTTTGTTGAAACCCTGCTGCGTATGCTCCTGGGCAACCTTGATACAATCATGCTCAGTAAGTACTCTGAGAATGCAGTTGCTTCGGTAGGTGCTTCAAACCAGCTCAATTCGATTATTGTCATTCTGTTTTCCATTGTCGCGACCGGGACCACCATTGTGATCTCGCAGTACCTTGGTGCCGGAATGAAGGACAAGGCCGACAGCGCAGCCATATCAGCCCTGGTTATAAACTTTGTCCTCGGGTTGCTGCTCAGCTTTGTGATGTTTACCTCCGCTCGATTTATCCTGCGCACCATGAACATCCCTGAAGAGCTGATGGCTGATGCGGTGCTTTACTTGCGAATGATAGGTTCCTGTGCCTTTTTAAACGCTTTGATTGCAACCTGTTCAGCAATTCTTCGCAGCCATGGCAGCACTCGGCCAGCGATGATCGTGGTTTTAGTCATGAATATCATCAATGCACTGGGAAACTGGTTTTTTCTTTACAGTCCCGTGGGAAACCCGGTCTTAGGTGTTCGCGGAGTTGCATTGGCTACAATTATCAGCCAGGCTGTTGCTTTAATTGCACTGTTCATCATTATTGCGCGGATGGGCTTGAAGTTTTCACTGAAGGCGGTTTTCCATCCGGACAGGGAAGTCATTGGCAATGTGCTGAAAATCGGCCTGCCATCGGCGGGTGAAAACATGGTTTACCAGCTTTCTTCCCTGGTAATCACCTACATTATTACATGGATGGGTACTGAAGCGCTGACAACGAGAGTGATGACCTTTAATCTGATGTTTTTTATCATGATCCCCGGGATGTCATTGGGGCAAGGCACTCAAATCCTGGTCGGACACAAGGTTGGTGCCGGCAAAAACCAGGAAGCCTACAAGCTATGCCTGCGAAGCCTGCTGTATGGTGTTATTGGGGCGTTACTGAACTCGATTGTGATTTATATATTCAGACGCCCCCTTTTGGGAATATTCAGTGAAAACCCTAACATTATTGCCATGGGTGGCAGACTCCTAGCATTGGCAATGATACTTGAGCCAGGGCGGGTGTTTAACCTGGTGCTGATGAGCTCGCTGAAGGCTTCAGGAGATGTTCGCTTTCCAGTATTCATGGGCAGCATCTCACCATGGATATTCGCTGTTGGTTTGGCCTATTTGCTGGGGATTCATTTTGGTCTGGGGCTTATCGGGGTCTGGATCGGTTACTCGGTGGATGAGTGGTTCCGTGGATGGGCAGCATTTTTCCGATGGAAGTCAAGGATCTGGGAGCAAAAAGCACTGCTGCGCAAAACAACAGTCTGATTCAAATCCCCAGTCAGTTTAAGGATGTGGACGCGAACAGCTTTTACAGGTATGTCAACAAATGTGAGCCTTCTCTTATTCGGATTGATGCCGATGAGCTTACATACTGCCTGCATACATATTCGTTTTCATCCTCTCGCTTTATCAATATAGCTGTCCAGCAAGCCCCAAATCCACGGTTTCAAATCGGGAAAATGATACCCCATGGAATTTGCATATGTGTTGTCAAGGCTAAACGACCTTTGGCCATTGAATGAACCGTTTAGTCTATCTTCAGAGAGCTTAGCTGCAATCCCTGTTTTCTGCTGAACATAATTGATAACTTCTCTTAATGTTATAACACCGGAATTACTGCCATTGATTGGCCCTGCTAAATACTGCTCTGCTAACCAGGCTATAAATTTCCCTGCTTCACAGGAACTGATAAACGCTATTTTCTCGTCAAGATTATCTATAGGGCATCTCTAAAAACCTCATGCAATATTCGCCCAAATATGATATAATATACCTATGAAACAGATAAATTTTTTTGCCGAAGATAATCGCCTTGACAGGCTCAGTAAAATGGGTGACCCACTT
>JAGOJH010000029.1 GCA_017995215.1 Thermoclostridium sp.
TTTTTATTTTCGTGGAAGGTCCAAACGCCATAGCTTATTGTATAAATAGCACTCCAAGCTAAAATTATCAAAACACCAATTACTATCAGGGTATTCATTGATTGCTTTTCTCCTTTCCAAGCCGAGGTTGCCGGACGCAGGATTGGTCAAGGCTCCTCAAGCCAATAAATGGATCACTTGCGAAATCAAGCATTTCCCCATATTATCAAAGCCGAGTGAGGACACTGGCTTAGTTCAGGTACCTTTGTCAGATATTCATCTATTCGTTTCCCTTTAGATCTGACATGGGGATCTGTTTTACTGTCATACCGGTGCGGCGGATAGCTACCTTCAAAATAACATCAAACGATGCATTCTCATACTTTTTATTCCAGCCGAACCGAACCCAGTCATCCCAAACAAGAAATTGCTGTTTTATCTTTTTCCCGGTTACGCAAATATCGCTATGAAAGCTGTCCCTGGTTTTTTCCAGGAAAGATAGTACATCCCCCCGTATATATTCAGCCGAAAAATCCTCCAGTCGCTTCAGCCCCTCACCAGTGGAATAGTCTTTGTCTCCTTCCATGGTTAAAACAGAGCCTTCCAGAAAAATGTGGGCGGTAATGTATGGTGTATCTTCGTTCATTTTCACCTGAACAACGGGTTTTCTGCCTAAACTGAGCTTTAAGGAGACAAAGTCTGTTTCCTTAGCACCTGTTGAAGCCTGTTCTTCGGGAGTGGGGATTGAGAAGTACGCTTCCTCCAGTTTTCCAGTAATCATCAAGAAAAAAACCGTTTCCCTGCCCTTTAGCTCTCCTACCATTTTGTCAGCTTTGAAAACAGCCATACCCATGTTCATTGACTTCGTGTCGAAGATAGCGGGCACCTGCCCGGCAGTATAATCCCCTTCCATCACTTTTCCGAGATTGCTGTCATTACCCGAAAATAGTATCTGTTCGAATTCTTCAGAAGTCTTCAACCTGTTAACATCCAGCAGTGCAGCAACAGCCTGGCCATCGTTTGAACGCATATCACGGTAAAAGCTGCTTAATCTGCTATCAACAGAGAAGCCCGTTGTTTTCCAGGATTCCATCAGCAACTCGTAATATTTTGCCGGGTTAGCCTCCAGGATCGGTTTACTCTCCCTCAAAAAATCTTCAGCACTGTCCCGGGCTACCCCCAGGTAGGTATCCGGTCTGAATTCTCTGAACCGGTTGAAGGTGTTCATGTATTTCTCGATACCTTTTTCTGCCAGTTTCTTTGAAATGACCACCAGCTTTGTATGGGAGAAGTTCACCTTCTTGCTCAGTATCGAATTGGCAATACTCATGCCACCGTATATCGTGGGCGCCTCAACTGTGAGCATCGTTGCAGACTTCTCCACCTCACCCGGTTCAGGACCTACCCCCACTGCAATGGGAACGGCAAGCAGCATGGACATGCGAACATTGCCGTCTATCCCGCCGTCCAGGCCCATTGCAACCACATAGACCAGTTCGTCAACCTCAATGGCATCATAACATCCGCTTGTAAAAAATAAACACAGGCAGAGCATGACAAGAATATTCAATTTTATAGCTCGTTTTGGACAGTTCATCATTCGGAAGCTTCCCTCCCTTTTTTGTTTCGAACCCGCATTGATGCGATTAAAAGCAGCAACAGCGGGAATATAAAGGTAACAATCCAGGACCATGAACGATAAAATTCCATTTCGATCTGCAGCGTGGAAAAAAGATTTTCCGGGATGATTGACAGCGTAAAGATCAAAATGATAAAGGGTAAAATTAGAGGCTTTTGATATTTCAGCCCGAATGCTTCCTTGAACAACCACGTGGTGAAATACAACCCCGAGCTTAAGTACAGAAACGCACTGGAAGCCCACATGACAATAAAAGCTGATTCAATGCGTGTAAAAAACCTGCCCAGGTTTATTTCTCTGGCCATTTGGTACATAGGAAGGAAAAGCTCTGTCGTAGCAGGATACTCATATAAAAGGGTGTAGCATAACGATGTCATAACCAGATAGATGCTGGAAAACAACAGCCCATATCGGCCTATCCCGTCGAAATCGTTTTTCTTGTTTAAAAATGGAACCATAAAAAACAGAACGATGAACTCTGAGAATATTGAAAGGTTCATCATGCCCCTGCGGAGGATCACATCCCCCCCAAGGCCCAGCCATGGCGCCAATCGGCTGATGTCAAAGCTTCGAACATTTAAAAGCAGGAGTATGGTAAACGCACTCGCCAGGACGGGTACCATCAACGCATGAATTCTGGTCAATGTCTCAAGACCCAGCCAGGCACCGATAACCATACCGGTACAAAACAGCAGAAGAATCAAACTGATCGGTGTAGATGGAAGACTGATTACCTTGAAGTCTTCGGCAAATTCACGCAGCACAACAGGAATGATCAACAGAAACTGCAGCATGAACAGTATCCCCGCAATCATTTTCCCGATATTGCCCATTGCGGTTTTTCCTACATCCAGGATGTCATATCCTGCAAATTTACGGTAAAGGTGCGATATGACTGAAAACAGAACAACCACCACCGCCGATACCAATAAAGTCATCAGCCATCCGGCCGTCCCGGCGTCCTGCGCCACAGTTCTGGGAAAGTCAAGCATGGTTTTTAAAGCGGTCATGTTCAACACAAGGCAGACTGCTTCGAAATTACCGATTTTCATTTTCCGGTTCATCGCTCTCCACCCCCTTCTCTTCCTTCACCCACCCTCTTGCTATGGTGGGCTGCTTTTTTACTGCTTTTGGGTTCAAAAAGTCAGGTCTGTCCTCTTCTTTCCACAGAGGTGTTTTGAAAATCGTATTTGTACGCTTTCCCGTTGTTTTTGGCGCATAGGGTACGAGGAAGGGTACACCGAATGAACGAGCGTGCACCAGAAACAGCAGATGAACAAACAGGCACAGGGCAATTCCCAAAAGCCCCGATATACCCGCTAATAAAAGATATATGAACCGAAGTGTGCGGAAGGAATACCCGAGGGAAAAATCAGGAATTGCAAATGATCCAATTGCTGTTACCGCTATGATAATGATTAGGATCGGACTGACAAGGTTAGCCGATACGGCTGCCTGACCCAATATTAAAGCTCCGACAATCCCCAGAGTCGTACCGATGGGGCCTGGAATACGAATACCGGCTTCCCGGATGAGTTCAAATGAAATCTCCATTATGAGTATACTGACAATCGTTGGAAAAGGAACCTTTTCCCGCGATGATGCAATTGCTAAAAGCAGATCTGTAGGCAGCATCTCCTGGTGAAAGGTTGTTACCGCTAAGTATAAAGCTGGCAGCAGCAAAGTGAACAGAATGCCCATAACACGTATAAAGCGCAGTAAAGTTGCATATGGGTATCGAAGATAATAATCCTCGGGAGAATGGATTAAGTTAAACAGCGTAACCGGTGCGATTATGACAAAGGGGCTTCCGTGAACAATAATTCCAACCCTTCCTTCACCAAGGTACGCCGCAACCGTGTCCGGTCTTTCGGTTAACAGCATTTGGGGGGCTGGAAGAAAGGTACTGTCCTCAAGCATTTGCTCCAACTCCCCTGAATCCTGCAGGTAGCCCACTTGAATGCTTTTTAGCCGCTTTCGCACCTCATCGACAAGGGAGCTGTTGGCGATGTTTTTAATGTAAACCATACTGCACGGAGTTTTACTTCTGGTTCCTACCAAAACGTCTTCAACAATCAGGTTCTCATCCTTCAGTGTTTTTCTTAAAAGGGCGGTATTTACACGGTTCGTTTCATTAAAGGCTTCTTTCGGCCCGCGGATATTCAATTCAGAAGTTGGTTTTTCAATGGTCCGGTGCTCCCATCCTTTCACATCCCCAGCAATGGCGATTCCCAGACTGTCGATGAAAATAGCGATACCACCGAAATTTACTTCATCCACAACCTCCTGATAGGTTTTACACTTTTTGATCTGGTTTTGCGGAATCAAGTGATTGTATATGACATCTTCCACCGATTGATCTTCCGTATCCATCGGCATGACCGAAAGCGTCATCAATGGCTGAAGTATGGTGGTATTGATTATAGTTCGATCAACCATCCCATCAAAGAAACACGCAAACGCTTTATAGACCTCATCTTTTACCCGAATGTGGAATTCACGCACTTTAAAGTCACCGTTGATATCTGCCGTATAGATCTGCTTCACTTTTTGCAGACAGGAATCAACAGAGGTATGGATGTCTCCTCTGTCCTTCTCATTCCCTCTTTTTTCTTCTTTTTCAGAAAGGTCCTTTACCGCCAGCGGTATGGGCTGCGTAATGCCTCTTTTTTCAGATTTTTTGTCTTTTTCTCCGGGCTGGCCGTCGTCCTTTACCGTTCGCTCTGCTGCTGCTTCGCTTTCGATTGCTTTGCCCTGGTGCTCACGTTCTTCCCCTACTTTTTCCTTCTTATCCGCTGGATCAACTTCAGAAGCTTTTTTAGAATCCAGATTTTTTTCCTTTTGTTTTTGTTGATCAGGTTTCTTATCAGAAACCTGCTCCCTGAGTTTATTTTCCTTATTCCGCGCATTGCTGTGAGCCTTCTCCGCTTCGCTGTTGCTGCTATCATCTTCTTTACCCCGTTCCTTACCGATATCCTCTTTTTCATCTTCTTCCCGTCTCTTCTGAGGTTCTTCAAGAATAAATGGATCCTTTGGGTTTTCCGGATGAAAAAGAAAGATATCCTTAATAAGTGATTTGATATCCTTCAAAGACACAACCTCCAGGCGATGTAACTGACTCACTAGAATCACCACACCGTTACAATCTTTACCATAGTTTTAACCATGAGCCTGAAGGTTATGCAGACCGCTTTTTAGTGAATGCGCCTAAGGCCCTTGCCTCAGAGTGTATTTTTGATAACTGCCTTGAAAAGATGCAATCGAATTGTGGCGGGCACATCTTCGCCTCGCAATTTTTATGAAATTGATCTTGACAGCTAACAATTGTTATCCTATAATTTAGATAACGCTTGTTAGCCAGAAAAGAAAAGGAGGATAACAAGAACTATGAAAAACAATACATTTGGGAAAATCAGCTCAATACTATGTGGTTTGTCGGTTTTAGCTTTTGCCATTTCCATGATATTTGGTACCGGTGCAATGTTTGCCAGTTGTTTATCCAGTATGTTTATTGCTCTCGGATTCGTACCTTTCATGATTGCGCTTTACTCAAAAAACAATCATCAGGAGCACAAAGCGTGCGGCTTAACCGGGGTTGGTTTTGCCGTCGTATATGCCGTAATCATATTTTTAGTCTATTATGCCGAATGCACTACAGTTCGCATGAACCCCCATTTAAGCGCAGAAACCTTATCTATTATCAGTTATGGGTATCTGGGCAGTTTATTTTTCAACTATGACTTGTTGGGTTATGCTTTTATGGCACTGTCAACCTTTTTGGTGGGCTTGACCATACAGCCCAAAAGAAAATCGGACAAGGTTTTCAAAGCGATGATGATGATCCATGGTGTGTTTTTTCTCAGTTGCTTTTTCGTTCCTATGTTCCCGATTTTTACCGAAGGATCGGGTAATGCCGGTGATGCGATGGGAACAATTCTATTGGAGATATGGTGTGCGTATTTTCTGCCGATATGTGTTTTGGGCTATAGATATTTTGATGAACCAAACTGATAAAGGCCTTACATTAAGCAGTATGCTAAAGTATTCTTACCTACATTAATCGACCTTGGTTTGGAATACTTCCCACAACGGACTTGTCGGAGGGTTTATGGAGCAAAAGGATTCAATCAAAACAAAAGATAAAATACTTCAGGCATCTATTGATTTATTCGCAGAAAAAGGGTACGGAAACGTATCTATGCGTGAAATCGCGAAGGAAGTGGGTATCAAGGCAAGTTCGCTGTATAAGCATTATGAAAGCAAAAACGATATTTTGGAGAGTATTTTTCAGTTATTTCAGGAAAGCTTGAGCCTGACCAATCTTCCAGCAGTGGGTCTGAAGGATTATTTGAAAACAGTCTCTGCCGAAGAATACCTGAACCAGGGGTTTGAGCTTTTCAGGCAAACCATGTGGGCACCAACCATTTTGAAGATTTCACGGATCATCACAACCGAGCAGCAACGAAACCAATCGGTGAAGAATTTCTTCGTCGAAGAAATGATTCGCAAACCCCATGTACTGATGCAGCAGGTTTTTGATATGATGATTGAAAACGGCTCGGTGGAACCAATCGATACCACAGTTGCTGCTGAAGAATACAACGCTTATATCATTTACCTGTATTTTGAGCAAAACTACCTGAAAGATGCGCCTGATGTGACAGAAATTGAGCAGAAAATGAAACAGCACAATGCATTTTTTGCCAATCATGTTTTGAAAGCAAAGTAAGCCATATGTATCAATGTGTGCCCAACCAATGCCTTGCTGGGTAAAACATGGAGCGTTACGACTACCCGTGATGAAATCCTGACTAGAAAGCTCTGTGCTTTATGCCTGAAATGCATGGTATGGTGCCCATATACAATGGAATACACAAAAGCATAATCTAGATAAAAAAGTCTTTACGTACTAGCTTCAGTGCCTGCGTAAGGCAGAGATAACCACCACTCAGCCATTGTAACCCATTTATTAGTATTCCATTTGTGTAATGAGTGTGCGTTCCTCAAAAAATCATTTTTTTCATCTTGATTAATCCTGCGAATCTGTGTATAATAAATTACGCACGCGGGCGATTAACTCAGTTGGTAGAGTGTCACTTTGACGTAGTGAAAGTCGGGGATTCGAGTTCCTCATCGCCCACCAGAAGAGCCTTTCAGAAAACTGAAAGGCTCTTTTTCATGTGGTTTTATCCCAAACGGTTTCCCATGAAATGCAGTAAACATGTGGTTTTTCTCTAATGCGGCTTCCCGCAATGTGCAGTGAACTTGTGGTTATCCCTCACCGGCTGGTTTCCCGCAATTTGAGGTTCCCTGTAATTATTCAATTTCTACAACGGTAAAGGGTATGACAGCCAGTTTCTGTTGATACTCCTTCATCGTATTTCCGGATAAATCGCAAATACCGGTGATACTGATGATATATTCACTACCGCTCCCTTTCGTCAGTGTATCGAAGCTTACTTCATATTGTATATTGGATATTTTTTCTGTGACCAAAACGGCGTTTTCCACAAAACTGCCATCAATCCGCAACAGTCTGTAATTGGATGGATTCCTGGCACCATTACCGCTTGTTGCAGAAACAACTGCTTCATTAAAACGCACAACAATTCGGTTATCCTGGCTTTGGGCAGCAAAGGCCAGCGGTTTCTCGTTATCAGTTGAATCATCCGAGCTAGACGGAGGTATTATAAGCCTTGGGGTTGATGTCGGGGTCGGTGAAGGAGTCGGAGATGGAGAAGGGGTAGGTGTCGGCATCACAGTTGGTACAGGAGTAGTAGTTGGAATAGCGGGACGCAGTGCGATGCGGAGATCCGGCGCATACATAATGGCAGCTTCTACCCTGTCTCTTGGTACCGTGCCCTGTAGAACCAGGTTTTCCAGTACAGTCTTATTTGTAACGTCTGTTACTTTCAGGCAGCCATAGGATATCACAACCAAATCGTCTCTAATCAAATCCTTATTTGTATATAGAACAGCCTGTGCAGATGAGATACCACCTTTGTCTGCCAGCTGTTCAGGTGCCATATCATAGTCATTTTTATACCCCAGTTGACGTAATATTAGAGTACAGTATTGATTTCCGTTCATCGGCTTCTTTGGTGCGATAGTACCGTTGGGTAGCCCTTTAACCAGCTCATTTTTTACTGCATAAGCGACATGTTTTTTAGCCCAGTCAGATATTGAGCTTGCATCACTGAACCTGCTTAAAATTTCATCCGCATTCGTTATTTTCTGCGTCTCGGCATCCCGTCCGAATAATCTGAGCAGCATCACAACGCCTTGTTCCCGGGTTAATGCCGAAGTCAAATCAGGCACGAAAGATGTTGCTGAAACACCATGATAAAGCCCAAGATCATTTAAGGTCTGGGCTTTCGATTTGTACTTATACTCATTCGAATCAGTATAAGTAGTATTAAAGATCATGCATGCAGCAATCCATAAAAAAAGTACAGCAATCTTATGATTTTTCAACTTCAGGGCCCCTTTCTACATACCATCGCCGCTTCCAGGTGCAACAGGTGGTTTTGGACGCTCAAGACCTCCGGAAACCTGTTCCAGTTCTTCATCGGTAAGTACAGACTCTTCTTTTTGGGTTACGTCATCCACCATCTTCTTCATTCTTTTCACCTTCCTTCTATTTGGTTACAAAAATCATTTTAATTCCATTGAACATTTTAGCTCCGTCAGTGCTTCCAACAGCAGAGGGAATGAACAACGTAAGTTTTTTGGAAGGCGGCCAGCCCTGTTCATTATCAGGCGACACTTTTATCTGGGTGGCGTCATTTCCAGCCTCAACCTTTATACTGTAATTATTCTCTTCATCATCGGTAACCGTGATATTTGCTTTTGCGCTGTTCAAATCCACCGGACGGTTGAAGGTGATGGTCCACACCTTGTCCACCGATACATAAAGCTTTATTTCATCCCAGTCAACAGCTTCGGTACTGGTCGGAACTACGTCGTAAAGGTTTGCATTGAGGTTTCTTCGAGCGGTCAGCGCAGATTCATATGTCGGGTCAATTTCAAGTGCCCGGTCATAATTCTCCATCGCTGAAGTGTAAAAGCCCTGCGCTTCCAGAATCAGCCCCTTGTTCTTGTACAGGCTTGGCTTGTCCTGCTTGAGTGCCAGGCCGTTTTGAACAGCATTCATTGCTGCTGCATACTGTTTATCGAGGTATAGTACGTAACCGGCGTTATTGTAAGCCAGTGCTTTTGCATTGTTATCCACACCGTCAAGGCCTACAGCATCCAGATAAGTGGCTGCTGCTTCAGGTAATCTGTTTAAATCCATCAGCATGGCCGCTTTCCAGAAATAATTGTTTTGGTACGGATACAAGGCAATGCTATCATCGAAGGCTGCAAGTGCTTCCGACGTTCGGCCCAATACAGCCAGGCAGGCGCCCTTGTACTCATACGTCGAATAATAGGGCTCCAAAGCTAGTGCCTTGTCAAATGCCAGCAGTGCTTCATCAAATGCAACCATATGATACAGGCAGGAGCCTTGCCAGTCATAATAAACCGATTCCTCCGGATTTAACCTGGCGGCTTCTTCAAAGCTTTTTAACGCATCTTCATAGTTCCCCTGCCCGAAGAGCGCTACCCCCTGCTCGTAATATTCAGATTCGGTGGCGGCTTGCGCTGTCAGGGGAAACAAAACCAATAAAAAAGCTAAACCAATCATCCATCCTGTTTTCTTCATGGGGTTATTCCTCCGCTATTTAATAGCCATTTCATCATGGGTCTATTGGTTTGATGCAGTACTTGAGAATATATGACTTCTCCACAATTTTACAGCCATTTGAACCAGTTGGAATTCAAATTCCAGAAATAGGTGTTGGTCGTATCCGCTAACTTGATGTTCCAGGTCAGACCATCGTTGTTCGCCAGCTGGTTGTCAGCGTTGATCACGGCATTGATGATATTGCCTTTCGTCTTTCTGCCGAATTTCGACGAACCACGGAAGATGGCATAACGGTATGTCTTCACTTCACCAAATTCAGTGTAAGTGACAGTAAGCAGGTTTCTGCCCTCCACCAGTCCAATGGTGAAACTGCCTGTACCACCAATAATAGTATAGCTTTCGCTCCCCGCAACATTAGAGCCGTCAGACATCTTCACCATGGAAATATCAGCGCGTTCAGCGGTGGAACATTTTATGGAAAGCTGTGCATTTTCGGTATACAAAATGCGATACTGCCGGTTCATATCCAGGTTTCCGATGAAATTATCAAAGGCAAGCGTTTTATTGTTTTGAATAATTGCTTTTATCTCTGAATTAAAGCTTGTCTGGTCGAAGTTTTTCTGATTGGCAGCGGTAACCACAGCGGATGTGTTCGTACGGAAACTGGCTTCCGCATTGGCTGGAATATAAAATACACAAATTTTGTAAACCTGTAGGGCTGCTCCTTCTCCAAACTGAACTTCTAAATTGTTCACCCCATTATGAAGATTCAGGGACAAACTCTGATGATCCCGTGAAAGCGACTGGACTTCGGTGAAATCCTGCAGTACTTTGGCAGAGTTATAAACCGTTACGCCCATATTCAAAACCTTGTTTTCGGTGTAAAGGATGTTGAAAAGCCGGTTCGGATCAATCCTTACGTTATTGATGGTGAGCGTCTTCGCAGCCGTTATACCGGCCACTTCCTGCTGATACGACGCTTCATCCACAGCACGCCCGTCTGCCAAAGCGATGGCCTCCCCTACCGTTTGCTGCAGGCCTGCGCTGCTTTCTGGCAGATAGAAAAGGCAGGTTTTCCAGGTTTGTGTTGCACCAGTGGCAAATTGAATGTTGACAGAAATTTCATTCTGCGCTGGATTCAGCGAAACAGGTATTTTCCCATGTGCGGCATTGTCAACAGCTACAGGTGTTCCATTGACACTGACGTTAATACTGCCGTCAAACATGTCATAACTGAGGTTCACCTGGGCAGCTGTACTCAGTCTGATAGTATATGGCTTCTGAATGGACAATCCCAGTTCCGGAACATTAAATACTCTCAGGTTCATAATACTGTTTACACCATTATGATAGTTTGTCTCATTCGTACTGACAGCGTTTGCTGCAGTCACCTGGTTCATCACTGCCTGACGGAAAGCAGCATCGGTTTGCGCAGGCAGGTAAAACACGGTTATTTTCCGGTTCATGTGGAATATCTCATCTGAAAGACTGATTTCCAGCTCGTTTTTACCCGGTATCAACTCAAAGGGTATGGCTTCGATGGAGTTGGTGAAGCTTTTCAGAGGCTGTCCGTTCAAGCTGATCTGACAATTGCCGTTTGAATTCACCTTCAAGGTTTGATTGGGATTCTCTGTGTAGAAGATGGAATAGTCTTTGGAAATCTCGTTTGTTCCCAGGCTGACATACTTTTTGAAAAAGCTCGACAAAGTCTGCTGGTAGCTGCTGTTGGGGCTGAATACAGTGCCGTCCGCCATCAGCATGAGATAATCCTCGTAATAGTCCTTGTGCGCTGTGATCTGCAGGGGAATTTTCCCATTTCCAGGAACATTGTATATGAATGCATCGGTATACATAACCGACTGTGAAAAGCTTTTTACCGAGCCGTCGGTTAAAATCGCATAATTGACATCTGTATTGATACATAAGATTTCTTTCACATTCCTTAAATAAGGCGGGTAAACAGATTGATAATTGTAGTTGAGGATCATGACGGTGCCATCCGCCTTCTTAAGGAGGCTCACGTATTCCCCTGCCGAGATGGCCTGAATGCCGGTAAGCCCTTCAGGAATGGATATTTCACCATAATCATTGCCGCCCCAGCCCACTACCGTACCGTCTTCTTTTAAGGCCAGCGCGTGATAGGCGCCTGCCGAAACCGCCTTAACCTGGGACAAGCCGGCTGGCACTCGGGAATAGATACCTGCGCCCCACTGCACCACGGTGCCATCATTTTTTAGAGCGAGAGTAAACAGGGGGCCAACTGAAATCGCACGCACATTGTTCAAGCCTGCCGGGACATTTGTTCCACCGGTGAAACTGCCCCAGGCAACCACCGTACCGTCCTCCTTCAGCGCAACGGAGTAATCGTTACCAGCACCAATATCCTGAACCTGGCTTACCGTGTCGGGCACATCCATCCAGTTTCCTCTTTTATCCCACGCAGTAACCGTTCCATCCTCCAGAAGCGCCAGGAAATGAGAGCGGCCTGCAGCGAGTTTCCTGACCTTTCCTTCCCGGTTGCATCTGTAAATGGCCTTCAGGTGTTCTACAGCCTGCAGGTAATCGGCTTCTTCCTGCACATTTGCATTGGATTGTGCCCCTGAGGCAACAAGCGCGGTTCTGATTTCCGGCTTGGTATCACCAGGAATTTTATAAAGGAAGATAGTTTGAGTTTCCTGTCCGAAGCGGATTTCCAGGGTATTCCCCTCATCCTTCAAATTGAGAGCGGCTGTTTTCCAAAGGTTTTGCAGCGCACCGCAAGGTGTTCCATTGAAAATGAACTCGGCCGGCTCTTTAGTAAACGTGGACAGCTGTAAAGCGGGCTGATCGGTCACATAAACCTGGTAAGGCTGATCATTGTCCTTGGCGCCGGGAATGCCCGACAGATTAATCAGCTTCAAATCGCTGATGAGCGACTCAACATATGCCGTCATGTCGGCTACATTTTGGTCATAGGTTGCCTGATCAGTGGATTGCTCATTTTTAGTATTTGCTTGCGCATGAAATTCCTGATAAGTCTCTGCATTCAGGCCGGATGGAAGTTTTGCAATACAATATTGATAGTTTTTCCCTGACGTTTCATACTTCACTTCGATTTTGGTGAGATAACTGTTCAGTGTCAGCGGAATAGATACCTTTGCCCGCCCCAGGGTTTGCGACAAAACGCCGTCAACATAAACCTTTGCCGAATCCTTCGATTCCACGGCGAGTTCTATGGAATCCAGGCCGGTGGAGAGAATGTTGAAATATTTGTCCATGGCTGTAGTCATCCCGGTTAAGCTGATTTTATCTTCATAATTATCATAAGGAATGGCTAATTGGGCGTTTACGCCACTTTCGGCGGCTAGAAATGATTGTTCATCCACCGATTGATTGTTGGCATTAATGACCGCCTGCATGATTTCCCCTCTGCGTTGTGCATTGGCCGTCTGCGGGATATAGACCACATTGATATGGAAGGAATAATAGCCTATGTTATCTGTAATGGAAAACCTGTTTATCCCTTCTTTCAGTTTTGCTTCATAATAAGACTCCGAATCAAACAGGTAATAATCATATATACCAATTTCCTGGTTTTCCTGAGTCACGGAAAAGTCTAAATAATCAGGCCAGGGTTGTCCTGGAGCCGCATAATATGCAAAAGCAATGTATTGGTTTGGGTCCTCGAAATAGAACCAGGTATAGTTTTTAGTTACCTCCGTATTCTTAAAGCTTATATATAAGCTGTCATCCATCAAGCCAGGAATTGAAGCTGTGGCAGGAAGATTGAATACAGACAGGACAGACACAAAAATAAATACCATCAGAAAGAGCTGAACCGGACGTTTAAATGATTTCATCCAACACCTATCTCCCTTCAAAACAGAGGCTATGTTGTCACACAGCCAATCAGGCTTGATAAACCAGTCGTTATTAGGCAAAGCATCTGGCAATACACTAAAAATATACCATCAGAATCAAAAACATAAACAACCCTGTCAAAAAAAAGGCAACATAAAAGCCTTACAGGTGCATAGCCTGCAAGGCTTTCTATAATGGGTCATTTTCAGGAGCGTTCAACGATGGGGGCATCCTCTCGGGGTGCGTTGCAGTGGGTACGTTCCTGAGGTATGCCCCCGAACTGCTGGTTTTTTAGTGAAAATCCTCTGTGTAGCGGGTCACCCCCGGGGGGATGCTGAAGTGCCACATGAGTATCCCTGCCGGGGAAGTATTCACGTTATTACGGCTTGGTCTCTCCCTTTCCCCCTGTATTTTCCTTGTTCTCTTTATTCTCGATGTTCTCCTTCTTTTCAGTGTCCTTTTGTTTCTCAGGAACGATATTTTCCGGTGTTTTATTCGCATCTGCGGTTTCATAGGCCGTAACCGTCCAAATGCCCGTATCATCCTTTCTGACAAGCCTTTTCAGATATACAAGCCGGATCTGTGTCCTGCTGCTGGAAACCTGAACAATGGCTTCTTTGTTTGAACTTTCAATGAGCTTCAGTTCTCCTGTGCGAACAGGATAATCTCCCTGTATGCCATTCGGAGATATCTTCAGGCTTACAAATACCTGCGTGACAAAAACCGGATCCAGTTTCCATGGAGAATGTCCTTCGTCCACACTTTTCTGTTCCTCTCTCACAACCTGAATATCATAAGTAACCTGAACCGCACCTCCACCCTTCTTTTTCCCATCCTTTGGAATGAGAGATAATACGAGAAATATAATCGCGGCGAGGATCAGTAATACTCCGACAATTGCAGTCCAATTGATCGGACTTTTTTTCATCGGTTTCAGCGTTTGCGTTTTCATTTTGTTTGAAATCACAGGCTTATAGCTTTTTTTGGAATCCATGGCTCCCCCCTCTGAACGAAAAGGATTCTGTTCGTCCGGAATATGAACAATCATTATTAAAATCCTATGCATGAGTTTGGAAAATAATCATTAAATGTCAAAGGTCTCAGGGGTAAAAAAAGGGCCTTCATGTGCTGAAGGCGCTCAAACCGGGAGGTTATGCATCTATGTGAAAGTGAAATTCCAAGATTAATTCATGAAGCTATGTGCGGTTTTCTTAGCCGGAGGATTCATCATCCCCCGGCATCAAAAGCCGAAATATGTAAACCCGTTATCGGGAATGAATTTCAGCCCCAAATGGCAGCAGCGCCAGCTTCGCCAGCTTGAAATGCTGCAATCCGAAGGGTATTCCAATGATAGTAACACAAAAAAGCAAACCGATAGTCAAATGCAGCAGACACAATTCCCAGCCAAGGAAAACAATCCACAGAATGTTTCCAACAAGGCCTCCGACACCGAAGCGACCTACCTCCACATCTCTGCCAAAGGGAGTTAGAACGAGACCGCCTATTTTAAAGCATTGTATGCCAAAGGGAATACCAACAATGGTTAAGCAGGCCAATAAGCCCCCAATTAGCCACAATATGCTGGCAGCAAGACCCCCAACGACAATCCAGAGTAAATTTCCAATCAGAGACATTTTCAATACCCTCCTGAACATGAAAGGCCTGCGGGTTTCTTATGGATGAGCAGGGTGCAGTGATGCACCCTGTTGAAACATTTCCGGAAGCCTTGATATCATTTGATTGTATTATAGGGTCTCTGGATTTGAAATTCTTTTGTTTCTCATTAGAGTTTGATTAGAGTTTTTCCTGAATTGATGCAAAGTTATGGAGTATATGGCTAAGAACATGATCCGTTTTGCAGCTTCATATCCTCAATCATATTCAGCATTTTCATCGTAGCCTTGATAGCTGAAGCTGTCTGGTCGGAATCCAGCCCCCTGGTCTTGAATTCCCGTCCAAACTGCCATGTAATGGCGGTCTCCACCAGCGCGTTGGTTTTCCCTCCGGGAGGGATGGTCACGATGTAGTCGATTAAGTGCGGCATTGGCTTTTGGATTTGCTCATATATTTTAGTAATCGCTTTTACAAAAGCATCATACTGCCCATCCCCATTGGAGGTTTCCTCGTAAACCTTGCCGTCTATCTCCAGGCTAACCGTGGAAACCGGCTTTAAGTTACGGGCATGGCAAATATAATAGTTCAGCAGCTTGATCTTGTTTTCTGCTTCGCCGGTGCGAAGAACATCCGAGATGATGTATGGCAAATCATCGGTGGTGATACTTTCCTTCTTGTCACCAAGCTCAACAATTCTATCGGTGATTTTCCGGACGGATTCCTTGTCAAGCTCAATTCCAAGCTCTTCAAGGTTTTTTACAATACTGGCCTTTCCCGAGGATTTCCCCAGGGCGTATTTTCGAAGCCTGCCAAAGCGCTCCGGCATCAGGTTGTTAAAATACAAGTTCCCCTTGTTGTCCCCGTCGGCATGAATTCCACTGGTCTGTGTGAATACGTTTTCGCCGATAATGGGCTTGTTGCCTGGTATGCGGATGCCGGAAAACGCTTCGACGATTTTACTGATCTTTGCCAGCTTGGTTTCTTCCACCGATAACGCAATACCTGGGCAAAAATCTTTCAAAACGCCTACAACACTGGAAAGGGGTGCATTTCCGGTTCTTTCGCCCAAGCCGTTCACGGTGGTATGCACCCCGCGAGCACCTGCCTTTACGGCCATCAGCGTGTTTGCCGCTGACATGTCGTAATCGTTGTGGGAATGATAATCGAAGTGAACCTGCGGATATCTTTCCACCATCATCCGCACATATTGAAAGGTTTGCTCGGGATCCAGCATCCCTAACGTGTCTGGAAGCATAAACCTGTCGATTCCCTCGTCCTTCAGGGCATCAATCAGCTGGTATACATACTCGGGGGAATTCATAATACCCTCCGACCATATTTCCAAATATATATTGCAGTGGATTCCATTCTTCTTTGCGTAGCCTATGACGTTCTTTATATCCCGGATATGTTCTTCGGGTGTTTTCTTCAGCTGATACTGCACATGCTTTAAAGAACCCTTGCATAACAGGTTCAAGACCCTGGCCCCGGATTCAACAATCCAGTCCACGGAGATCGTACCATCAACAAAGCCCAAAACTTCAAGGCGATCCAGATATCCTTTTGCCTTGCACCAGCTTGAGATCAGCTTCACAGCTTCCATTTCACCCTTTGATACCCGGGCTGAAGCCACTTCGATCCGATCCAGCTGAACCTCTTCGAGTAAAATTTTTGCAATATTGAATTTTTCGGTATGGGAAAAAGAAACCCCTGGGGTTTGCTCACCATCTCTCAAGGTCGTATCCATGATTTCAATTTTCATTGTAAGAACCCCTCCCCGTGCCGGGATAATATTTTACCCATTATACCCTAAAAGAATTATCCAAGTAAAGCGAAAAAGTTACGGTATATTGCCTTGTTCACGGGAAGAAAAGGAATCAGAAATCACGCACCACTGATACAACCTTTGTTATTACGACCGGCAGTACGAAATGCTTTCAGTGTTCATGTCTGCTATGCTACAATTTTTCTTTTGTACACACTATGCCATGTGATCTCCTCGCGAAAGACGCTTCGTATTTAACTCTCTGCCTCCTGAATTTGTTGGATCGTTCACCAGTTCTATATGCCCTCCTGATACCTGTTCGAGCTCATCATCAGCCAGCTCTTTATCAACAGATTTCTGCAGTTCATTTTCCTTTTCCTTCGTCATTATCTTTCCCTCCCCGTTTATTAAAGTAATTTGTGCTTCCTTTTTATATTTACTCTTAATTGGCTGTTGATAAACAAAGATTTGAATAAGATTTGCATGAAACAGGACACCCTGGAGTGTCCTGTAACTGGTCGATATTGATGGGAAAACACTTGTTCAGCTATTAGTACGCTGGTACAGATGCTATTTAACAAGATTGTTTTTCAGCGCGTAAACGGCTGCCTGCGTTCTGTCGGAAACATTCAGTTTCTTGAAGATGTTTGAGATATGGTTCTTCACCGTTTTCTCGCTGATAAAAAGCTTCTTGGCAATTTCCTTGTTCAAATGGCCCTTTGCAATCAAATCCAGCACCTCAAGCTCCCGGTCGCTTAAAAGGCTGTTCTTTCGGGAGGTATTCGCTTCACCGGAGGTATACCGTTTAAACTCCACAATCAATTCCCTTGCCATGGTTGGCTGTATATAGGCTTCTCCAAGATGAACCTTGCGAATGGCTTCCACCAAAACAGATCCATCGGCATCCTTCAGCACATAACCATTGGCACCAAGCTGAAGGGCTTTGAAAAGATATTCCCTGTCCTGGTGGAGGGTCAGAATGATGATCTTCGCATCCGGATTTTTTTCCTTAATTGCTTCCAATGCCTGCAGACCGTTCAGCTTCGGCATATTAATATCCATCAGCACCACATCGGGCTGCTCTAAAAAGAAATAGTTCACTGCTTCTTCACCATTGGAGGCTTCGGCAACTACCTTGATGTCATGTTCCAGCTCAATCAGCTGCTTTAACCCCTGGCGTACCATGGAGTGATCTTCTGCAAGCATAATGCGTATCCGTTCCATAAAAGAACTCCTTTCATTCTTCCGAATGCGGTAAAACAACCATTACTGCCGTACCCTTCCCAATTTGAGAAGAGATTTCAATCTTCCCGTTCATTAGCTCAATGCGTTCCTTCATGCTGAAAAGCCCGAATCCACTGCTGTGATCATCTTTTGCAACCTGCATGGAGTTCATATCGAATCCCTTCCCGTTATCGGAAACCTTTAGTGAAACACATAGTGGGGTGAACTCAACCCGAACTTCCGCAGTTTTTGCCTGTGAGTGTTTCCGGATATTGTTCATGCTTCCTGAACGATTCTGAAGATGGTCAGGTTCAGGTTTTTATCATCCACCACCATGTCCAGGCCACGACGTTGAAAGCTGACGTCAATGCCCGTCTCCAATGAAAAATTTTCCACATATTTCTGCAGGGTGGGTAAAAGCCCCAGATCTTCAAGGGACATGGGGCGAAGGTCATAAATGATTCGCCTGACATCCTTCAGTGATTCCCGGACAATTTTCTTTAAATTCTGTAATTCACCGCGAGCCTGCTCGATATCGATGTCGATCAGTTTCTCGCAAATTTCAGCCTTCAGGACAACATTGGACATGGACTGAGCAGGGCCGTCGTGTATTTCTCTGGCTACTCTGCTGCGCTCCTCTTCCTGTGCTTTAATAACACGAATAGCGAGAAATTTTCTCTTTTCCGAATCATCCAGGTGGCCATTGAGGTTGCTCAGATCCCCGGAAAGATAATCCATAATCGTTCCAACCTGATTCACCAGCAGCTCAGCTTTGGAAACAGTGCCTAATGCTTCCTTCATTCGTCGCTCCAGGTCATTTCTGCGCAGGATGATATACTTCTCGTGCTCACGGTTCACTGCCAGTTCAACCCTCACCTTATCGGCGCTTTCATAGGCAACCCGAATATCCTCCTGCGTATATCTGTTAAAGTTTTTACTGATGGTCGCAAGCCTCATTCTGCTTTTTTTCAGCTCAACCTCAAGAAGGTCACTTTTTTCAATAGTGGTCTTTGCCTCGAGCTTCAGTTCTTTTAACTCCTGCTCCAGCCTGTTGCATTCCAGGCGGGCACCCTCCGCGATGTCAAATATTGCATCCCGGCTTTTATCAATCATTTTCAGGGTCTCATTTATTATCCGGTTCAGATGGGAAACATCAAAACTTACCAAGGTACCCCTCCGCTATTTTTCGGTCTTGATCTTCTGCAATTCATCCATAAAGGTGTCAATATCCTTAAACTGACGGTATACCGAAGCAAAGCGAACATAAGCAACCTCATCGAGCTTGCGGATCTCTTCCATCACTTTTTCACCAATCTCAGTGCTGGTAACTTCCCTTTCAAGGGTGTTATAAATCTGAGCCTCGACATTGTCTATCAGGTTGTCGATTTGGCTGACGGAAACCGGACGTTTTTCGCAAGCCCGCAATATCCCGTTCATCAGCTTATCCCTGTTGTACGGTTGACGGGACTTGTCCTTTTTAATCACCATCAGCGGCATGTATTCAACCTTTTCATAAGTGGTATACCGCTTCTGGCATCCGAGGCATTCTCTCCGTCTGCGGATCGTAGCCCCTTCATCCGTGGGACGGGAGTCGATCACCTTGTCTTCCGGATGAGAACAATAAGGACATTTCATAACACTCCTCCTTTTCTTACTACTATATTGATTATCGGATATTTCACATCCAAATTAATAGATGAGTACAAAAAGAGGGTTTTGCATGGCAAAATCCCTCCTCATCAGTGTTCCAAAGGCAATATGATTCACCCGTCCTTAATATCTACCAGAATGATCTCTTCCCCGATTTTGCGGATATCCCTCCAGGGAATGACCATCTCCGATTCTGTCCCAAAGGCTCTGAACAGTGACCATGGCCCTGGCAATATGAGTGAAACCAGTCTTCCCGTCTCCACACTGAATTCAATATCCTTCACAAATCCCAGCCTTCTGCCGTCTACAAGGTTAATAACCTCCTTCTGCCTTAGTTCCCCAATTCTGAACACATTGGAGGTTGGCAGCTGAATGCCGTTGCGTTCAAGGTTTTTCAAATCCTGCTGCATGGCTGCACCTTCAAAAAATGATTCCATTACAATTTATTCAGAAGAACTGTCATAAAGAAGTGGAAGGAAAAAACTATACATATTTCCGCATGTGTTTCAATGCTGCTTTTTCAAGGCGGGACACCTGCGCCTGCGAAATACCAATCTCTTCGGCTACCTCCATCTGGGTTCTTCCCCTGAAAAAGCGTAAATCGACGATCATCCTTTCCCGATCGGACAGCCTGGAGATGGCTTCATTGATTGAAATGTTCTCCAGCCAGTTATCATCATTGTTTTTTTCATCACTCACCTGATCCATCACATATATGGCATCGCCACCGTCATGATAGACCGACTCGAACAGTGAAATGGGATCCTGAATGGCATCGAGGGCCAGTAAAACATCCTCTCTGGGGACATTCATTTCCTGGGCGATCTCGGTAATCGATGGTTCCCGCGACAGCGTGTTGGTCAGCTTTTCCTTTGCCTGGAGCGCCTTGTAGGCGATGTCTTTCAGTGAACGGCTGACCCGGATTGAATTGTTATCCCGCAGGTACCTTCGGATTTCACCGATGATCATCGGAACAGCATAGGTTGAAAACTTTACGTTTTGCGTTAAGTCAAAATTGTCAATAGCTTTGATAAGCCCGATACAGCCAACCTGAAACAGGTCGTCCACATGCTCTCCCCGGTTGTTAAAGCGTTGTATGACGCTTAAAACAAGCCTCAGGTTTCCCCGGATAAACTCCTCCCTTGCACTCTTGTCGCCTTTTTTTATTTTCTTAAACAATTCATCCTTTTGTTTATTTGTCAATACAGGAAGTTTGGACGTGTTGACTCCGCAGATTTCAACTTTGTTGATCATAAGGCACCTCCATGAGAGAATGGGGTTCAAAATTGGATAAAACCACGCATCAGGAACCGTGGAAAGACCCTGACGGACCAATTCCTGAAAATCTGATACGGTTCCTGACCATTTGAAAACCCTATCTACATTTTTTCCTTTAAGGTGCCAAATATACTGTTTCAACGGTTTGAAAATATCCTTCTCACCCCTTGACAGGCCTCCCGGTGCACAGTGTCATGGCCATACAGGGTGAAAAAAACTTTTGGTTTCATGAATTCGAGGAAATAATTATGCAATTATTTCCACAATCGAGTGCAGCTGCTTCATAGCATTACAGCATGCGACTGATCTCTTTTTTCAGCCGCACAAGAATTCTTTTTTCCAGCCTGGAAATGTAGGACTGTGAGATCCCCAGCATGTCGGCAACTTCCTTTTGGGTTTTCTCCCTTTGGTTGTTCAGTCCAAACCGCATTTCCATAATTCTTTTTTCACGCCGACTAAGCTTGGTCATGGCGGTGACCAGCAGTTCCCTGTCGATTTCATCGTCCAGGTTTTTTTGGATCAAATCCCCTTCGGTGCCCAGAATGTCTGAAAGTAAAAGTTCATTGCCGTCCCAGTCTACATTCAGTGGCTCGTCTATGGATACTTCGGAGCGAATCCTGCTGTTTTTCCTCAAGAACATCAGGATTTCATTTTCGATACACCTTGATGCATAGGTGGCCAGCTTGATGTTACGAGATGGATTGTATGTATTAATAGCCTTTATTAGGCCAATGGTGCCGATGGAAGTTAAATCCTCGATGTCCATTCCTGTATTCTCAAACTTGCGCGCGATATAGACCACAAGCCTGAGGTTACGTTCAATCAGGGTTCTTTTCACGACCAGCTCCTTCTGCGGCAATTTGTCCAGTAGTGCCGCTTCTTCTTCATTTGTTAAAGGGGGCGGTAAAGCTTCGCTGCCGCCGACATAATGGATATCCTCGAGAAAATGCCTGCCGGTTAATTTTCTTATCCAGTTGATAAACCTTCTGATCAAATTGTTCATAAGATCCCTTCCTTACAGCTTTTTCTTTCCTTGTTGGTTGAAACCGGACACTGGCCCTGTTATGCAGAAATCAGCTCTGGGCTGATGATCGCCCTGTATTGGTTTCTTGTTGAAAGCCTGTTTTGGCAGATGCATACAACAACCTGTGTCCGTTCATACTGCAATTCCTCCTTTTCCACGCTAATGCTGTCGGGTTTGAATCCCGGCAGCATCCCGTTATTAGTCCCGATGGCATTAAAAGGGATTAGACGTATTCTTTTTTTCCATTCGTAATTTTCTCCTGAAGCCCCCGGAACATTCTGAGTCTTGGACCAGTCTTTCAGCCATTCCGCCATTCCTGCAGGCAGCAGCTCCCTGACTCCATCCAGCTCGGCTATCATGACAGGATACTGCGTTACCGGATCCTTCAGTGAGTTACCGGTATCGATCAATGCCTGCAGGCTTACAGTTTTTTCACCAAGGTGAATGGATGCCTTAACGATAAAGGATTCCTTTTCAACCCGTCTTCTGAAGATATCCGTAAAAGCTCGGACCATCAGAAACCCAAAAACCAGTGTTAATGCAAGAAGCAGCGTATCGCTTCTCATTTGGTTGTAAAACTCGCCATTCTTAAAGTAAATTCCCTGATTGGTCAGACTCATCAGTGCGAACCCAGCCCCGGCAAAAATGAAGGTTGACAGATAAAAAGACAGAAAGGCCTTCAGTATGCCCTTCATTTCCCTGCCTGGAAAGGCAACGGCTGTCATCAGAACTGACAGCAGCAGCTTTCCAGCAATGGTATAAAGCGTTTGCACCCTGGGGCACAGCAACATGGCGGCCAGGTATATCGCCCCTATGACAGCTGAAATAAACTTTCGCATGATGGTGGAATAGCGTCCTGACAATTTCTCGGTGACCAGGAGAATGCCATAATTGACAATCACATTCTCCAGAAACAGCACATCAATGTAAAGAATCATAGAATCACCTCAAACTGTACTTTCTGCCTCAATTCAATGAGTGCTTGCGCGAATTGTGCGCCAAAACGCGTTTTTGCCTGGCAAATACGTATGTGTGCTGAAAGTGCCTTCAGAGAGTGTTCCTCGGCTGAAGCCTTCGGTACACTCCCGACTTGCGCGTTTTGTGTGCAACTGGTTGGTATTTGTGTAACAAATACCAATGGTCCGCGAGCCTTTTATCAAATACCCTTCAGTCGTAGATTATACTCGCCACTCAAGCAGAAAATGGTTTATCTCAGCTTATAGAGGCAGCGAACTTAGGGCATTTGATAAAAAAGTACATAGTTTCTCCACTATCCACCTATATGCATGGTCATTGTCATTTATACCAAACACCGGGAGATGGTTCTTCTATGTCCCTGAACCCATTCAAAAGGCCCAGCACCATTATATCCTCGCAGGAAAGCGGGATTTGTCAAATAATAATATCACCCCGTAAAATTCATGACAGGTAAGGGCGAACCATCGTTTTCTGAGATAAGTACCAGCCCGGATTAAACCTTTTACTGTGTAGACAGACCATTGTTTTTGGGCATGCCCGCATGCAATTTCGAGTGTTCCTGTTGGTTGTTTTCAGCTTCCAGTTTTGATAGGATAAAGCTGATGATTCTAAAGTATTTCAGTGAAACCATCTTAAAAACGGAATAGGTATTCGAGCAGCCTGTGATGATGGGCTTGTCAGATTGGAGAAATGTATGAAAAACGTTGCGCAGATTTGGTACCTGTTTCACAGCGGGTATGCCGTAAAATATGGCAGCAGGCTATTGATTTTCGATTATTATAACAACAGGGCTGAAAAACAAAAGACCGACCTGACGGGCGGTATCTTTGACCCCTTCGCTCACAGTGATGAGGAGATTTTCGTATTTGCTTCCCATAAACACGGCGATCACTTCAACCCAGTCATTCTGAGTTGGGAAAAGCAGCACCCGAAATTGCATTATATTTTATCCGACGATATTTCCGTGCCAAGGGATGTGAAGAACGTTTTATCCGTGTCCGCTGAAAAAGCGTACACCTTTTCTGGCATAAGCATTCGAACCCTTACATCCACTGATGAAGGCTTGGCGTTTTTGGTGAAGATGGATGACCTGACATTATACCACGCAGGTGATCTGCACTGGTGGCATTGGGACGGAGAACCCGACCCGTGGAACCCTGATATGGAAAAGAAGTATAAGCAGCAGATCGCAAAATTAAAGAATACTGCGATTGATATCGCCTTTATTGCGGTAGATCCGCGTCAGGAAGAATTTTCACACCTGGGAATCAGCTGGTTCCTGCAGGAAGTGCGCTGCCCTCATGTTTTTCCGATGCACTTTGGAAAGGATTACAGCATCATGGAGGTCCTTCGGAATCATCCTGAGATAAAACCCTGGCTTTCAAGAATACATCCGGTTTCAGAGCGTGGTCAGTGTTTTCTTATGAAACCGGATGCATGATATCCCTATTCTTCGGTAAGAGGCTTGTGGCTGAACTTCCGCCGGTTTGCGGCATAGTCTGAAACGATATGGCCGTTGCCGATTAGCTTGAACTTGTATATCAGCAGCCCTTCCAGGCCCATCGGGCCCCGGGCGTGAATCTTATTGGTGCTGATGCCCACCTCAGCGCCAAAGCCATACTTAAACCCATCGCTGAACCGGGTGGAGCAATTCCAGAAAACATTCCCGGAATCCACCATGTTCATGAACCGTTGGGCATGTGCCTGGTTTTTGGTGATGATGCTGTCGGTATGACCAGAACCATACGTGTTAATATGCTCTATCGCTTCATCAAGAGAATCTACCACCTTCACCGACAGAATATAATCCAGGTACTCGGTTTTCCAGTCCTTTTCGGTGGCGGGTTCCACAGGGATGATAGCCCGGGTTCTGTCACAGCCTTTTATCTGTACATTGCTTTCATCAGTTTTCCTTTTTAATGCCGGTAAATATGCATCGGCAATATCCCGATGCACCAGCAGGGTTTCTGTTGCGTTACATACTGCCACATACTGCACCTTTGAATCGTTCACCACATCTACTGCCATGTTGATGTCGGCTTCATCGTCCACATAGCAATGGCAGATTCCGTCGGCATGCCCGAGAACAGGTATGCGTGAATTATCCATGATATAACGCACAAAATCGTTGGAGCCCCGCGGGATGATCAGATCGATATATTCATCCAGCTTCAGCATCTCGCTTACATCTTCGCGTGTTTCGAGCAGATGAAGCCATCCGGGGTGAATTCCGGCTTCGGTGGTAGCCATTTTAATCACATCAGCCAGAGCACGGTTTGTTTCCCTGGCTTCGCTGCCGCCTTTGAGCAGCGCGGCATTTCCACTTTTCAGGCAAAGGGTGGAAATCTGCACCAACGCATCAGGCCGGGATTCAAAAATAATACCAATAACCCCTATAGGACAGCTGACCTTGTATAGCTTCAAGCCCTCATCCAGTTCCGTGGCCATAAGCTTCTTTCCCACCGGTTCAGGCAGGTTGATAAGGCTATGGATACCTTCGACAACCTCGGCCAGCTTTTTATCATCAAACTTCAATCTTTTCAGCAGAGGAGCAGGCAGGTTTTCATTTTTACTTCTTTCCAGATCCAGCTGGTTTCTTCTAATGATTTCATCCCGGTTTTCCTGCAGCTTTTCCGCAATCAACCGCAGGGCAAGGTTCTTTTTATCCTGCTTTTCACAGGATAGTGTTACGGATGCATTTTGGGCGATGGAAGCCGCCTGAACCATATCCATCGAGATCCCTCCCATTTTTCTAATCATATTATAAATGATTTCATTATAACACCCAAAACCCTTAATGAACAGCATTTGTTGCAGAAATGCTCCATATCGGGTATAGTTGTGTATGCTTTTCAGAGGAACAATACATCCGTTCTGGTACATTATTCAGGCTGCTAACCCGGGTTAAGCAGGCACAGCCTGCCGTGCTGAACACAGTGAAGGATCTTCGTATAATTCCTGATGCGATCCTTCGCTATGCTCAGGATGACATCGCTGAGCTTATAATACATACCTGAATAGAAACTAATTCAGCACATAATTTCGGCCATTGCCCCCACGGTCTATTGACTTCATTGTGATTTCTTTGTAACATGAAAAGGAAACAAATTGAATGAGAAAAGGCATATGGGAATGCAGAGGGGGTTGAAGCTTATGTTTACTTGGAGTAAAGACTACGCAACCGGGATTCAGGAAATCGACAATCAACACAAGAAATTGGTCAGTATCGGGGCAAAGCTCGAAGATATGCTGAATACCGGCGACTCTGCAGACTATTACGATTATATCCTCGAAATCCTGGAGGAACTGAAGGATTATTCCGAATACCACTTCGGATATGAAGAAAAAAGGATGGAAGAATGTAAATATAAAGGCCTTGAACAGCATAGAATGGAGCACCTGTATTTTGTCAAGCACATTAACAAGCTCTCAATGCAGGATATAGACAGTCATCAAATAGGCATCATCACCCAGACCCTGAACTTTCTTGCGAAATGGCTTTTCAGCCATATCCTGAATGAAGATATGAAATATGTCAGTTGCATTTCCGGAAAAGATTAGCTACCGCAGCCTGTAAGTGAAAAAAGCGCACCAGCTGCAACTATCAGCACGGCCATAGCAGCTTGCGCTTTCAATTTTCGATGTATTGCGGGCCGTAATAACTAAACCGTAATGAATACGGGAAAGGAAATACCAGATGTCAACCGATGAAAATGAAATAAAAATGCAAACAAGCCGGCGCAGAACCTTTGCGATCATCTCTCACCCGGACGCCGGAAAGACAACTATTACCGAAAAGCTTCTTCTTTACGGAGGCGCCATTAATATGGCCGGCTCGGTAAAGGCACGCAAGGCTTCTCGCCACGCAGTCTCCGACTGGATGGATATTGAAAAGGAACGTGGAATTTCGGTAACCTCCAGCGTCATGCAATTCGAATATAACAATCACTGCATCAATATATTGGATACTCCCGGCCATCAGGACTTCAGTGAAGACACCTACAGAACCCTGGTTGCGGCCGATAGCGCCGTTATGCTTATTGACGGCGCTAAGGGTGTGGAGACACAGACCATCAAGCTTTTCCAGGTGTGTAAAATGCGTGGCATTCCAATTTTTACATTCATCAACAAGCTTGATCGTGCCAGTAAGAACCCATTTGACCTCATGCAGGAAATTGAAGATGTTCTCGGGATTCGTTCCTATCCGATGAATTGGCCTATTGGAACTGATGGCGATTTTAAAGGTGTGTATAACAGAAAGCTAAAGCAAATAGAGCTGTTTACAGGTGGAAACCACGGTCAGTCAGTCGTTGAATCCACCAAGGGAACGGTGGAAGATCCCGTCTTTAAAGATCTACTGGGTGAGCCCTATTACTCGCGCCTTGTAGAAGATATTGATCTTCTGAACATCGCAGGTGATACTTTTACCATGCGGGAGGTTATGAAAGGGAATCTGACACCGATCTTTTTTGGCAGTGCAATGACCAACTTTGGGGTTGCCCCGTTTTTGGAGGAGTTCCTGCAAATGGCCCCACCGCCGGGCCCAAGGCTTTTTTCCGAGATGATCACCGAACCCGAAAATGAAGACTTTTATGGTTTTATCTTTAAAATCCAAGCGAATATGAACCCCAACCACAGGGACAGAATTGCATTCATGCGTATTTGCTCCGGGAAGTTTACCCGTGGGATGGGGGTATATCAATCCAAGAATGAAAAGCAGATTCGCCTCTCTCAACCCCAGCAGTTGATGGCTCAGGAACGTGAGATCGTTGAGGAAGCCTGGCCCGGAGATATTGTCGGTTTGTTTGACCCCGGCATGTACCGAATTGGAGATACGCTTAGCAGTGTAAAGCCTGCGCCGGACTTTAACGGGATTCCCCTTTTCCCTTCCGAGCATTTTGCCAGAATAACGGCCAGGGATACGATGAAGCGCAAGCAATTTCAAAAAGGTATCCAACAGCTTTCGGAAGAAGGAGCGATTCAGGTTTTCAAGCAACTGGACATCGGTATAGAGGAGCTAATCGTTGGCGCAGTGGGCGTGCTTCAGTTTGAAGTGCTGGAACACCGGTTAAGAAGCGAGTATAATGTAGAGCTGCGCCTTGTGAAGCTTTCCCACAAGTTCGCGCGCTGGCTGATGCCGCAAACCACCGATCCCCGCAAGCTGAACCTGACGTCTTCAACTATACTGGCCACCGACCAGTATAGTCGCAATGTTTTAATTTTTGAAAACCAGTGGTCCATCGATTGGGCGAAGGATAAGAACAAGGGCATCGAGTTATCCGACATATCCAGATAATCACTTTTCATCAAAAGAAAAATCCCATCATTTTTGCCTGAAGCTGAATGATGGGATTTCTTACTTTTACCTCGGGCTGTCAGGCCTTCTTCATGTATTCAATAAAGGCTTGAGTAAAGTAAGGGTCAAACTGCTTGCCCATGCAGGCACTAATTTCTTCGATAGCTGCTTCATGCGAAACGGCATTTTTATAAACTGTATGATGGGTCATCACATCATACGAGTCGATGATATTCAAGATCCGGGATATCCGGGGGATGTCCTTTTCTTTCAGGCCTTGTGGATATCCTTTTCCGTCCCATCGTTCGTGATGGCAAAGAATGCCCTCGGATATCGGGGCAAGTTCCTGATGATTAACAGCAATTTTATAGCCTTTTTCAGCATGGGTACGCACCTCTGTCCACTCATCCTGGGTTAGTTTGCCGGCTTTCATCAGAATCTGATCGGAAATGGCAACCTTTCCAATGTCATGGAGAGAGGAAAGCAGCGACAGTTCGTCCAGTTCCTTGTCGCTGAGGCCCAAATGTTCGGCAAAATTGTTTGCCAAAACAAATAAACGTTTCAGATGTGATTCCGTTTCAATAGACCTTTTGAAAAGGGACAATTTTAGTGATTCCAATATGGTATGTCGTATTTTCCGGCTTTCTGAAAGCTTTTCGCGATACATCATATTTTCAGACATTTTAAGGGTATCCAGCAGTCTTTCGTTGATATTGTATTTTGTGGAAAAACCCAAAGATGCACTTAGGGAAATAGGCCCCGTAGTATCTCTCTTACATTCCTTATGAATACGATCACAGATTTCCCCTGCGGTTTCATTGTCGGTTCCGGGTAAAAGGATCGCAAATTCATCTCCGCCCCAGCGGGCAATGATATCTTCCTTGCGGCATACCTTCTTGAGGATATCGGAAAATGACTTTAAAAGCTTGTCCCCGACATAATGGCCAAAAACATCATTCGAAAGCTTCAATCCGTTTAAGTCACCGATAATAATGGTAATTGGGAGGCTTCTTTCTACATCAATCCGTTGAACCTCCTCTTCAAAAAAACCGCGATTATAAAGCCCGGTTAATTTATCATGATAGGCCAGATAACGAATTTCCTTTTCAGCGTTCATCTTATCCGTGATATCCAGGAAAGTGATGAAGTCGGCTTTTGAATCGCCATATTCAATCTTTGTCGTATAAAGCTCCATCCAAACAATGCGATCATCAGAGGGAATCATAATGGGAATATTATTATTTTCCGATGAGATGTGTTCTTCCTCATAATGGGCAAGAATCTGACGCAGTGAATCATGTGGTATGCTGTAAAGCAAAGTTCGCAGGGGAATGGCACAATGCTTTTGGTTAGGAATTCCCGACATTTTAAAGAAGGCTTGGTTGGCATATTTTACGTGCCCATTTTGCACAACCAGCATTGGAAGGAAAAGCTGCTCGGCAAGAACCCTAAACTGCTCATACTCCGCCCTATCCTGCTGAGACTGCGATAAATTTTTAGCACTACTCCTAAAAACCATAGCCTACATCCCAAATTTCACATATAATATCTCAATGTAATAATTATCATACAAGAAAATATTGGTTTTGTAAAGCAAAAATTAACATTTTGCCGTAAATTGTAAACATAATTATTAGAGAAATTAAGTCTGCAACATCAAGCAAAAAACATAAATATCACTCTAGATATCTGAATGATGACTTGCATAAGTTTGACGTACTCACACCACAAGTTCTTTCATTTTTGATGAAAAGCGTTTTAGATGTAGTAGCTTTCTCGGAGTAATAGGTTGTTTGATATGATTAAAAACACACAATAAATAGTACCTGTGAAAAGTAAAGCTTTCACATAGTAAGATGCTGTGCTGATCCGCTATAGCCTTTTTGCAGAAAACATAAAAAGCCGGGTAAAAAGCAAAGGCTGCTTTACTTCCTGGGCATGATGAACATTGCAACAATATACAGCAGCACACCGCCAAAAACGCCGGTAACAAAGGTTAATATGGCACAAACCAGCCGGATGGCAGTGGGGTCAACACCTAAATATTCTCCAACCCCGCCGCATACACCACCAACAACCTTGTTTGTATCAGAAAGGGTTAACTTTTTTTCCATGCACTCACCTCTGCTTTACTTTGTGCTTTAAGGGCAGTTGTAAAACCTTGTAGCCTGTAAAGCTGCTTTATTCGCGGTACACACTTTTGGATGAAGCGATGCTGATATCTTCATCCTTTAAAACCTGTATTACACTTTCAGGGTTTTCCACCCGAAGGATGACCATAGCATTCTTTAATGCGGCATTTCCCACAAAGGCATACATGTATTCGATGCCAATCCCCTTGTTATCTAATACAGCCAATGCTTTTGAAAGACCTCCTGGTTTATCCTCCACTTCGATGGCGATGACCTGGTTGATGCTGACGGTGAAACCATATTGATCCAACACCTGCTTAGCTTTGTCGGGTTGATTGACGATAAGCCTTAAAATGCCGAAATCGGCAGTATCTGCAATGGATAAGGCACTAATGTCGATATGATTGTCCCCCAGGAGCTGTGTGACTTCAGCAAGCCTGCCATGTTTATTCTCAAGAAAAATGGATATCTGCTTGATCAACATATTATCCCCTCCAACCAACTGATCCTTTATCACCATTATAAACCAATTTACCGTATAGAGGCAAGAACATCCTTCAGGAATGTTTTCAAGTCTGTGTTGTACTGTTGGGTCAAAGGCGGCTGGACCTGTTGAGCGAATTGATCTGTTCATATGTGTGTCATGGGAAATTTACCCTTGCCGTATCGCCTTGCCATGTGCAAAACCCGAGTTGTGCATGAAGCCTGATCCAACAGGGCCTTTTCCCTGCGAAAAAGGCCCTGTGTGAAAAACTGAGTGATTTGCGATGAAAGCTAAGCGGCTATAAAACAGATTTATGGCAGGAATAGATTCTGCCCGGCGTATATGGTTGCATCGTCCAGTTGATTGATCTTCTTCAGTTCAAATATATATTTGCGTATGTCTTTATTGACGGCATTTTCCTGTGCGATATCCCAAAGGGTGTCACCGGGCATAACCGTGACAGAGCGGCATTCTGATTTCTCTTCGCCGGCCGCTGCCACGATGGAACCGGCAAGCATGATTGTGACAACCAACAAAAATATAAACGAAAAAAACCTTTTCTTATTGTTTAAGCGTAATTTCCTTTTCATATGAGCCGCCTCCTGAACAAATGTTCTATATTCATTTTATCGAACATGTGTTCATTTGTCAAGGGTTTTGCGAACATTTGTTTGACATTTTTTTAATTCATGGTATAATAAGCCTAAAAGAGTTAGAATTGCGAGGGGTTTGAATGAGATACAAAGATACGGACAAGAAAAAAAAGATTCTGGATTTTGTCAACAGGCAGGTTCTGGAAAAGGGATATCCACCATCTGTTCGTGAAATTTGTAAGGCTGTAGGCTTTAAATCCACTTCAACCGTTCACGCATATTTATCCAGCCTCGAGGACGAGGGGCTCATCTCCAAAGATCCTACCAAAACCCGAGCTTTAAAAATTATTGACGAAGGCAGCAAAAGCCTCGAGGGCTTTATTTCTGATCATGAAATTGAAAACATCCCGATACTTGGTCGTGTTACAGCTGGCCAGCCCATTCTTGCCGTTGAAAACATTGAAGACACCTTCCCCATCCCGGTTGAATATCTTGAAAATTCAACCACCTTCATGTTAAGGATTAAAGGCGACAGCATGATCGATGCCGGCATTCTCGATGGTGATTATGTAGTGGTCAAGCAGCAGAACACTGCCGTTAACGGTGATATTGTCGTAGCCCTCATCGAAGATGAAGCAACCGTTAAAACATTTTACAAGGAAAAGAATCATTATCGTCTGCAGCCACAAAACGATGCCTATGAACCCATCATCGTCACCGAAAACCTTTCCATCCTCGGAAAGGTAATCGCTTTGTTCAGAAAGTTCTAATAGCAGATAACACAGCAACTTGCAAAGCAAAGGCAGAACGAAATTACGTTCTGCCTTTTTGGTGTTCTCTCCATGGTAATACTTCAAATTGACGAACTCTTACTAAAGAGAGCTTTTTCCGCCAGAGCGTCTTCAAGGTGAGTTTCATGGCGTATATTGGTTTGTATACTCAACTCAGAAAAGTTGAACCGGTTATGCCATTTTCAGCTGAACTAGACATGGATTGTTTCTGTATAAATGTTTGTGATTTCAACCCGGGGATCTGCTTCAATAAAGTCGACAACGCTCGACAACATGCTGTCTGCATGGGATGTTTCATTGGAAACACAGGAGAACCCCATTTCGCAGTTGTTCCATTCATCCTGTCTGCCGGTCTCTGCTGCAGAAACATTGTATTTTGCCTTTATCTTTGCAAGGATACTTCTAATAACACTTCTTTTGTCCTTCAAGCTTGTCATTCCCCCGATGTACAGGGTAATCATCAGTATGCCGACAACCACAGTATCTTCCACCTCCGGTTTTATTGCGGGTAACCATGTTTTTCTCTTATCTTAATGCAGCAGCAGCTTTTCCGCAAGGATAACCTGAAGTTCAGAAAATTTGTGTTACAACAGGCTCATTTAGTGGAATATCTTCATTAGTAACTTACTCAACTTTCCCAGCCTAATTACTGGCGTGCACCTTGATAAATTAATACATTCAAGCGCTTAACTTCAGTTTTTGTGTCCATACCTCCGGGAGGGCCTGGATGAATGCGTCCATGATCTGATGT
>JAGOJH010000030.1 GCA_017995215.1 Thermoclostridium sp.
AAGAATTGACCGAGACATCGTATCAAATGCTGAAAACCCTTGATTTCTCAAGGGTTTTCAGACAAATCGTGGCGGAGAGGGTGGGATTCGAACCCACGTGTCGTTTCCGACAAACTGATTTCGAGTCAGCCCCGTTATGACCACTTCGATACCTCTCCATATTTGTTTCAGAAGCAATGCAAAAAGACCAGTTGCGGGCAGATAAAACATTCAAATGCGAATGCTTTACCATTTTAACCTACGTTGGTCTCAAAGTCAATCCACTGACAAAGGCAATGACTTCCTTGTTTTCTCTTCGTTATTTTCTTTTCTTCTGAAAGAATTCCTTTAAAACGGCTGAACACTCATCCTCCATGATGCCACTGTAGACAGTTACCTGGTGATTCAGCTGTTTAAGGCTGAAAACATCGATCACCGAGCCACAGGCACCTGCCTTAGGATCAAAGGCCCCAAAATAAAGGCTGCGAATTCTGGCATTAAGGATAGCCCCTGCGCACATGATACACGGCTCCAGAGTAACGTACAGATCGCAATTGGTAAGGTACCAGGTGCCCAGACTTTCACAAGCTTTTTCAATCGCCACGATCTCCGCGTGGGCTGTCGCAGATTTATTTGCCTCGCGTAAATTATGGCCGACAGAAATGGCCCTGTTCCCTGAAACAATTACTGCGCCCACCGGCACGTCTTCTGTTTGCAATGCGAGCCTTGCCTGCTGCAGTGCAATTGTCATGTAAGGATTTGTCACCTGTTAACCTCCGAACATTTGTGAATAACAAAACTTCTCAACAGCTTTATCGGCGGTGAATTCCAGCCCGTAAATGCCGTAATTTCGCATGTCCGGTTTTTCCATGCAAGGTTAAACCGCTCTGAAAAAGGTTCACAATCCGGATCATTCCACCAATTATACCATTCAAAGTCATGAAGATAAAGTTCTTCGCATATATTTCCAATAGTATGCTTTCACTGCAAAAGCTTATTCCTGTAAAGGCTTTTACTCTGTGAAATCAAACGGTATGGAAGCGTTTTCGCTGAACCACTGCTCAAAAGCGACCCGTTAAAGGTATGATTAAAATGCGTTAACAGGTGTGGCGGGGGGCCATCTTTGCCTTGTAATAAATGGAGGGATGCAGGTTGGAGAGGGGGGAGAAAGCCTGACAATGAGAGAAAATAGAAAACTGATACTGCTAGTTGCCTGCTTATTGGTTTTTTTTCTGTTAACCAGGTTCTTTCAAAAGAAAGAAGAGAAGCCTCCGGAACCTGAAGTAACGGTAACCGTAATTCCGCCTGAACCCGAGATTATGGTATACAACACCCGAGATGACATGCTCCAGGGAATGATGCTTAATGATTATCTGGTGGGTGTTGTTGCAGCAGAAATGGAAGCCTGGTTTTCCATGGAAGCATTAAAGGCCCAGGCTATAGCAGCGCGTACCTATGCCCTTGGAAGGGCTGTGGGTAAATACGGAAGCTATATGGAAAGGCACTTCGGGGCTCATGTCTGCACTGATTCCACCCATTGCCAGGCATGGATACCCAGGGAAATGTATTCCACCTGGTATCCAAAGGCCGATGAGGAAGAAAACTGGGCAAGGATTGAACAGGCCGTGCACGAAACCTCCGGGTTGATCCTGACCTATGAAGGCGAGATCATCAATCCGATGTACCATGCAAACAGCGGTGGAATCACCGAGGATGTCGAAGAGGTATGGAATTCCGTCAAACCGGTTCCCTACCTGCAAAGCGTTTACAGCGAGGGAGAAAATAATTATTCCAGTTTTGAAAAAAATGTTATCCTTTCCGGAGAAAAGGTTCGTGAGGTATTGATGAAGGAGTATTCCGACATTGTATTTCTGGGCCCGATCTCAGAGGATGTTCAGGTTGTCCGATTCACCGGCAGCGACAGGGTAAAGGAAATTCGCATCGGCAGCATTACCATTCCCGGAACCAAATTCCGGGAATTATTCTCTCTTTCCTCCACACAAATGAAAATTCAATTCATAAAAGATGATGAAATGGGGATCATGACATATGGGTTTGGACATGGCGTGGGCATGAGCCAATGCGGAGCCAACGCCCTGGCAGAAAAGGGAAAGGATTGCACCTATATTCTGCAGTATTACTACACTGGTGTTGAGATTGTTCCTATCACGGAAGAGATCCTTTCAAGCCTGAAAACGAACAAGTAGAGATGAAGCCTGATTTTTCAGGGTTACCGAAAATATCCCTCAGATGTATAAATCCACTTCCAATGGCAATAATACTTTTTGGAGGTGGACATTGTGAATCAAAAGGGTTTTTATAATGAAAATAAAGAATGGTCAAAAAAGCTGAAAGGATTTTTCAAGGAAAGCGGTTTTTATGTCCTGATTGTTGTAGGTCTGTGTGTTTTAGCGGTAGGAGCGGTTTATTTCACGACGAATCATTTGATTTCTCCCCCGGAGGATGAGCGGGGGGAACTGGTTCAGGAACCCGGGGATAACAAGGAGATTGTCATTCTCGAAGATGAACCCGACCCCCTTGAGCAGTCTGCGATCGAGCAGCTGCAGCAACCTGACAGACCCTGGGATTACCAGACAACGACCGAACCCCCTGTGAATGAAGATGATCTGACTGCGCAGAATCCGGCCGCTGATGAACCTGAGGTGGAAACAATCACAAAACCAACCGTCGCTCCGACAAAAGCACCGACAAAGCCCCAAAAAGCTGAAGCGGAAACAGGGGACGACTCAAAGGAAGTAATAAACCTGTTTGGCGGTAAACCTTCCTTTAAGATGCCCGTTGAGGGAAAAATCAATATGGATTATGCCATGGATAAACTGCTTTATTCCAAGACCCTCGATGAGTGGCGCGTCCACACAGGCATTGATATTGCGGCCCCAAGGGGTGAAGCTGTAAAAGCAGCGTCAGACGGTTACATTAAGGAAATCAAGGAAGACCCGTGTTACGGGATCACCATAACGCTCGATCATGAAAACGGATATAAGTCGATATACTCCAACCTGGCTTCGAGCAGCATGGTCAGCGTAAATCAGAAGGTGAAAGCCGGAGATGCAATTTCCAGCGTAGGGAATACTGCAATCTTTGAATGCATGGATCCGCCGCATCTGCATTACGAAGTATATAAGGATGATAAACTGATCGATCCCAAGACCCTGCTGCCTGTTCCTGCAGAATAAGCCGGTTTTAATCAAGAAACATAACCGCATGCTCAGGTGCATATAAATATTAACAGAAACACCTCAAGCCAGGCAGGTTCTGATGCTGTAGGAGGGAATCGGTTTTGAAACAGTATATTGAAGAAAGGGCGCTGGAGCTTGGAACCTTTATCATTGAAAACAAGACTACGGTGAGAGCAGCCGCCCAGACATTTGGGATCAGCAAGAGTACCGTGCATAAGGATGTTACCGAAAGGCTGAAGAAGCTTAATCCATCCATGGCAAAACAGGTTAAAAGAATTTTGGAAGAGAATAAGGCTGAAAGACACATACGAGGTGGAGAAGCTACACGAATAAAATACAAGAAGGATGAACGAAAGGCCGGATAAAAATCCGGTCTTTCTATTTTCCAGGCCACGCATAACAGGAACAGGCCAATCCTTTTACATAAGGAAAAATCCCTTGCAATCCAACTAAAATGTGTTAATATTAAAATAGACAAAAAGTGACACCGGCTCAGGTAATTCTACATCAGGCTCGGGTAATTCCGGTGGTTAGGCAAAAGGAATGGTTACCTTTTTTTATGTCATTTTTTATGGATAAAGGTTTTCCTGTGATGGGGCTGAAAGCTGAAATTGCCTTGCTCCATGGGGAATACTGTCTGTACATTTGTTTTCACGGGCATAATATAAATACTGGAAGCTTTATACTATAGAGAAGGGGTTGTCTCGATTGGGTCTTGGAATGGATATTGGAATTGATTTGGGCACCGCAACCATCCTGGTGTATATAAAGGGAAAGGGAATTGTTTTAAGGGAGCCCTCGGTCGTTGCCATCGATAAAAACACAAACAGAATGCTTGCTGTTGGAGAAGAAGCCAGAAAGATGCTCGGCAGAACACCTGGAAACATTGTGGCCATAAGGCCCTTACGGGAAGGTGTCATCTCCGATTATCAGGTCACCGAAAGAATGCTGAAGTATTTCCTGAACAAGGTGTGCAGCAACAGCCTGTTCAAGCTGTTCAAGCCCCGGGTGATGATCTGCGTACCCAGCGGCGTTACCGAGGTTGAAAAGCGCGCTGTCGAAGATGCTGCCGTTCAGGCCGGTGCCCGAAAAACCTATTTAATTGAAGAACCCATTGCAGCAGCCATCGGCGCTGGCATCGACATTACAAAAGCCTGCGGCAGCATGCTTGTTGACATCGGCGGCGGTACCACAGACATAGCAGTCATTTCTCTGGGCGGTACGGTTGTCAGCACTTCCACAAAGCTTGCAGGCGACAAATTTGATGAAGCTATCGTGCGTTATATGCGCAAAAAGCATAACATCATGATTGGCGAACGTACGGCTGAGGAAATGAAAATACAGATAGGAACTGTTTTTCCAAGGCCGAAAGAGGTTTCCATGGATGTCAGGGGCAGGAACCTTGTTTCCGGGCTTCCAAAAACCATCCGCATCACCTCTACCGAAATCATGGAAGCGTTGGAGGAACCAGTTTCCAGCATTATCGAGGCAGTTCATTCCGTGCTTGAAAGAACACCGCCCGAGCTTGCCGCAGACATCAGCGACCGGGGTATTGTCATGACCGGCGGCGGCAGCCTTGTTTATGGCCTGGATAAGCTGCTGCAGCAAAAAACGGGCATCAACGTACTCATCGCCGAGGATGCGGTCTCCTGTGTTGCACTGGGCACCGGTAAGGTTTTAGACAATATCGAGATCATTCATAATTCCAACATGGAAAGATCCGAATACCGCAGATAGTTCCCGCGCAACCAAGGGCACGAATTTGTGAAGCTGCAGGCATATGTCTGCAGCTTTTTTGATCAGTGACATAGCAGCGGCGCAGAGGGCGGGGCCCAGGCTCCTTGCCCCCTCTGTCCCGTCTTGATAAAAAAGGTTATTTTTTTCATATCTTTATCCGATATTTATTTATGTGAATATCATTTCACGCGTATTATCCGATTATTGCAGGTAAAGGAAGCAGGATTATGATTCGCGGACTATACACTTCGGGCTGGAGCATGCTGGCATTGAATAAGAAAATGGATGTGCTGACCAATAATCTGGCCAATGTTTCCACCAACGGTTATAAAAGAGATACGGTTGCCATGGAAGGCTTCCCTGCACTTCTGGCCAAACGGCTTTACGACAAGACCGACAAAATAGCCGGTGGTGTTCCGGTAGGAGAGCTGTCCTTCAGCGATGACGTGGGCCAGGTGTATAGCTGGTTCAAGCCGGGAAACATGCTTCAAACCGATCAAAACCTGGACTTTAGCATCAAGGATGAAGGGAAGGCCTTTTTTTCCATTGCCGTTCCCTCTGATAACGAGTTTACAGAATTCTATACCCGGGATGGCAGCTTCGAGCTGAACGCCGGCGGGCAGCTGATAACCCGTCAGGGGTACTTTGTTCTGGGGGAAAAGGGTGTTATTCAGCTGAACGGCGATCAGTTCATTGTTCAAAAGGACGGAACCATTGTTCAAAATGGTGTGACAGTAGATAAGCTTTTGATCAAACAGTTCCAGGATCCGAGCACCCTGCGTAAAAATGGTCAGAACCTGCTCAGCCCTACGAATGAAACTGTGGAAGAGAATTTCTCCGGTCAGGTTCTTCAAAGCTGCCTGGAGCAGTCAAATGTGGAAATTGTCCGGGAAATGGTAGATATGATTTCGCTGATGCGAAACTACGAAGCAAACCAACGCATTATCACCGCCATGGATGGTACCCTTGAGAAGGCCGTCAATGAAGTTGGCAGAGTATAGCAAAGCAGGGTGCGGGACACAGGGTCCTCGTCCCACCGTCAACAGAGTGAAAGGATGATATTATCATGATGAGAGCATTGTGGACAGCAAGTTCTGGAATGAAGGCCATGCAATTCAATGTGGATACCATATCCAACAATCTGGCGAACGTGAATACAAACGCTTTTAAGAAGGAAAAGGCTGAATTTGAGGATCTTCTCTATGTCACCATGGAGCGGGCGTATATGATGGAAAATCAGGGCCGGCCGGTGAACCTTCAGGTAGGCCATGGTGTTGTTTCCCGTGCTGTCAGCCGTGATTTTTCCGGTGGAAGCCTGCAGCAGACCGAGAACACGCTGGATTTCGCCATTCTTGGAAAAGCTTTTTTCAGCATTCGGTATGCCGACCAAAATATTTATTATACACGGGACGGCAGCTTTAAGCTTTCGGTCACAGAAGACGGGAATATGCTGACCACCTCCAGAGGGTACCCGGTTCTCGATGAAAACGGCGAGCCTGTTTACTTTAATTATCCTCTTGAACAAATGGTGGTTTCAGAGCAGGGCGATATAAGCTATAAGGATGAGGACGGCTTTGTGATCCCCACCGGGCAAAGAATAGGGCTTTTCAAGTTTAACAACCCCCAGGGGCTTGAGTCCATGGGTGGGAACATGTATTCCGAAAACAGTGCGTCAGGCTTTGCTACTTTTGACACTGAGATGGGAGAACCCAGCATCCTGCGCCAGGGCTATCTGGAATCATCCAATGTGCAGGTAGTAGAGGAAATGGTTAACCTTATCACCGCGCAACGGGCGTACGAGCTAAATTCAAAGGCCATTACCACAGCGGATGAAATGATGGGAATCGCTAACGGCCTGAAACGATAACAGCAGGGCTTAACAATTTTAACAGCAAGCCCCCAAATAATGTTTTTTAATCAGATGCTAATAACGTGAATTTGTGGGAGCACGTTACAACGGAACAATAAACGCATACAGGGTGTCATCCACAGAGGTGAGGTTTGAATGAAAATAGAAGGAATGGGTTCGGCTGACATCACCAATAGCATCAACCGCAGGCAGGTCCAACAGGATCAGGCCTTTGAAGATATTCTGAAAAAAGCGTACTCCAACGGTGACAAGGAAAAGCTGAAAGAGGCCTGCAAGGAGTTTGAAGGCCTTTTGCTGCAAATGATGTACAAGCAAATGAAAAAAACCGTTCCTGAAAGTGAGCTCCTGCCCGCGAGCAGCGGCAGAGAAATTTTTCAGGAAATGCTGGACGAGAAGTTGATCGACAACGCCACCCAGCGGGGTATAGGAATATCGGAAGTACTGTACCGACAATTAAGCATCAACATGGATAAAACGTATGTGGTTGCTCCCGAAAAAGGGAGAAAAGAATAGATTTTGTTTTACTTACCCTACTGTATGTTCTGACCCATCCTACAGCTGAATCAGCTGTATTGGATGGGTCTTCCAATATCTGTTGAACAAATGCGTCTTCCCCGCCTGAAGGTTGCTGCTCACAGGTAAAAAGGCGCGGTCTGTCATGCGGAATGAAGTGAAGGATCTCGCATTACTCGTGATTGAATCTTTCGCTGCACTCAGGATGGCTTCGCTTTGCTCAGGTGCGAAAAGATCAGGGAAATACTGCAGAAGAGTACCATTGTTGACGGTATTTTTAAGGGTATGCTATGATTGTGGTAAGTGTTTTCCATAAGAAGCCTGAATTCTCCGGGCAAGCCCGTTTCTACAGGCTGGAGTTCATTTACAGAAGAAAGTAAGGGGTGTGTTCATTGAAGAAAAGAAATTATAAAGCCATCATTTCAGGGCTTCTCGCGTTCATATTGCTTATGCAATGCGTACCAATGGCCTTCGCAACAGAGAACAGGTCGCTGGATGCCCTTTATCCGGCGCATTTGCTGCCTGCAGCCTCTTTCCAGGGCCAATTCACCGCAGAGGTGGTGAGCGCTCTTCAAAGGCTGCCCGCTGCCCAGGCACTTCAAATACTGAACGTTCTGCGCGGAAGCGGGGGGGACCTGATGCTGGAGCGGACCGCAAACCGGATGGAAGGCGCTGCCATGCTTGTGCGGCTGTTAGGTGCCGAGAAGGACGCCCTCACTGGCAATTACAGTCACCCCTTTACTGATGTGGATCCGTGGGCAAGCCCCTATATCGGTTATCTATATGAAAACAGCCTGACAAACGGGATAGGAAACAACCTTTACGGGTCCGGCTTACCAATGAATGAAAAGGCATATCTGACATTTCTGCTGCGAGCGCTGGGGTATAGTGACCGCAACGGCCTGGATTTTACCTGGGACACGGTGGAACAGGCATCTCGCGAAACAGGCCTTCTGTATTCCGCCGAAAGCTTCTCAGAGGACGCCCCTTTTAAACGGGAACGCCTGGCAGTGCTGTCCTGGAGGGCAATGTTCCTGAACCACAGGACCAGAGAAAAATTGCTGCTTGCATACTTGAACGATCAGAAGATGATTACTGATGAGAGCCTCGAGGGATTACTGGAAGCCGATAATTCTCCCGGGCTGGATCAATGGTTTGTTTATCTTCCGCAGCTGGTTGCAGGCTTGAGAAACCAGGATGAGAAGATTGAACTGCTGCAGGCTGAAGCCATTGCGCAAACCGATCTGGAGAAATACGGATGGATCATGATGGAGCGGGCACAGCATGAAAGCGGAGTTTTTGTGGAAGGTTATTTGCTTGAATCCTGGTTGGAGGGAGAGGATTACAAGCTGATCATTATGCCCCGTTATGTCAATAGCATTCAACAGCAACAAGTGCAGAATGCCTGGGTAGAACAGCTTGTTGATGATATCATTCAACCAGGTATGAGCGATTATGAAAAAGTGAAGACCGTCCACAATTTTTTAATCACTGCTTTGCAGTATGACAGAAGCAAGGAACCGGCAGACTCTTCGTACCATGCGTTTGGCGCCCTGGATACCGGCAAGGCGGTGTGTGGTGCTTACGCCGAGTTGATGGTATTGCTGCTGAACAAAGCAGGGGTACCCTGCCGCATGGTAACTGGAATCGGCAATGGGATTGATCATGCATGGAACATGGTTCTTATCGATGGGGAACCCTATCATGTGGATACGACCTGGGACGACCCGGTAACACAAGCGGAGGGGATTATCCTTCGCTATGAATATTTCAACCTGAACGATGAAGAGATGAAAAGGGAGCATGCGTGGACAGAGAAGGATTATCCGGCCTGCTCCGCTGCAAAGGAGAACTATTTTATCAAAGAGAACCTGGTTCTATCCGATGCCGCCGCCTTAAGAAAAGCACTGCGGGAGACCCTGAACCAGCAGAAAACCCTGTGTATGTTCAGGCTGAATGGGTTTACAGTAAGCAATGAAAGCGTGAACGATATGATGAGCCAGGTCAATGAGCAGGCTGGTTACGTCATCAGCTCCTACAGGTTTTCCTATAACGAAGCCATGAACGTTATCCTGATTGAAGCAATCGAGTATAACTGAGGATGACAAGCTCCGCATGCTTGCCTTTGAATAGCAATAGAAGCAGATTACCAGATTAAATTGTAAAAAACCCCATTGCAAACATTCCGGTTATAGTGTAAAATGAAAAAGCGGTTTGCGTCGGGGCGTAGCGCAGCTTGGTAGCGCGCTTGCTTTGGGAGCAAGATGTCGGGAGTTCAAATCTCTTCGCCCCGACCAAAACACCATGAAGCGGTTGTGTTTTCTACAAAGAAAATCAACCGCTTTTTCTATGCTGCATTGTGATGATTTACCTATAGCAAGGTTGTACTTTTTATATGGATAAGTGTTTTAAACAGGCTATTTAAGTGGTAACAATAACTAGATCACTATCTAAGGCCACACTTTTTCAGCATCACGAGAACTGCCAGACCCGGCAAAGAGGTATGTTTTCCTTGTTGAAGGAGATCGAGATGATGCGGAAGTTTTTTTCTTTCATAGTCATATTGGTCATTGGGAGTATTATCATTTCTGCTCCAGGCCATGCAAAGAACAGCCAAACCCAATGGACAGACGAAGAGCTGGCCTTCTTGAGCGAGCACCCTGTCATCACCCTCGGTGTGGATCCACAGTTTATCCCCTTTGAATTCATTGATGAGAGCGGCGAATATAAAGGGATTGCGACCGATTACCTTGCCCTGATCACACAAAGGACGGGCATACGCTTTCAGGTTACGCAGGGGCTGACATGGCCTGAAGTCTATGATAAGGCCTTATTGGGGGATATTGATGTTTTGCCTGCGATTTCCAAAACCGCTGAAAGGGAACAGCACTTCTTGTTTTCCGAGCCCTATTACTACTTTAAAAGGGTGATCGTCATCCGGGATACAGATAAAGGGATATCCACAATGGAAGATTTGGACGGACAAACGGTTGCAGTGCAGCGGAACAGCTCGCACCATAGCTATTTGCTGTCCTATCCGAGGATAAACCTGAGCCTGTATGATTCTGTCGAGGTAGCTTTAACTGCCGTTGCCAACGGCACCGAGCGGGCTTTTATCGGAAATCTGGCCACAACAAACTACCTGATACGTTCAAACGGGCTGACAAATTTAAAGTTTATTGCGTTTGAAGCGGAAAAACAGCAAGCCCTGTATTTTGCAGTTCGTAAGGACTGGCCTGTGTTGGTGAGCATATTGAACAAGGCACTGGACACAATCACGCAGGAAGAAAAGTTTGCCATACACAGCAAATGGATCGGTCTGGATCAGAAAACCGATTACGGTCCGATGATACGAATCATCATCATAATTGGTACTCTCACCGCAATAATTACAGCAGTATCTTTCTTCTGGATCATTCGGCTTAGAAAAGAGGTTCGTACACGAGAGCTGGTTCAAAAGGATTTGGAAAAAGCAAAACAGGAAGCGGATACTGCCAATGAATTCAAGTCCAGCTTTATGGCAAGGATGTCCCATGAAATTCGCACACCATTGAATGCGATAACTGGAATGGCTTATTTGCTGAAAAAAACCGGAATTTCCATCACGCAAAAGATGTATATTGAGAGGATCACACAGGCTTCTTCCAATATGCTCAGCATCATCAATGACATTCTGGACTTTTCAAAAATTGAGGCTGGGAAGGTGGATCTGGAAGTTACCTCCTTCAGCATGGATCAGGTCATTCAAGATGTAGTGAATATCATCTCCTATAGAATTGAAGAGAAAAAGCTCGGGTTTAGACTGTCCAAGGATCCCAATGTACCCAATTGGTTTTTTGGAGATTCAAAGCGATTGGAGCAGATCCTGCTGAATATCCTGAACAATGCGGTGAAGTTCACCATTAATGGTGAGATTTCAATCGATATACGACTGATAGCCAAAGAAAGTGAGAAGGCGCATTTATCCTTCTCGGTGATGGATACCGGCATTGGGATGACGAAAGAGCAGATCGACAGCCTGTTCGAGCCTTTTTCCCAGGCAGATACCAGCATTAACCGCCGGTTTGGAGGCTCTGGCCTGGGGTTGTCCATCGTTAAGAACCTTGTAGAAATGATGGGAGGAAAAATTCAGGTTTTCAGCACACCAGGGGAAGGCTCCACCTTTGTACTTCAGTTATCGTTTGCAATCGATAAGGAAAAAGAAGAGGAGTATGTTAAAACTTTGGCGGCAGGCCACTTTAAAAGTGTTCGCACACTGATTCTGGAAAAGACAGGGGCGAACATGAACCTGATAGAGAGCTATCTGAGAAACCTGGGAATGCATTGCGAGTTAACCACCTCGCAAGCCAGTGCGATGAGCATGCTTGAAGCAGCGGATGGTAATTTTGCCAAGCCCTTTGATCTATTCATTCTTGATTACGAAACACCCTCTGAAGGCGGGTTCAAATTTCTGGAATCGGTGCGGAATCATCATAAAATTGTGAAACAGCCTAAGGTGATTATGCTGTTGCCCATGATGCGTGAAGATTTGTTTGACCAGCTGGGGCACACAGGAGTGGATATTGGTATCGGTAAACCGATCATCCCGTCCATACTGCTCAACGCAATTCTGGATATATTCGGACTAAAGGCTGTTTCCGCCTCACAACCGGCGAAGAATATGGAAATGAAACAAGTGAGGCTGGATAAGCAACACACGGTTTTAGTCGCAGAAGATAATAAAACCAACCAGTTGATCGCCAAATCCCTGCTGCAGCAAGCGGGTGTGGACGTGTTGCTTGCGGATGACGGCAAAGCTGCAGTTGACCTTTTTACCCACAACAGTCATCAAATCGCCTTAATTCTGATGGATCTGCATATGCCAGTGATGAACGGATATGAGGCGGCTCAGGAAATCCGGAAGATTTCGCAAAAGGTTCCCATTGTTGCCATGACAGCGGATGTGATTCTGGGGGTGAAGGAAAAATGCGTGGAAAGCGGAATTTACCAATATATCAGCAAGCCATTTGACCCGGATCGGTTTATCGAAACGGTGCTGGAAACCTTACAAAAGACAGAAGTCGAAACCCGGGAGGTAAAAATACTCGACACGGCCACAGGCCTGAAAAACCTGGGGGGAGATCAAAAAGTTTATCAACAGGTTCTAAATGAGTATATAAGCGAGAACAAAGATATCCTGGACAAGCTTTCTCAGATGGTTGCTGAAAAAAGCTATAGTGATGCCGCACAAACCGTACACAAGGTGAAAAGTAGTACTGCGACCATAGGTGCAGGTGTTTTATATGATCTGTTTACCAACCTGCAAAAAGCTTTTGAAAATGAAAACCAGGATGAAATATTACCCCTGTTCAATCGGCTTTTATTGACATTCCAACAATTGATAAGCGAAATGACTATATACTTGAATGAATGAGCGTGTATGGAACACAGGTGCAGGGAGGAAAAAATATGTCTGCAAAAATTCTGGTTGTGGATGATTCAACGACAGACCGGCTGATTATCAGGAGTATGCTCAGCGAATACAACGTCATATGCGCTTGTGATGGAATGGATGCCATGAGCCTGATTGAAACGATCGAAGATATCGATCTGGTCATCCTTGATTTGAATATGCCGATAATGGATGGCTTTCAGGTTTTGCAAGCCCTGAAGGACAACGGAAGGCTTCAAAAACTGCGCGTGATCATCTTAACCAATTCTGAAGAACTTGAAAAAGAAATCAAGGGCTTGAAAATGGGGGCGGTTGATTATATTAGAAAGCCTGTTCAGATGGAGTCACTGCAGGTGAGAATCAGCATACATGTACAACTGCTTCATATCCAGAAATATGTAGAGAACAAATTGTATGAAAACGTTTTTACGTTTGATACGATTTTTCAGCAGGCGCCCATTGGGATAGCGATTTCACACAACTGTGACCCAATGGATTCCGACTGTAATGAACTAATGACATCAAACGCAATGTTCGAGCAGATTACCGGCAGAACAACGGAAGAAATGAGGAAGATAGGATGGGTACAGTTCACCCATCCGGATGATGCAGAAGAAGATTTGCAGAAATACCGGATGCTTCAGCAAGGACAAATCACCAGCTATTCAATGGAAAAGCGTTTTATAAGGCCGGATGGCTCATATGTGTGGGTGAATATGGTAGTGGCTCCGCTGGCTCCTACAAAGAACGATCCCTATCGCCATATCTGCCTGGTTCAGGATATCACGGATCGAAAAAACATGGAAAACCAGTTGAAGTATATCAGTGAACACAACATGTGGACGGATCTTTATAACCGAAGGTACTATGAAAGCATTATTAATGAAGATATCCGGCTTGGCAGGATCAGGAACAGAGCACTTGTGGGTATTAACCTGAGCACCGTCAATATCCTGAACGTTACCTATGGGCTTTATTATAGTCAGGAGCTGATCAAAAAGGCGGCCAATACTTTGAAGCCTTATTGCACCGAAGATATTCAGCTGTTTCATATTTATGAAAATCAGTTTGTTTTCTATGTAAAAGCGTATCAGGGCACGGATCAGCTGATGGAATTCTGCCGGAGCATTGCAGACAGCCTGGGAGCATTGCTTTCTGTTGAGAGAATTAGTGGAGGGATTGGAGTCATTGAGCTGGACAACGACGGGGGGGTCGAAAAGGGCAGGCTTTTAAAAGAATTGATGATATTATCGGAGCAAGCTATCAATACCACGAACAATGATATGAACATTAGCTTTTTCAACGAAGAAATACATGCGCAGTTCATCCGCAGGGCAGAGATCACCCGTGAACTTGCCGAGATTGCAGAAGGTGAAAGGGCTGATCGTTTATTTTTGCAATACCAGCCCGTTGTGGATCTTCAGACCAATCAGATATGCGGTTTTGAAGCATTGGCCAGGCTGAACAGCGACCAATATGGCAGGGTTCCACCGCTGGAGTTCATTCCGATTGCGGAGAAAACAAATCTGGTCGTACCGTTGGGATATCAAATCATTCATCATGCATTACAGTTCTTAGAGCGGATGAAGGAAAGCGGATACCTCGGAATAATGGTATCAATAAATATTTCGGCGATTCAGCTGCTTCAGAATGAGTTTGTGCAAAAAATGAAACAGATGCTGAATGAAATGCGGGCTGACCCGGAAAACATCGTCCTGGAAATCACCGAATCAGTGTTTGCATCAAATTACCAGGATATGAATAACATTCTTGGCCAGTTGAAAGCATATGGAATTAGAATCGCTTTGGATGATTTCGGAACAGGGTACTCCTCCCTGGCAAGAGAAAGAGAACTAAACATCAACTGCCTTAAAATTGATAAATATTTCATCGATAAGCTGATGGTGATCGAGCCGGAGAAAACAATTACAGGGGATATCATATCGATAGGACACAAGCTGGGGCACTATATCATTGCGGAAGGGGTGGAACATGAAAAACAGCGCCAGTATTTAAAGGAGCGCCACTGCGATAAAATTCAGGGATATCTGATCAGCAAACCACTGGACGAAGATATCGCATTAGAACTACTGAGAACTTATACGCAGGGGAATACAGAAGCATGTTCATCATGAATGATAACAGTTCCTATTTTGCAGACAGTGAAAAAAAGAGAACAAATAACCCGTTAATCGAAGGTGGTTAACGGGTTCCGGTGATCAGTTCATTGCCCTGCGGTGGTAGCTGGACATATAGGAGATGCCGGTGTTTCTGACCATTTTGTCGGCCTTTAAAACACATTGACTCAACGTATCGATTGCCTTTTGCAGGTCGCAGCTGTCCTCAAGAAACAAGTGAATTTCATTTTCCTCCATCACCAGTTCGCTTTTTTTACATAGATACCAGGGCGAGTTGTACCATACAAAACGTAAACCCTCCTGCCATTGCTTTCCGGGAATTCCCCTCAGCTCCGCCCTTATTTTATAATTCGCTTCGTCTGGGCTATCATTGGGGGTTACTGTTATGGATATGTGATCAAGCCGCATTATTTTCCTCCCCAAAAATATTGTCCAGATATATTATTCACGAATCAGGGAAATATTATTTATCAATATCAGGCCTTAAAATAATCATTGCGAGGGGCGGAATTCTTAAAACAATGGAACAGGGCTTTTGATGATAGGGGATTTTTTCGGCCTGAATGGGTTGGCTGTTGATCACATTGCTGCCGCCAAATTCCTCCCTGTCGCTGTTGAAAATCTCTTCATAAACGGTGTCAATGGGTGCGCCAATGCGGTAATGATCATGCGCGGCGGGTGTAAAATTGCACACGATGATAAGCATGTCACGCCAATCCTTACCCTTTCGAACAAAGGAAACAATGCTGTGTTCGGTATCATTGCAATCAATCCACTCAAAGCCTTCATAGTGGAAATCCACCTCATGCAGGGCCGGCTCACAGCAATACAGCCGGTTTAATTCTTTTACGTAATCATGGGTTTTCTTGTGCATCGGGTAATCCAGCAGGTGCCAGTCCAAACTCTCCTTGTATTTCCATTCAATAAACTGGCCATACTCACCACCCATGAACATCAGCTTTTTACCCGGATGAGCAATGAAGTAGCCCAGAGCAGCCCGCAGACCTGCGAACTTCTGCCAGTAGTCCCCGGGCATCTTGTTCAGCAGCGAGGCTTTCCCATGCACTACCTCGTCATGGGACAGCACCAGAATGAAATTTTCACTCCAGGCATACATGGAGGAAAAAGTGATAAGGTTCTGATGATCCTTGCGGAACAGGGAGTCCATGCTCATGAATTTCAAAAAGTCATTCATCCAGCCCATGTTCCACTTGTGGGAAAAACCGAGGCCGCCATCGTGAACCGGTTTGGTGACCATTGGCCAGGAAGTGGATTCTTCGGCGATCATCATCACATTGGGGAAGTACTTGAAAACGATGGTATTCAACTGACGGATGAACTCGACGGCTTCCAGATTTTCACGGCCGCCGTACTGGTTTGGTATCCAGTCCCCTTCGTCGCGGCAGTAATCATGATACAGCATAAAAGCTACGGCATCCACCCGAAGGCCGTCGACATGGAAAATGTCCAGCCAGTATACGGCGTTGGAGATTAAGAAGTTGCGAACCTCATGACGGCCATAATTGAATATATGCGTGCCCCATTGCCGGTGCTCCCCCCGCCGGATATCTTCGTGCTCATAAATGGCGGTGCCATCAAACCGGGCAAGGCCATGGCCGTCCTTTGGGAAATGGGCCGGCACCCAGTCCAGGATAACCCCAAGGCCGTTCTGGTGACAGGTATCGATGAAATACTTCAAATCCTCCGGTGTGCCATAACGCGCGGTTACGGCGTAATAGCCGGTAACCTGATAGCCCCAGGAGCCATCAAAGGGGTGCTCCATCACCGGCAGCAGCTCCAGGTGGGTATACCCCATCTGCTTAGCATAGGGGATTAGCCGCTCGGCCAGCTGGCGGTATGACAGGAACCGGAACCCTGTTTCAGATTCCGGATCCGGATCGGGCTCCTGCTGCCAGGAACCCAGGTGAACCTCGTAGATGTTCACAGGCTTGGAATCGGTGTTTTCCTGTTCTCGCTGCGCTATCCATTTCTGATCGTTCCAGGTGTAGTTTTCAAGATCATAGACCATGGATGCCGTCTCAGGAGGTTTCTCGGCATAAAACGCATAGGGATCAGCTTTAAGATAAAGCTCATCAAAAGGTGTTCGAATCTCATATTTGTACAGGTTATGCTTCATCAGCCCGGGAATGAACAGCTCCCAAACACCGGAGCTTCCCATCATCCGCATTTGATGCCGCCGACCGTCCCATTGGTTGAATTCCCCCACCACGCTGACACGCTTGGCTGACGGTGCCCAAACACAAAAGGAAACCCCCTGAATTCCGTTCACTTCACGCAAATGCGCCCCCAGCCTCTCATAGATTCGGTGATGGTTGCCCTGATTGAACAGGAATATATCATACTCCGACAACGTGGGCCAGAAGCTGTATGGGTCATAGGATTCATAGCTGTGCCCGGTAACATCAGTGATTTCCAGCTTATAAGGAAAAGGTTTTGCTCTGTCCGGGATCTCGAGTGTAAAGAAACCGCGGGGATCTCTTTTCTGCATACTGAAGGAGGTACCGTCCTCCTCATTGCGCAGGCGGATGCTTTCAGCATTGGGTATGTACACGCAAACCATAATCCCGTCATCAGCGTGCATGCCCAGAATCTCATGCGGATTGCGGTGGTAACCTGACAAGATTGCTTCAACAGTGTTTTCATTCAAATAAAATCCCATATTAAACCCTCTAATCCGGAATGGCAGGGAATGCCGTATCCTGCCTCCTGTGTTTTTGTGATCTTTTACGGCTAAAGTATGCCAAGATAAAGCTTAAATTATTAAACATGTTACGGTTCACACCCCTCTTTAAAGCTCTTAAGCTGCTGCAGGGGTATGTGTTTTATCCTGATAGCGCGATATCATCGTGAGCACAGCGAAGGATCTTGTCAGGAACAATGCGAGATCCTTCACTTCCTTCAGGATGACAGGCTGCGCCTTCATATATGTGAACAGTAACTTAAACAGTGTTGTAAACCTGTGAGTGGGCGGGTTGCCTATTGTATCCGGCCTTAGAATTATGATACACTGAAAGCAGGGTGGATCACCGTACCACCTGGCCGTATTTCTGCTGTTGTAACGGGTTTCATAATGTAAATCATTTTACTCGGCTCACCAAAAACAATAAAAACTCAAATGGGGTGAAAACCGATGTATAATAACAAACCGATTGTTTACAAAAAGGACAGGAGACAAAAAAAAGATTTAATCTGCTCATGGCTGGATGCATCCAGTGTATTGGTTTGGTTTGTCCTTTTTGCCATTGTCCTGCTGTTTCAGAAAGCCCAGCCGAGGCAAAAAACATTTTTCGACAGGCTTTTGGCGGTAGAAATTGAAGATACACTCGATTACAGCTTTCTGACACCGATTCTGTACCTTCTTGTGCTTTTATTGGTTCTCAGTGCCGTCTCGCTGCTCCTTAACATTAAACGGCTAAAGAGAAGAGCCGATCATATCCACATTTCATATATCATTACGCTTGTCTTTTCCATTGCCGGGCTTGTTTTCTTTCTGATCCGGTTTTAGTAGAGGAACACATAATCCTCTACTCAGATGTCTGCCCCGCAGCCTGGTTTTCCAGCACCTGCAGCAAACGATGAATGATTGCAGCCGCTTCCGCGCGGGTTGCAGGGTTTAACGGCCCCAGTCTGCTTTCACCGATGCCATTGATGATTCCCGCGTAATTCATCGCGGCGAAAGCCGACTGTGCATAACCTGAAACCTGATCATAATCAATAAACTTGTAAAGAATGTACAATGGAGGCTGTTCGAGGCTGAACTGTGCGGCTTTTACCGCACGGGACGTATAGTAAACAATATCCTGCCGGGTGATGGGCTCATTCGGCCGAATCAGGCCGTTCTCATCCGGTTCGATGATGCCCTTTCTGTATGCTGTCATCACCCAGCGATGGAACCAGTCCTCCGGGGTAACATCTGCAAAGCTGCCTATGGGAGTTTCCGGAAAAGAAAAGGTTGCTGTAAGCAGCTTGATAAACTCTGCCCGTGTTACACTTCCCGCTGGATTGTAGTTACCCTTTCCATCCCCATTGATAATCCCCATTGAAGACAGTTCCAATATGGCGTCACTGGCCCACAAATGGGACTGTAGATCCTTAAAATCCATCATAGGCGGGGTCTGTACCAGGATTTCATTGCTTACAAAGGATTCTCCGGCAGAATTTTTTGACCGGGCCACATAGGTATAAGCCTGGCCAGGAAGGACGGATGCATCTGCAAAAGCAGTTACATTTGCCTTTACGGATCCGATTCGCTTGAAATCTTCATCAAGGTTGGTGTTTTTGCGGTACAGGACAAATTCATCCTCGTTTTCTGAAAGATCCGCCCACACCAGCGCAACCCGATTGGAGCCTATAATGGAAGGATACATCAGGCTTGGCGTCGCAGGCATATTTGTGGAGTAAAACTTTTCATTGCTGATCCGTTCCGATACGGGGGCCTCACTGAAAGCCCTTATACGCAGGGTATAATCAACGCCCTGCGCGGGGGTGAACCGATACAGCGTGATGCTTTTGGGAATTTTCTCAAGGGAATGCCACACGTCATTGACGGAGGTTTTATATTCTACGATATAATACTGGTTCTTCTTTGAGGGATCATCCCAACCGGTGATTCCAGTGCCAAAATCATCCCAGCCAAGGTACAGCGTGCCTTCCAGGCTGGATATGACAAGCTCCCCCTGGGATTTGCTGAAAGAAACAAGGACGGGATCAATTTGCATGAAGGCAGAGAAGATGGTATTGCTTTTCACAGCCCGAATACGGTAGCTGTAGGTTTCTCCGCTCATCACTGTCTCATCGGAATACATAAGGCTGCCCCGTGGGGTAACGCCAGCAAGCTGCCATGTTCCGGTTGAGGCGGCACGACGCCACACTTCAAAGCCCGATTCCAGGGCTTTGTCATATTCCCAGGTTAAATAGACACGCTCGGGAATAATGGCTTTGACAACCGGGTTCGTAACGAGGGGCAGAACCTCGGCGGTAATATCGACGGCAGGGGTGTAGTCGGACTCGGCTGAAGCGGACTGAATTTTCATCCGGTAGGTATTAAAGGTTCCTGCACTGACCTTGTCGATATAGTATCCGCTGCGCTTCAAGGACATTAAGGGTTCAAAGTCCCCGCTTAAACCCATCTTCTCCAGGATCACAGTATTGCCCCCAATGGCGTGTTCATCCCACTCCAGGCGGATTTCAGTGGCTGACAGCGCATAACCGTAGAAGTAAGTGTCCAGATCCAACTTGGTAAACCCGGAGATACCCCTTGCGGTCGGGAAATAATCTGTGGTGAAACCCTCGGCATAACGGGAGCGGATTCTGTAATGATACATTGTGCCTGGCTCTAGCCCGTTGTCGGTATATTCCGTATCTCCCGGCCGACAGGTAAATATGTGCTCCCAATAAAGGCTTCCTGCTTTTCTGCGCTCAATCATGACAGTGCTGTTATCGGCAGATACATAGCGATCCCCCGGGTAGCTCCAGGCCAGGGTGATCTGGCTTGAGTAGGTATGCTTGATTTCCAGGTTGTTTGGGAACAAAAACGGAATAGTAACCTCATTGCCGGGGCTTCCAGTAAACGAGGAACGTTGTGCGGTGACGCGGTAGGTATACTGCTCACCATTGACCACTGAATTGTCGACAAAGCCTTTAGCGTTTTCCGGCAGGGTTTTCAGGAGGGTAAATATGCCGAAGCCCTTTCTTCTTTCAACCAGATAGGATGTTTCCTTTGCCGAGGCGTCTTCCCACGACAGTTCCACGCCGTTTACAGATATTACCTTTGCGTTCAGATTCACGGGTGCTTTCAGGAAGGTGGATGCCGCCTGACCTGAAGTATTGTTCGGGTAATACAAATAAATGGCCGAGGTTGCTGTAAGCGTGCGAATGCGGTAATAATACCGGGTTGCCTCGGACAAGCCTTCGTCGATCCAGGTTTTTTCTGAACCGGGAACGGTGGCAATGGACTGCCAGGTGCTTGTTCCTTCGGCCCGGCGCTCGATCACCGTCTGGAAATTGGTTTCGGGAATGCTGTTGGTTACGGGATAGGTCCAGGACAACTCAACCTCTGAAGATGAGATTCCCTTCGGGCTGAGGCCGGTTGGATAAAGATATTCCACAGGCCAGGATTCACCTGTATCACCCGTGGGGCTGGTTCCAGAGGCAAAAACCCTGTAGATATAGGTGTGGCCGTTGGAGATCCCGACATCATGCCAGAAAGAGATGTCCGAAGACACCATAGCCACCGTTGAAAAACTGCCGGAATCGGTTTTTCTTTGAATGGTGTATTTGACGGCACCCTGCGCAGTATTGTCCCAGTTCACCCGGATATTACCGCTGCCGTATACCATTGCGCTCACAAACGATGGAGCCGGCATAGAATCGGCGGAAGCAGCAACGGGACACAGGGCCAGGAAAGCCAGGATTACCATTATGTAAAGAACTTTTTTCATAAACCTCACTCCATATGCGGCACTGCGGGATTACATATATTTTGCAGAGGGGTTTCCCACCGCTTCAGGCGGGAATGGAGCCCTTTTAATGATTTTACCACATATTGAATAAAAATTCTGTATCATTTCAATTACCCACAAATATTATCGTAAAATGTGAGTGAAATTGTTTAGCTTTTTCATTTATTTAAACATGGAAAGTAAGATATTACCCGCAGGCAGCTGAGTTGGTGCTCTGGCTGATAAAAAAGCCATCAGACAGGTTAACAAAAAAAGTGGCCAGCGTTTTAAGAAGTGCGCCAGCCAAATTAAAGGGGGTCAAAATGTATTGTGAGGTCATTAAGAGTTTAACCTGTATATGGTTCTTTATACATGTTTTAAAAATAATTTTACCGTCTGCGGAACAGCAACGGTGATGTTAATGACGGAGGGTGACATTCTTTGATGCATTGCGCGGTATTGTATCCTTTGCTATAATGGGATATGGATGGGCTGTCAGGCTCAGCAGGGATGGAGAGGGCTTTGAATGAACAATGAAATTTGGAAAAAGCCGCTCAGAGCGTGCAATATTGGCGGAGAAGCGCTGATTGAGGGCGTGATGATGCGTGGTAATAACAAAATGGCAACGGCAATCCGCAAATCAGACGGTGAGATTGTTGTTGAAACCAAAGATTATGTGCCCCTGACAAAGAGGCATTGGTTCTTAAAGCTGCCCGTTGTTCGCGGGGCTGTTGGCATGCTGGAATCCATGGTTGTGGGCATGAAGGTTCTGATGAATTCCGCGGAAGCAGTGGAATTCGAAGAAGAAGAATCAAAGCTGGACAAGTTTTTAAAAAAGGTATTCGGCGATAACTTTTTTCAGGTAATGCTTTACTTTTCGGTAGCTATCGCCCTGGTGTTCGGTACTCTTCTGTTTATGCTGCTGCCGAACTGGATAGCCGGGTTGTTTGCTTTTGATAAATCCACCACTGGTGGTTCAATCATAGCAAACCTTCTGGAAGGTCTTCTGCGTGTGGTTATCTTTGTGTCCTACATTCTTTTGGTATCTCGAAACAAGGAGATTAAAAGGGTTTTTGAGTACCATGGTGCCGAGCACAGCGCCATCTATACCTATGAAAACATGGAAGAGCTGACACCCGAGAACGCACTGACCCATACCACCCTTCACCCCAGATGTGGAACGGCTTATATGTTTGTGGTCATACTTACCAGTATTCTTCTGTTTTCCTTTGCACGATGGAACACCCCATTGATGAATATGGTCATTCGACTGGCGCTGCTGCCCGTTGTTGCCGGCGTGGCCTACGAAATTTTCAAGCTGGCGGCCAAATCAAGCTTCAAGCCCCTTAGGGCAATCAGTTATCCGGGGCTAATGCTGCAGAAGGTTACAACCCAGCCTCCCGATAAAAGCCAGGTAGAGGTTGCACTGGCTGCACTGAAGGCTGTGCTTGAGGAAGAACCGGTGAATGATAAGCCAAAGGAAGCGGCTCAGCAACAAAAGGAACCAACCTGTACGGGAGCGTGAACCCATTGTTCTCCGTTCTGGTCAGGGCAGCAATTAGCCTGTAGGGAGCGTGAAACCATTTGACGGTGAAAGAAGCCCTTGAATGGGCCGGTCACATGCTGAAGGAAAAAAACATCGAAACCCCGGTGAAGGAAGCCGGGGTTTTATTGGCTTTTGCTTTGTCGCAGGAGTTTTCCTGGCTGTATGCGCATCCTGGGCATAGCTTGAGCTATGAACAGGAAGAAAAGTTCAGTGAAAGCGTTTTGCAAAGAGCTGCGGGTATGCCCTTTCAGTACATTTCAAACAAACAGGAGTTCATGTCACTTGATTTTTTTGTGGACGAAAACTGCCTGATTCCCCGGGCTGATACCGAAGTGCTTGCAGAGGCGGCTCTTGCATGGATTAAAGCACAGCCGGCCGGGCCAATCCGTGTTTTGGAGGTAGGAACCGGTTCGGGTGCCATTGCTGTCAGTATTGCCCATTATTCGCCTGATACTGAGGTTGATGCAATGGATCTTTCTGAAGGTGCGCTTCGAATTGCACAGGAAAATGCGCGAAGGCATCAGGCCGCCATTCACTTTTTCAAAGCCGATTTCCTTGCCTGGGAGCCGAACAAAACCTATTCGCTTCTCCTGTCAAACCCGCCATACATCCCCAATCATCAGCTAAAGGATTTAATGCCCGCTGTAAGGGATTATGAGCCGCATATGGCGCTTGACGGCGGAGAGGACGGGCTGCTTTTTTACCGTGCTATTGCACAAAAGGCAAACATGCTGTTATTGCCCGGCGGTGCCGTTTTTACCGAGGTGGGAATAAATCAGGCCGAACAGGTTGCGCTTCTATATCAGCAGCATGGGCTGAAAGTGAAGACATACAAGGATCTGGCGGGTATCGACAGAGTGGTTTGTGCCGAACGTGTTGGAAAATATTCTTAGAATAATTGTATAAATCATCCTTTTAGTGATTATACTTCAGTATACGCTAGTTTCTGATGAATGCCTCCGTATACGGGCATGGCCGCGTTTCAGGTCATAACCCGAATTGCAGGTGGATAGGATCATTGGCTTGCTTCTGGAGTATTTTTTATTGAAAAGGGGTTGTGATGTATGAATGGAAACCCGGCATACCATCCGACAGATATAAAGAGCTATAGCCCGCTGAAAAGGCTGTTTCAGTCCAGGGAGAAAGAGATGGAAACAGATCAGTTGGATCCTGAGAAGGACAAGACGGCTTTGCTGAAAAATATTAAACTGGCGCGACAGGACTGGCTGAGTGCTCTTTCAAACTTTGATCAGGCACAGGATCCGGAATTAATCGACTATTACATCTACAAAATGAAAGCCTGTCAGGTGCGCTATAACTATTTGTTGAAGAAAGCCAAGGAAATAGGGCTGAAACAGGGTATTTACTGCGGCTGACTGCCATTATCGTTTACGAATGTACCCCTTGTCCATAATGATCCTTTTCATAAAAATCCGTCTGCTCGAATACAATGATAAGGGACAATCATGCGGAGGAACGATATGGATAAACTGCTGATACTGCTGGCATGGGTGGCGGGCATTCTGGTGGTGCTGGTTTTGGGCAGGAAACTGAAAATACCTCTGCAGTTTGCCTTAAAACTATTGCTGAACGGTCTTCTGGGCGGTGTTGTCATTTTGCTGATTAACTTTTTTGGACAATACATCGGCTTCTATATCTCCCTGAATGTTTTTTCCGCACTGATCGCGGGAGTACTGGGCCTTCCAGGCGTCATTGTGCTGGTTATCCTGAAGTATTTACTGTAGTGAAATTACCCCACCTGCACCTTCACAATCGTGAACTATGCTGTTTTAAGGTGGGGGTGTTATGTTTACCAGTAATAATCAATATTTCCCCGGCATATAATGGTTGAGTAGACAGACTTACCGAGGCAATTACACAGACACTGACGGGCTTTGTCAATACAGGCTGTGGCATACCCTTGTATCGTCATGCCTGGAATTTGGGGACAGGATGGTAAAAGTGTATGCAAGAATCGAAAGGATTGATTGAAACCGGCTTTGGTATCCGCATTGCGGGTATTAAGCCTTATCGTGCGGGATATATTCTGGATACCAATGCCGGAAAGAAGTACATAAAGGCTTGTCAATATACGAAGGAACGTGTTCAATTCATCCATGCAGCAAAAACACATTTGATGACACACCATTTCACACAGATTGATCCTTACTGCCTGACCGTTGCAAAGCAGCCTTTTCTGGAGGCTGACGACGGCATCTATACCATGGTGAGCCTGATTGAAGGCAGGGAATGTGAATTTGACGATGACCGGGATGTTGTACGGGCTACCGAAGCCCTGGCTCTGATGCATAAAGCCGGACATGGTTTTGTTTTTAAAGGCGGCGGACTGATTCCCAACAGCCTGGGCAAGCTGCCGGGATGCCTGAAAAAAAGGCTGGAGGATATCCGAAAGCTTAGAAGAAAGGCTGAAAAAGAAAGAAACGGTTTTGACTATCTGTTTATCGAGCATTTCAATGATTTTTACAGTATCGGTGAAAAGAGCCTTGAAACGCTGCTGGGCTCTCAATATAACAAACTGGTTGAGATGACCCAGAGGGAGGGCATGATATGCCATCATGATTATTCCTATCAAAATATTTTATTGAAGGGAGAAAAGACCACCATCATCAATTTTGATTATTGCAACCTGGAACTGAAACTATATGACATTGTGAATATACTTCGAAGGAGAATGCGAAAATGCAACTGGGATATTCAAAAAGCAAGGTTGATTCTGGATACATATCGCAGGATTGAACCACTGGAGCGGGATGAAATGAAAGTGATGAAGAGCATGCTGCAATTCCCGCAGAAGTTCTGGAGGGTGATTAACCGCTATTATAACAGCAAGCGCTGCTGGGCACAGAAGAACTTCATCCAGATGCTTGAAGAGGTGGTCGGTGAGAAGGAATCACATTTGCAGTTCATGGATGAATTCGATAAGCTTTGAGGCAAAAAGGTAAAGATACCCTCACCTTCGCTCTCACTAAGGTGAGTAATGCAGCTTAGAGGTGGAGGACTTCCTGTTCGAAATTGTTAAATAACGAGGAATGGATGTGCCCCGCCCCACCTAACGTCTTTTGCCTTAGGCTAAAAAGCGTGTGCTGACGGGTACCAAAAACCTTAATCAGCTGGTAAAAAGAGCGGTCTCAGAAAGTACTGAGACTGCTTTTTTAGGTGCACGCGACCTTGTGAACGTTTCAGAAATAGAAACCGAATGCATGAAAAATGCTTTTGAGGAAATACTTATACGGTGAGTTGATTAAAAAACATCAAGGTTCATTTCGATATAGTCAGATTTCATATTGTGACAAATACCCCGTTAAAGTGCTGAAAATACTTGATAACAGAGATAGGCAAGAAAAACGGAGAAAACAAAAATAAAATTAACGAAATTTTATTATACGGAAATAAATACTGGATGAAATACTTGACAGAATATTGGAACGCGAGTATAATAATTAATTTCATTGACATGAGCATGAAATTTGTGGTATAATGTCAACGACAAAAGAAGAGGTGATTGGTATGGTTGAGAAAAACACTCTGGTTCAAATCAAGAAGGAGATGGAGTCTTGCATCGGTAAAAGAATTCAGCTGAAAGCGAACAAAGGCAGAAAGAAAACATTTGTCAAGGAAGGCATTCTGGAATGCACCTACCCCAGTATCTTTACCGTTCGCTTTGAAAACGATTTCAAGAATGTCCGAAAAGTATCCTACAGCTATACCGATGTATTAACCAACACCGTTGAAATTAAAATTTGTGGCAACAGCAAAATGATCGTATAGCACAAGCCACTCAATTTTAGTTGGCACCTTTATCCAGAAGGTTTGCAAATCCAGCGGATTCCAAAAACCCCGGCATATTGCCGGGGTTTTGATGATTTCATTTCTTTAAGGGTTCTATTTACTCCGGGGGCAGGTTCCTATGTAAACTTCATTCCTTGAAAAAGGCCTGGCCATCGATCGGATAAGTGCCGTCAAAGCCGCCGTAGAAATCTTCGGTGGTATAGGTGTTTTCCATAAAGGATATCGTAAATTTCCCTCCGCTTTTTTGTTCCAGGGTTTGAATTTCACAGGTGAGGGTGAGACGCCGGATGTTTTCCCTGTTTGTATACAGTGAAACGTCAAAAGTGTTTCCCTGCGACGAGAGCCTGTATTCGGGCTGTTCCTCCTGACCATTGGTGTAGGTACCCCCATAGAAGCCTCTGTCATCAGGCTTGTACGCCCCACAATCAATGCTGAAGGACCAGGTATATCCTTCGGGAAGCTGCGGGATATACCCCCGCATTCTGACTTTCCCGTCAAACTCATAGAAAGCCAGGGATTTCAGCGCGACATCCACAAATTCCTCTGCCTTCAAAATAGACATGACCCCTGCTGAATTGCGGATATAATCAAGGGTTGGGTCGATTCGTATTCCTTCCACCTCAATCAACCCCTTTTCCAGGTTCTTCGGTTCCGGCCTGTTCAGGTCGTTAACGGGAACGGGCGTCGGGCTGGGATTTGCAGCGGTGCTAATCGTAAAAACCTTTCTGGAGCCGGCATCGATCAATCGGCGGATCACCGATACGGCCTCGGCCCGGGTAAGCTGGTTGTGGGGCTTGAACTCACCGTCCGGGTAGCCTGACAGAACCCCGAGGTCGTAGCACTTGATTACATTGGATTTTGCATCGCTGGAAATATTGCGGTAATCGACAATCAGGGCACTGATCAAGAGTGGATCCCGATATGCTTTTTCTTCCGGAATCAGCTCGAGGGCCCTGCCTGCCAGCAGAGCCATACTTTCCCTGGTGATTGGCTTTTTATAGGCTTCGAATGCTCCGCCGGTGCCTGTGCTTGCCAGAAACCCGTCCGTTTGGCGGATATAGCCCTTTTCCAGCGCTTTGAGAATATAGGCGGAAGCCCAGTATTCGCCGGCTGGTTCAACCTTATCCCCCATTGCGGTAACAATCAGCTTAATAAACATATCTACAGTCAAGGTTCCCTCCGGTTTAAAGGTGCCATCGGGATAACCTGAAAAAATGTGTGACGAATGGTCCAGAAGATAGTGCAGATCCTCCTGGTACCATGCGGTTGCCGGCACATCGGAGAAGGGAACGGGTTGTGCTGCCCTCACGGTGATGTTTCCGGAAAACAGCATGATAACAAGCATCAGCCTTATAAGGCTTTTTTTCATTCTTCGCATGATCGTACCCCCATTGGAAAAGGCTTCATTTATCGAACTGCTTTTCAGAGCGCTGTTTAAAATCAAACTCATGGACACCCCTATCGAAGCCCATCGCGTACTCAGCTTCGCAAAAACGTTTTCTGTTCGGCTTGTGCTGCAGTTCACTCTTAATACGTATACTATATCGCATAAGTCGGATTACGGTAAAGAATCATTTTTATCTCACCAGTCATATTACGCGGACAACATCCATATATATATTACAAAAATGTATTTTGCCTTGAGGGGGATTTGTATGGCAGTTGAATTGATAAAGAAACCCATTCGTGTTTTTCAAACCATTGACGAGCAGCAAAAGGAAGAGCTGATGGAAACCGGAATGATAGTGCCCGACAGCAAACCCGATGTCCTGGATGTTCTTGTGGTGGATGCAGAGGTTATCGTAAAAACCAGGGAAAAGACAGGAAAGGTCATGGAAATAGGCGGAGAGATCTGTTATCAGGTGATCTATCGGGCTGATAACCAGGAACAGACCCTGGAAGCCATCAACGCAAAAGCCCCCTGGTCCATCTCCTGCAACTACCCTGCCCGGGAGGAAGATATCCATACGCTCGTAAAAAGCAATGTTGAGCATTCCAATGTTGATGTGATCAATGGCAGGAAGCTGAGTGCAAAGTCAGTTGTCACGCTGAATGTGAAATACCTGGCCGGAAAGAACATCGATGCAGGTGAAATGATACAGGGCGAGAATGTTTATCAGAAAACCGATCAGCAGGAAATCGCAATGCTGGAGGATATGGGTGAGAGAACCGTAAACATCGCCGAAACAATGGACCTTCCGGAAGGGAAGCCTGCCATGGGGGAAATCTTATTAAACCATGCGGCAATAAAAGATGTTAAGGTGAACGACAACATGAACATGGAAGGAACGCTGGAGGTGGATTATCTGTACCGTGCTGAGAATGACAGCAGCCGTATGGAGAACATCCATATGGAAATTCCTGTTCAAAAAAATCTTGATGTAGAAAATTATCGTTACGATAACGCATCTGTCAATGCCGTGGTCAAATCTGTCAACATGAGGCCTGATGAGGATATGGACGGCATTCTTACAAGGGTAAGAATGGATGCCGAGATAGGCGTGGATTACTCCCTGTACTCGAGGGATAATGTTCATGTGTTAAAGGACGCATATTGCCTGGATTATGACTTTGAACTGGAAAAGAAGCCTGTGACGGTAGGTGTTGAAGAAAACGATATTCGAGAAAACATTCAGGTGAACGGTAATCTGCCGATGGATACCGCAGGAGACACTCTGGAAGAGGTTGTCAGCCTGACAGCTAAACCCCGGCTTCTTTCAACCTCTAATGGAGCTGGAGCCATTGAGATTAACGGCTGCCTGGATATCTGCGTGCTGTACGCGACAGGTATGGATATGAGGGTTCTTAGAGGTGAGAACCGTGAAATTCCTTTCACCCACAGGCTCACATTGTCTGAACCCGAGACTGCCTATGAAAGCGATGTGACGCTTTCACCCGGTCAAAACAGCTATGAGATCGTCTCGGATACAGAGCTGGCTGTAAAGGCTCAAATCGTTGCCAGGGTTCATTTATCAAGGAAACAGCAGCTCGATGTTGTAACGGGGGTAAAGGGAATAAAGCCTGCTGAAAGGAAGGAGAACCCGCCGCTGCTGATCTATTACGCACAGCAGGGAGAGAACCTTTGGAACATTGCCAGGAAGTACCGGGTTCCTGTTCAGAAAATTCTGAACGATAATGGGATGACCGAGGAGATTGAACCGGCTGCAGGGCAAAAGATTCTGTTAATTGGCTAAGTTGAATAGATGGAACAGGCTATGTTTCATTTACAGACAGGGAGATATTTCCCTGTCTGTTTTTTTGATTGAGGTTTACAACGTGAGTACAACCTTTGCCCAAAGTTCATTACGGAATGTACATTTTTATTGATCTGTTATAACTGAAGCGTGCAATTTATAAGGTCTTTATTGCACTTTCCATGTATTTTGTATATAATAACATCAGTAAATTCTGCACAAGCGAGAAACGGGGATACAACTGTGAAATTTTTAACCATGTCGGCCCCTGCAAAAATTAATTTATCGCTGGACATCACGGGAAAACTCGACAACGGGTACCATAGCCTTGAGATGATCCTCCAGACCATTTCTCTGAAGGACGAGATATCTCTGGAGAAACAGAACGAGAGCATTGCTATTGAATGCAATCACCCGTTTGTTCCGCTGGATGACAGAAATATTTGTAGCAGGGCCGCCAGGGCCTTTTTCCTTAAAACCGGGATACAGGGCGGGGTTAAAATAAGGATCGATAAGAAAATACCCATCGGGGCGGGCCTTGCGGGCGGAAGCACCAATGCCGCCGCCACGCTGAAAGGGCTGAATGCCTTATACGATGTCGGCCTTTCCGGCGAAGATCTGATAGAGCTGGGGCTGCAATGCGGTGCGGATGTCCCTTTCTGCCTTGCTGGCGGAACATGTCTGGCAAGGGGCATAGGGGAAAAGCTTACGCCATTGCCGGCTTTGCGCGGTTTGCATGCCGTATTGATCATGCCGGATTTCTCTGTTTCCACGGCATGGGTTTACCAGAATTACCGAATGGACGACCCTGTACGGCATCCGAACACTCAGGCTATCGTGGCGGCTATCCGTCAGGGGGACATTGCACGGGTTGCACGAGAGATGAAAAATGTTCTGGAGTCTGTAACAGCGGTGAAATACCCCGAGATCGAAGGGATCAAGCGTGATTTGAAAAACAGGGGGGCGTTGGGCAGCATGATGAGCGGCAGCGGGCCTTCGGTTTTCGGGCTGTTCAGCGACGCGGAGCAGGCTCAGCGAGCCTTTTCAATCCTGCAAAATCAATATGAAAATATTTGGCTCGTAACAACCTAATGAAAAGGAGCTACTATGGCAAAACTGTCAAAGATAAAAATGGATGATTACATGCCCCTGCGCGACGTTATTTTCAATACGCTGCGAGATGCAATTGTTTCCGGGGATCTGAAACCCGGTGAGCGGTTAATGGAGGTTGCTCTGGCAGAGAAAATGGGCGTAAGCAGAACACCGGTCCGGGAAGCCGTCAGAAGGCTTGAGGTGGAAGGTCTGGTGACCATGACCCCCAGGAAGGGAACCCACGTAGCCGAGCTGTCCGTAAAGGATATCATGGATGTTCTGGAGGTCCGTGCAGCCCTTGACAAGCTTGCAACAGAGCTGGCTGCCAGCCGGGTCCGCCAGGACAGCATACGCCAGCTGGAGTCCATCCATAAGCAGTACATTGCCCACCTGCAAAAGGAGAACCTTCAGGGCGCAATTAAAAAGGATGTAGAGTTCCACGACATCATCTATCAGGCATCCGGTAACAACAAGCTGATGAATGTGGCAGCGAACCTGCGCGAGCAGGTATACAGGTTCCGCGTGCTGTATATGCGGGATTTCTCCAATGCCGAGGATGTTTTAAAAGAGCATGAGCAGATTCTGAAGTCATTGTCTGAAAGAGATTCTCAAATGGCCGGTCGCCTCGCGCAGGAGCATATCGTTCACCAGCAGCAAACCATTATTCAGCGGGTTGAAAAACAGGCTGGAACCCATTGAATGTACAGTAAATTCAAGCCTTGTTTTTTGCAGATGAATATGATAAAATCTACATTGCTGTCACAGCAGGCATGGGCGGCCAGTCAGGTCGCATGGGCGATCAGCCCCGTCAGGTCCATACAGCAGAAAGCTTTTGCTGGCGATCGACAGGTGTTTTGCTGCGCTTTGCCTGAAATCCTTGCTCCGTAAGGGGCCATAGTCCAGAAGGAGGTGAATGAATCAATGAATAAGTACGAATCCATTTTCGTTATCAGTGCTTTGCTGGAGGATGAAAAAATCCAGGAAATCATCACTAAGGTCAAGACTCTTATCGAGACCTCGGGTCAGCTTGAGAAGATCGACGAATGGGGTAAGAAACGGCTTGCTTATGAAATTGACGACCAGAAGGAAGGGTATTATACCTTGGTGCAGTTCTCTGCAGCATCGGATTTCCCGGCTGAACTGGAACGTATTTATAAGATTACTGAAGGCGTTCTAAAGTACCTGGTTATCAGACTTGATGAAAACAAGTAATAAAAACAGGGAACAAGCCTGTTTTTGTGGATAATGGGCTGTATGCCCGTTAGTGTGAGTTCCCTTGCAGGCCTTTATGCAACAGTGCCTGGAAGGGGTTCACAAAGTGCAGGGTTGGGTACATCCGTAAAATGGATATGCCTGAAAACAGTTGGAGGTTTGATGTATGAACAAGGTTATCTTAATGGGTCGTCTGACAGCAGACCCGGAGCTTAGGTACACCACAGGCAACATCCCCGTATGCAGGTTCAGAATCGCAGTCGAACGCCCCTTTGTTAAACAGGGGGAAGAGCGCCAGGCCGATTTTTTTAACGTCGTTGCATGGAGAAATACAGGAGAGTTTGTTTCCCGCTATTTTAAGAAGGGAGCACGTATTCTTCTGGAAGGCGCAGTTCAGAACAATAACTACGAAGATAACCAGGGTGTAAAGCATTACACTGACGAAATTATTG
>JAGOJH010000131.1 GCA_017995215.1 Thermoclostridium sp.
ACATTACTAGAGAATATTCTTCTTCCAATGGATTTCTGTAAAAAAATTAAAAAGCGCGAAAGACGTGAAAGGGCGATGCAGCTGCTCCGCAAGCTTGGTATAGAGGAGCATGCGCACAAATACCCTACCGCGGTATCAGGAGGGCAACAGCAGAGAGCTGCGATCGCAAGGGCATTGGCAAATGATCCCGATATCATCATTGCAGATGAGCCCACAGGAAACCTTGACTCAGTTACTTCCGGCGTAATATTTGATTTTTTCAGGAAACTCGGTTCTGAAGGGAAAACGGTTATCATTGTTACCCATGACAACAGTATACGAGAAGAGTTTTCAAGAGTGATTCAAATATCTGACGGAAAAATTGTTTGCTGAGGTGAGGTGAAAAAGATGAACATAATGATAAAAAAAATACTCATGGACCTGGTCGGAAACAAGACTAAAACTGCCCTGATGATGCTTACGCTGTTTGTAGGGGCTATGGCTGTTGGTATTGTTGTAATGTTCAGCAGCTTTTTTGTTCCTGAAGCGAATAAAGCTTACCAGAATGCCCAGCCCCATGATGCAGTGATTAAAACCGACGGTTTCAGTACAGATATACTCGCTGAGATCACGGGCATGCCAGAAATTAAAAGTGCGGAAGCGAGAAGAAAACTGACAGTAAGGATGGTGGCGGGAGATAAAAAAATAAACACAGATCTCATTGTTTTGGGGGAAACCAATACCATAGACGTTATAAGAAAAAGCGACGGATCAGATTACCTGCCGGGGCTGGGTAAGAATGAACTTTACCTGGAAAGGGCAGCGCTGGAGGATGTGGACAAAAGGCCGGGTGATACCGTAGAGGTTTTCCTGGAGGGAAACAGGGTTTACAAATTGAAAATCAGGGAACTCGTTTATGATGCGGTGACTGAGCCTTATACACTGGAAGGCGATATTGTGGCTTTTATCAACGAAGATACGTTAAAACTACTCACCGGGCAGGAAGGCTTCAATGAGATACTGATAAGGGTGACCGGTGATAATTCCAGCAGGGACAGGAATACAATTGCGGCGAAAAGCGTTTCTAATCTATTGGAGGCTGCTGGGATTACCGTGAATGAGATAGAAGTACCCCAGCCAGGAACCTTTTATGCCACACAGGCGCTGAATGCGATCACAATCATTATGACTCTGATTGGCAGTTTATCCATCCTGCTTGGAATATTTCTGATTATAAACATCATTAACAGCATGATGGTGCAGCATATCCGGCAAATCGGCATCATGAAGGCAATCGGCGGAAAGACGCTGCAAATCAGCCTGATGTATATCGGATTGATTCTTACAGCAGGTCTTGCAGTTTTTGCCATTGCCCTGCCTTTATCAGCCCTGACAGGCTATCTGGTTTGCAACGTACTGGCAGGCATAATGAATATGGAGCTAACCGGCATGAGGCTTCCAGGCTCGCTGGTACTGGCTCAGCTCGCGGGAGTGGTTCTTCTGCCTCTGACAGCAGCTTTGGTGCCCATCCTGAATAGTACCAGATCAACTGTTTATGACGCTTTGAACAACAATATAAAAGGAGCCTCATATAAGGATACCAAATCGGTGAGTTTTTTAATTAAAAGAAAGAGCCTGTCACCTGAATTGCTGGTTTCCATCAGGAACAATTTCCGCAACAAGGGGAGAATGATTCTCACCCTGGGGGCGCTTACCCTTTCGGGGGCTATTCTTATTGCCGGAATCAACCTGCAGAAAGGTTTTTCAAAAGTCATTGAAGATGCCAGATTTCTGATACCCGATGGAATTCTTACTCTCTGTACTTACGAAAAAGCAGACAGAGTGACGAAAATTGCCCAGGGAGTGGAGGGCCTTGAAACAATAGAAGCATGGGGCTTCTATGCCGGACAGTTCATTGAACCGGAAACCGGCAACTCAAAAAAGGTGAAGCTGAATGCGCCTAAGCCTGATTCTGTGATATTTGACAGAAGCAAAGCAGAAAAGAAACTGACGGAAGGGCGGCTGATTGAGGATGACAGCAAAAATGAAATTGTTGTCAGCAGCCACCTGAAGGAACTATACCCGGATATCGGTGTTGGGGATACCGTTGCAATCCGTATTGACGGAAGGCCGGTGACCTTTGAGGTAGTGGGGGTAATAAGCTTGTTCGGACGTCCGGCAGATCCGACGTTGATTGTTGGATACAGGTTTTTAAACAGCCTGCTGGCGGGACAGGATATGGTTATTGATTTAAGAGGTGTTACAAGAGAACATACCGAGGAGTACCAAAACCGTGTGTTTAATGAAATAGAGAAGCAATTGTATGAAAGCGGTATCAAAGTAGCTGAAATCAATCTTGGGGAAGCCATGCTGGAGCAGTTCAGCACTTCGACCTCTATCACCGTTATTCTTTTAATGTTTTTGGCGATTATGATTGGAATCGTGGGAACCATTGGCTTGTCGGCAACACTCAGCATCAATGTGATAGAGCGCTCCAGGGAGTTCGGCGTCATGCGCTCGGTTGGCGCCACTAATGAAAAGCTGAACCGCATGATCATTGTTGAGGGTATCTTGCTAACCATAGCAGCATGGATTCTCGGGCTAGCACTATCTGTTCCTCTGACCATTTTATCGGGGAACATGCTCGGAGATGCTCTGATGGGCACAGCTGCGGGTTTCCATCTGAATTTGCCGGGAGTTCTCATCTGGCTGGCTGTCTCCATCTGTGGTGCATACATTGCAGGCTTGCTACCCTGTATAAAGATAAACAGAATGGTGACAAGGGAGGTACTTTCCTATGAATAGAGCCATAGTAACTTGCTGCTGCAATACAGTAAATAAAAACAGGAATTTGATGTTTTGCAGCTGTGAGTACCACTGTTGAGGTGTGGTCGAAGCCTGGTTTAGCAGGTTATGGTGCAAAAAATACTATGCTGAATTAATTAATAAAATATGGGCGCATATTGATTTTGCACCATAACCTATATGAATCGTTCTGTCTTTGTACCTGCTGAATTACTATCGAAAATATCAGAGGCTAAATGCTTGCCGAGTGCTTCGGCAATCTGGCTGCGACAAGATATGGACGTATATAAATGCGACTCTCGGCCTTTCCAGCTCTGTGCTTTCGCTTTTTTCAATAAGTTCATCTTCTGGCCATCTGCAGAATCTTTACGACCTCACTCGTATTGAGAACCTTACCATATGAAACTACTTTCCCGTCTACAACAAGAGCAGGAGTAGTTATTACGCCGTAAGCAGCAATTTGAAGAGAAGCACAGTGACTTGGCCTTGTAGACTTTGGTAATACACCGGTTTGAGAATATTGACCAAGGGTATTGTTATTTAGCTCTATATGCATTATTCTTGAGATATGCATGAAAGCTTGAGTATTGGCGGCACGCAGGCTGTCAGTTGATGCGACTTCAACTCCATATATCAATTTGGATGCATATGTTCCCAGGGCTCTGCCCTCAATATAATTTTGCATAGGGCCTATGGAAGAGACAAAAACAGACATGCTGATCAGGTCAACATTCTCGTCAGCATGGAAGGAAAGGCACAATCATGATAAACGATACTATTCAGATAAAAAACATTACTTTGAAAAATCGCATAGCTATTCCACCAATGGTATGCTTTCATTGGACAGATGATAACGGTTATGCGACAGAAAAAAACATAAAGCACTATACTGACCTGGCAGAAGGTGGTGCGGGTCTGATCATTGTTGAAGCAACTGCTATTACCAAAAGATCCCGCCTCCATCATACCGAACTGGGGCTTTGGGAAGATGGACAGATTGAATGCTTTAAAAAGATCGTCGATGTTATTCATGCAAATGGGGCTAAAGCTTTTATCCAATTGGTTCATGCAGGTGGAAATGGAATCGACACACAAGCAGATGCACCCAGTAGTATGAAATACAGGCACAATACATTTGCAGTGGAAATGAGCAAGACAAGAATCACTGAAATAACGAAGGATTTCGTTCAGGCCGCACTTAGAGCAAAAAGAGCAGGATTCGATGGTGTTGAACTACATGGTTGTCACGGATATCTTATTTCATCTTTCTTCAATAAAAGAACGAATAGAAGGACCGACGAATACGGGCATGATAAAGCTCTTTTTGCCAAAGAGGTATTGTATGCTGTGAAAAAGGCATGTGGTGATGATTTTATTGTCGGCATCCGTCTGGGTGCTTTTGAACCATTGATAGAAGATGGCAAAAACCATGCAAGATCCATCGCAGCTTTTACTGATTTTCTTGACGTATCATATGGCGGTGACTGCGATGCTTATGCCCCGGAGGATTTCCCATGTTCACCTGCAGTATATGGTGCCATGTGTATAAAAAAAGAACTAACGGATATGCCCGTCTTCGGAGTTCATAATATCAATAGCAAAAAAGATGCCATCAATGCGCTAAATACCGGAATAGATATTATTGATGTTGGTAAAGCAAGCCTGGTGGATCCCGGTTTTGCCGGACATATTATCAATGATGAGCCATATGGGCAGTGTCTGCACTGCAAGAATTACTGCAGATGGAATCCAAATGAAATGGCAAACCCCGAACTAAAGTGCCCTGGGCGTGTCAAATTTCAAAAATGACATGAAGTAAATTGTCAAATGTATTTCAGGCCTTATCTATTTTGATATGGAGCAGACAGGAACAGACAGAAAGTTAACACCCTCCGTGCGCTGCGAGTACTAAAAAATATAAGATCAGTCGCCAGTCTTCCCCAATATACGGTAGGAGAAAATAAGTGATAGAAAAAGTTGTTGAAATAGTCCGAAGAGCTGCACATTTGATGCAAAACAGAAACTTTGATGTGGAAAGCAAAGGAACCGTCTCAAATAATGTCACTACAGCTGATTTGGCAGTACAAAAATACTTGAAAAGTCAGCTGGTTCCACTAATAGGCGGATGTGTATTCGTAGGAGAAGAAAATGGCTTTGACGAAATATCGAATACAAACCAATATCAGTGGATAGTAGATCCGATAGACGGAACTGCTAATTTTATTCGTGATATGGGCCTGAGCGCGATATCAGTTGGTCTCGTAAAAGATGGGAGACCGGTATTAGGCGTCGTATATAACCCTAACAGAGACGAAATGTTCTGTGCTGAGGAAGGGAACGGCGCTTACTTAAACCATAACCCGATAAAGGTCATCATAGGAATGGATATAACTATGTATGCTAAAGCTGCCGGTTTTTTTGCGTTATATGTGTTAGGTTTTTTGCTGGCGAAGGTAGTCGTCCGGTATCGCATATATAAAGAAGTGTATTGGATAACTTGCCGCACCATTTCACAGCTCCACGCATTTAAGCAGGAAGGGATAACCAAGGATCTGGTTCAGCACATTTTTTATATGACACTCAAAAAAAATATGCCTTCAGTTGTTGTAATGAGCAAAAGGAAAAAAGGAAAGGAAAAGGTCAATATGCGCAAGACCTATTTAAAAAATAGAAACAGCGCTGAAACAATTTTGTTTGAAGTTATGGTGCTTCTGGTTTCGTTCGTTCTTTGGGTTGGTGTATTTATTGCAATACCTGATTTAAAGTATAGTATAGCTGCAGCAACGGTCTTAACAATAATAAATATCATCTGCGGGTGCATTTAATATTGTAAAAGGCTTATTTCCGTTTACGCAGTTATAATTGATGGTAAAGATTCATCTTTTAACGCTACATACTCAAAGGCATGGTTTTTACATAGCTTCTACAAATAATCTGGAGTTCAAAGGCTTTAACCATAGCTGAGCAGGAAAGGGCTTTGCGGGTGGTCAATCTTTCTGGAACATAAGGAAAACAAGAACACAAGGGACGGTTCTTCCATGTTTTCTTAAGAGAATATGGGAGAATTGTTTTCTGTGTTCCCCTTGTGCTCTCCGCTTTTTTATATCCTTTTAAACTGACAAATTAATCATATTGATCAGGTATGTAGAAAAACACAGGGCGATTTGAGCGTACAATATGATACAATTAGTTTGAGGTGGTTAAATGAAGTTGCTTAAGGAAATTGTAAGGAAGAAAGGGATTAAAATAGATGGAAAAGCATTTTGCAGAGAAGCTGTCAGGGCAAGTAATCATTCAGGGTAGGACCCTGCTAATGGTATATTCATCAAAAGATGGCGATTATAAGTTCCCTGGAGGTGGTGTTGATATAGGTGAAACATATGAAACCGCACTTGCCAGAGAAATAAGGGAAGAGTGTGGAGCAACAGTAACATCAATTAATGATGAACTTGGTAAGGTAACGGAGTTTGATTTTTCTATCGACAAAAATTATGATGTTTTCAAAATGACTTCTTTCTATTACATATGTGAGGTTGATCCAAACTTTGGGGAACAGTCGCTGGACCAATATGAGAAAGATTTAGGGTTTACACCTGTATGGGTAGATATTGATAACGCTATTTCGACTAATCAGATGTTGATATGTTAGCTCCAATCTAACTTGGCGGTAAATTCCATGACAACTGGCGGATCTGCTTCCGGACATATTGGCGGTAATCCAGATATCAAGGTTTTCGGAGGGGGAGTTTATCGCATTTCAGGCCCAGAGTAAATAAAAAAGCAGATGGGCTTTCTGCCTTCGGAGAGAAGGCAGGGATCTACTCCAGGCCTCCTGACAGGGCGCTCGGGTTGTTACTCCCCA
>JAGOJH010000132.1 GCA_017995215.1 Thermoclostridium sp.
TGGCTCCAACAGATGGTCTTGTGAACATTATCATCAATCGCATGGGTTTTGAGTCTATCCCGTTCCTGAATGATCCCACCCGCTGGGTTTGGTCCTATGTGTTTCTGGGTATCTGGCAAAGCGTTGGCTGGAACACCATTATTTATCTGGCTGCATTAACGGCGATTAATCCTGAGCTATATGAGGCTGCCTCCATTGATGGTGCAAGCCGCCTTCGTAAAATATGGCACGTCACTCTGCCTGGCTTGCGTCCCACTATCATTACCCTGCTGATTCTCAGCCTCGGCAATATTATCGGCAGCAATTTTGACAGGCCTTTTGCATTGCAAAACAGTCTGGTAAATAGTGTTTCCAACGTTCTATCCATCTTTGTCTATAATTATGGTATTAAATCATTGCAGTTTTCTCTGACAACCGCAGTCGGGCTGTTCCAGTCTGTGATTAATGTAATTTTCCTCGTCTCGGCGAACAAGATTGCCAAGAGGTTTGGAGAACGCGGTCTGTTATAATGGCAAGCAAAATATGATATGCAATATATGGGTTAGTTTTATCCATATTCAACAGGGAGGATATTCAAAATGTCAAAGCTAAAGCGTGTTAGTGCTGGTGATATAATTGTTATAATCATATGCATATTGTTGATTTTGGTATGCCTATTGCCCATGATGAATGTGCTGGCACGTTCTCTCAGCTCTCCGGAATACATCATTCGCAATCAGGTTACGCTTTTCCCAAAGGGATTGAATTTTGAAGCTTATGAGAATGTTTTATCCGACCAGAAAACCACCCGTTCTCTCCTCTTTACTGCACTCATCACCGTTGTTGGTACTGTTTTGTCAATGGTGATGACATTAATTTGTGCATATCCTCTGACATATGATCACCTGAAGGGCAGGAAATTCTTTAATGCCCTCATTATTATCACTATGTATTTCAGTGCGGGAACCATTCCAATGTATCTTCTTTTGAAGGATTTAACTCTTCTCAATAAACCGGCAGTTCTGGTTATTCCGTATTGCCTGAGCGTATTCAATATGATCATCATGCGCAGCTTCCTTTATGGTATCCCGGAAAGTCTGCGTGAATCCGCTGAAATTGACGGTGCAGGTCCTATTCGCACATTAGTTAGTATTTACCTTCCTCTTTCCACCTCGGTTATCGCGACGCTTTCTCTTTTCTATGCGGTTGGACGTTGGAATGGGTATTCCGACGCACTGATGTTTATGACAAATAAACGTGAATACTGGCCGATACAGCTTCTGCTTTACAATATTCTCAACAACAGCAACGCTGTTGAGGTTGCCACACAGGAAGGCTTTACAATGCCTGGTCTTTCTGAAACGATCAAGTCGGCAACGGTTATGTTTGCAACCGTACCTATTCTGTTGGTCTATCCCTGGCTTCAGAGATATTTTATCACCGGTGTCACCATTGGTGCGGTCAAAGGTTAATCTGTATCCTAGACACGATGTGTCTAATTAATAAATGAGGAGGATTATTATGAAAAAAACACTTTCATTGCTACTGGCCTGTGTTATGCTGGTAACATTACTTGCGGCTTGTACCGTAGCCCCAATCAGCACAACACCGTCAACACCATCAACGTCAACTAAAGTTGATGAACCCTCAACACCTGCGACACCTGCGAAGACTGAACCGGCTAAGAAGGCTGATCCTACAGCTGCTCCGAAAGCTGAAGAGCCGAAGGAAATCACTGTAGAAATTTTTGATCGCGGAAACACCGGCGGTTCTGCTCCTGAAGACAATTATTACACCGACTACATCAAAAGAGGCATGCTCCGTGATCATAATGTGAAAGTAACCTTTGTTCCCGTACCGCGCTGGACAGAAGTTGATGTACTGAACAACCTGCTTGCAGCCGGCGATGCTCCGGACATATGCGTTACTTACAGCTACCCCACCATTCAAACCTATGCCAACATGGGTGGTGTAACTGATTTAGCTCCATATCTTGAAAGCATGAAGCCCCAGCTTACCAATATGTGGGATCTGCTGGGTGATATGAATATTTACAACAACCGGGATCCTATTACAGGAACAGTATGGGCTATTGAAGCAATTCGGTATACCAATGCGAGAATTAATACCTTTGTTCGTGAAGATTGGCTGAAAATGCTGAATATTCAGGAACCCACAAATCTGCAGGAATTTGAAACCATGCTGAAGGCCTTTAAAGATAATGCTTCTACATTGCTCGGCAAAGACGCCGGCAAGATGATCCCCTTCTCCACAAGCTTTGATGTGGGCTGGAGAACGAATAACCTGTTAATGTCCTTCGTTCCTTCTGCAACTTCCGAGAAAGATTACTATGTCTATGGCTTTGATGACAGACAGTTGCAGTTTCCTGGCATTAAAGAGGGCGTTCGCAAGTTGAATGAATGGTATAACGCAGGGCTGATGTGGAAAGATTTTGCCCTTTACGGAGCAGGTGACACGACGGAAGATAACTTGATAAAAGCTGGTTATGTCGGTGCTATCATTCATAACTGGGACGTACCATATACCGGTGGTGAACAGGGTATTCATAACAACCTTCAGACATTGGTTGGTCCAGACGCTGCTTATATCTCAATTGACCCATTTAAAAACGATGCTGGTAAATATACTAAGGTTCTCTATTCTACATTGGACCGCAAGGTTTTCTTCCCATCAACCAATAATGAACCAGAAGCTTCTATGTTGTATGTAGACTGGATTTCTGATTTTGACCATCGTAATTTCCTCCAAATCGGTGAGGAAGGCGTTACTCATGTCAGATACGAAGATGGCTCTGTCAAGGCTCTTACCTCCAGAGATGACAAGATCATGAACTCCGGGAATAACATTGACTACACGATTACCATTAACGGCCTGGATATGGGCGATAAGGCTACAAGTGCCAAGTCTATCGCAAACGGGTATGCTCTTGTTGACAAGAGATTTATTGAAAGATCTTACGCAGCAGGTCTTAATGACGGTATTGTTTTCAAGAACTTTAATGTCGGCGAAATTAAGTCTGAAGAGGGTATGGGCCAAGCATTGAAAGATAAACGTGATGCTTTGTTTGCTCAGGCTATCGTTTGCACAACTGACAGGTTTGACGCTGTTTGGGATGCTGGATACCAGGATTATCTGAATTCCGGTGCAAAAGCAATTCAGGAAGAACGTAAAGCTGCTTATGAGAAATTCTACGAATAAGTATTTATATCTTCCTATTTATTAGAGCAAAAGGAACTTGCGGCAGCGCAGGTTCCTTTTTTATGGCCGCTATTTATTGGATTTTGCTAAGCAAAAATCAGTTTTCTGCCGGGCATTCTGGACTGTTGAAACAGACCATACTTTCTTTTCGGCTTCGTGTTTTTATGGTATGATTGTATTACGATTGATTTTCGGGAGGGATTTCGATGGCTTGTGAATCAAAAACCAATTGTACTTGTACATATCCATGCTCAAGGCACGGTAAATGTTGTGAATGCGTTGCCTATCACAGAAAAAATGACGAAGTACCAGGATGCTTTTTCTCAAAGGCCGCGGAAGCGACTTATGATCGTTCCATACAGAGTCTTTATCGGGATTCCCGCAACAATTGAACTCGTAGCAAATTTAAACGTTTTTTACGAAGATTTTTAAATAATAGGTTTCAGATGAACACTCCGCTTCACCTGATAATCAGCGCCTGCCATCATACACCTTTCAGCCCCTGGCTGGAAGAGCGCTATCGGAGGTGTGGTCATTTATCCCTCGTTACAGAAGTAGTACATAAAAAATTAAAAACTATTGCATTGTTGAATACTTTCTGTTATAATCTACCTAACGGTAGGTTGGTTGGAGGTGTTATTGATGACGAAAACAAAAATACTGGACAGGGCGTTGGAGCTGTTTACTTTGAAAGGGTATTTCAGCTGCAGCATGGACGATATTGCCAAGGCTGTTGATATCAAGAAACCCTCTCTTTATTTTCATTACCCCAGTAAAGAAAGCATATTTCAGGCTATCTTCCAAAGTATTCTGGATAACTATACCGTCTTCATTGAAGGAATCACCGATATGAATGATGAACAAAACTCTCTGGTAAAGCTTTCAGAGATTTTCACAAAGTATGTTAAAAATTGCGTAAACAGTTTGGAGATGCAGTTCTGGGACAGATATTACTATTACCCGCCAGATTTTTTTAAAGATGAATTTCAAAATAAGACATATCAGGTTGAAATGGATCTGATGAATAAATTGGTCCAGATCGTTCAAAAGGGTATTCAGAAAAACGAGATCAAACCGTTGGATGCCCAAAGCATAGCGGCATGCTTCTATAATATGATGATAGGTCTTGCGATGGGTGTTAAATTCTACGACGAGGAGAAAATTGACGAGGAAATTACACGTTGTCTTGACGTGTTTATATCAGGCATACAAGCGTAACAGTATGGGTTTTTGTATTAAAAAGTAATTGAATGGAGGAAATAACATGAATATTTCAAAGAGCAGAACTCTGGGAAGATCCGGAATCAAAATTAGCCCTATGGGCCTTGGATGTTGGGCAATTGGTGGTGCCTTTACCTATAACGGTATGAGTGATGGATATGGGCAGATTGATGATGAGGTTTCCATTAAGGCTATCCACCGAGCTGTGGATCTGGGAATCACATTTTTTGATACCTCAGACGCTTATGGAACAGGGCACAGCGAGAGAGTGCTTGGAAAAGCTCTGGAAGGTATAAGAGATAAGGTAGTCATCGCAACAAAGTTTGGGCATACATACGATGAAAGCACCCGCGAATTGATAGGAGAAAACAGCTCTACAGAATACATTATGAAAGCTTGCGAGGCCTCTTTACGACGCCTGAAAACAGATTATATTGACCTGTATCAGCTGCATCGCTGGTCTATTCCCGCTGAAGAAATTGACCAGGTAATTGAATGCCTTGATAAGCTGGTGGATAAGGGTTTCATCCGGGCTTATGGCTGGAGCACCGATTGGGTTGAAGGTGCTTCGAAGTTCGCGGGAAGATCAAACTGTACTTCCATACAACAGAGTTTCAATTTGTTCGGATATGAAAAAGGAATTCTTGATTTATGTGAAAAATATAATTTGGCCAGCATCAGCCGAAGCCCTCTGGCGATGGGTTTGCTGAGCGGAAAGTTCAACTCTGCCTCCAAACTCCCTTTGGATGATGTCAGGGGGAATGCCCATTCCTGGAATAGTTATTTTCAGGATGGAAAGCCGAACCCGGAATTCCTTCAAAAACTCGATGCCGTTAAAGAGATTTTAAAAAGCAGCGGGCGTACGCTGGTTCAGGGTGCTCTTGCCTGGATCTGGGCGGAGAGTACCAAAACAATTCCAATACCCGGCTTTAAAACAGTTCAGCAGGTAGAAGAGAATGTTAAAGCAATGGAATTCGGACCCTTATCTGATGGGCAAATGAAAGAAATTGACAGACTACTGCATTCATAATGATGAGTTAATAGTTTATCCCGTTTCATGTTACTAAGGCTTCACCCTTTTCAGGTTGGAGCCTTTCTTTTTGATCAAAATTCTTCTATCATCCTGTTTGACTGTTGTATTCAGTTCTGTTATCCTGATGAAGTAAATTAAGCCATTCATGGAGGAAGAATGAATAGCTTCACAGGAAAACTTCTTGTATGCGATATGGATGGAACATTACTGAACAGTAAAAGAGAAATCAGCGATGAAAACAAAACTGCCCTGTTCGATTTTGTTAAGCATGGTGGCCGCTTTTCTGTTGCCACAGGCCGTGATGAGGTGTCAGTAGGAAGGTATCTGGAAGAACTGCCAGTTAACCTTCCTGTTATTGTTTACAATGGAGCGGCAATCTTTGATTATTCAGTAAACAGAACTGTGTGGCATAAATATCTTGATCGTGGCGTTTACCCCATTTTGACTGACTTGATGATGGCCTTCCCCGATTTGGGTGTGGAGATTTATCAGGAGAACAACATTTTTGTATTGAAAGAAAACTCAGCAACAAAGGCACAAATAGAGCGTGATTTTTTTATCCCCTGTTATGCCCCCATGGGAAAGATCCCGTTCCCCTGGAAAAAGATTATTCTTGCCTGGGAGCCGGAAAAGCTAGCTTCTGTTGAAGCCTTCCTGCATGACAGGCAGCCGCCCTACCGGTTTTTTTATTCCCAGCCGGATTTTATAGAAATTCTGAATCCTGAAGCTTCAAAAGGAGCCGCTCTTAAAGAGTTGGCAGTTAAAAACGGGGTTTCGCGGGAAGCAATCATCGCTATGGGTGACAACATGAATGATCTGGAAATGCTTCAATATGCGGGAACCGGTATAGCAGTCGCTAATGCGCATCCCAATTTGCTGGCTGCAGTTAATTTTCGCTGTGGTCATCACGATTCCAGCGCTGTAGCACAGGTAATTCGCTGGCTTGATGATGGTCTGATTTGATCACAATGATTTTCCTGTAAGAAAAGCTGCTCATTGTTCCCTGGTAACAGGCGTTTCTTAAACTCAGGGTTAAGAAGAAGTGGCAAGGAATAACATAATACCTTATCCATGGAACGAATATGAAGAAAAAAAGTCTATTGTTATAACAAAAACATACCTGGACAGGCCTTTTCAGATCAACCAGATAGGTGAGTGCCGGTAAAAGAAAGCTGAAAGCCTTATGGC
>JAGOJH010000031.1 GCA_017995215.1 Thermoclostridium sp.
ATACAGAACCCGGCTTACAGGCTTACTCAATAATACATGCATGAACACCCGCTTTCAGGGCGGGTGTTTTTGCGTTCATGGCCGGGAATAACTATTGCCGGAACCAGTAAATTGTGTAACAATGAATAATAGTTTCATTGGAAGCAGGAGTGAATGAATATGAATATGGAAATCCATGAGTTTATCAGGCAATTATCATCCAAAGCACCCGTTCCGGGGGGCGGAGGTGCCAGTGCCCTTATCGGGGCGATTGGTGTGTCGCTGTGCTCCATGGTTGCAAACCTGACTTCGGGCAAGAAAAAGTACGCAGAATATCAACAGGACATCGAGGAAATCCTTGAGGTTTCTCAAGCGTCCATCAGTCGTTTACTCGCCCTGATTGAAAAGGATGCCGAGGTTTTTGAACCGCTGTCAGCCGCTTATGGCATCCCAAAGGAAGACCCCAACAGGGAGGCTGTTATGGAAAAGGCACTTGTTACTGCATGTTCTGTCCCGATGGAAATCCTGAAGGAAGTTTCGGGAATTCTGGATGTGATCGTGCAGTTAACAGTAAAAGGCTCCAAACTAGCCGTCAGCGATGTGGGTGTTGCAGCATCTGCATGTAGAAGCGCCATGGAAAGCGCAGTTTTGAACATTTACATCAACACCAAGCTGATGAAGGATCGGGAATATGCACTGAAAACCAACATTGAAGCCCAGGAAATCCTCAATAGCGGTGTTAAAACCTGTGATGAAATCTACCGGAAGATATCGGATGAACTAAAGGGTTAAGACTTCATGAAAAACCTCAAAGAATCTTGGTGGGGGTACATCCTGTTTGTTGGAAAACAGCAGTGCTTGCCGTAAAACTTTGAGCGTCATGAAAGGACGGAATGGAGGATATTATGCAGGAATTAAAGGGTATGCCGGTTGTCAATTGCCTTGCAGATAAATTCAGGAATGATACCGAGCAGCTAAGAGCAAGGGGTATTGAACCTAAGTTGGGTATTGTCAGGGTGGGTGAGCGTGAGGATGATCTGGCGTATGAAAAAGGAATTATGAAAAGGTTTTCGGCAGTTTCCGCAGTGGCACAGGTTTTCGCCCTGCCGGTGGATTGTACACAGCAGGAACTCGAGGAAACAATTCACTCTTTAAACGATGACAACAGCATCCATGGAATTCTTCTTTTCAGGCCACTGCCAAAGCATCTGTCGGAAGAAAGAATCAAATCCATGATTTCCGAGGGCAAGGATGTAGACTGTATGGGCATATACAATATCGCCCATGTATTCGCCGGAAACAAGAATGGTTTTCCTCCCTGCACACCGCAGGCGGTTATCGAGTTGCTGGATTATTACGGATATGACTTGACAGGTAAAAAAGTGACGGTCATCGGGCGCAGCATGGTTACGGGAAAACCGCTTGCAATGCTGCTGTTGGGCAAAAACGCCACTGTAACAATTTGTCATACAAAAACGAAGAATCTGGCTGAGGAATGCAAAAAGGCCGATATTCTGATAGCTTGCGCCGGTGTGGCTAAAATGGTAAAGGAAAGCTTTGTTCACCCGGATCAGATTGTGATTGATGTGGGAATTAACATGGACAACGGTAAACTGTGCGGGGATGTAGATTATGAGGCCGTTTCCGCCATTGTAAAAGCGATTACGCCGGTACCGGGAGGTGTGGGCACTGTCACCACATCCGTACTGCTTAAGCACACATTACAAAGCGCGGCGAAGTGTTCCTCGTAAAAATTACCGAGCACAAATTCGGGTGAGAGTTCCCGGATTTGCTTTGGGCTGTGCCAGCCGGGTATAAAAGAAAGAGAGATATTATGTCCTGTGATAAGACTAACGCCATGCGGATTCTGGATAAGGCCGGAATCCTTTATCATGCATTATCCTACGACAACTCTGATGGAAAAATAGATGGAATTTCCGTTGCTGAAAAGCTCGGTTTGCCTGTTGAAATGGTATATAAAACATTAGTGACCCAGGGAAGCAGCAAGGCGTACTATGTTTTTGTCATTCCGGTTGCCGGCGAGCTGGATTTAAAAGCTGCCGCAAGGGCGGCTGGAGAAAAGGCTGTTGAAATGATCAGGGTTACAGACATCATCAAAGTCACCGGGTATATCCGCGGTGGCTGTTCACCGATAGGGATGAAGAAAATGTATAAAACCGTTCTTGACAGTTCTGCAGATTTACTGGACACCATTGTTGTAAGCGCCGGGAAAATTGGCTGTCAGATTCAGCTGAACCCTTCCGAACTCAAAAAGTTGATTCATGGGGAGAGCGGGCAGCTAACAATGGCAAATTAACAGCTTTTTTCTTATGAATACAGCTTATACAGCTCTTCTGTTGCCAGGGCCATTTTCGTGACCGAGAAATCTTTGCCCTGGGGGTAAATATAATATGTATCGTGCAGGGTTGACAAGTCGATGCAGTCACCTTTTTTGAAGTATTCAAATTCAATATGACAGGAATACATGGAAAGCGGTTCCTTATGCAAACTCAGCCGGCCGCCTTCGAAGTCACCTTCAAGGGTGAACCCGTCCATCGCGTGGGTTAATCTGCCTTTACCCAGGCGAATATAGCCTTTTGAATTCGGCAGTGAATCAACGATGACATCACCTGCCCACGCATAGGTTTTTTCTTCAATTTGTTTGCGAACCTGACTTCTTTCAAATTCGTACCAATCGGGAATGTGGGAGAACTCTGTCTCTCCCTGAACGGCACTCAGTTCTCCAAGCTCGGACATCACCCATTCCTTACCGCAATGTCCGCACCAAATTTTATTCCCCTGAGAGTTCATTTCATATTCCGTCATGCAATTCGGGCATTGATATAAAACCTTGTGCAGCCCTTCTGCATTCTTTTTATACTGAATGCGTATGTTGTTCTCTTTTTGCCACTTGTATTCATCATAGTAAAAAGCTTTGTCAATACGTTCGAAAATCTCATCGCTGGATAGCTCCTCGGTTTCTTTCTGTGTAATCAGCTGGGTGAAATCTGCTGTGATGCGGATATTTCTTTTTTTCAGGTTCCATACAGGAGAGTTGAGGTAATTGCCATGCATATTCAAAACAACAACCGGAACCTTCAGATGCTTGACGATCTTCCCCAATGATTTGGGAAGTATGGCATTTGTTCCAACCAAAGAATATCTGGCTTCCGGGTAGATGACGACGATATCTTTGTTTTTTTCGATGACATGGCGGATATGTTTGATCAAAGTAATGTCATTTGTAAATTTCCGTTTACAGATGCATCCTACTTTGCGCATCAGCCATTCCCGGCCAATATAACCATCTATCGCGACGATATAATTGGCTCGGTGCGGGAAAACAGCAGCGGTGGTTACTTTAAAATCAAGAAAGGCCATATGCGTGCAAAGAAGAAGATAAGGGGGCTTCAGCCCTTCCATATTCACCTTGTTCAGTTTCAACCCGCGCGTCCAGACAGAAGGAAAGCTTAAGGCCCAGGTTATTGGCTTCAGGTATAATTTCTGCCGTTCAGGTTTTTTATCCATATCAAATTTGATGATCTCTTTTGGTGCGGATATCATGTGTAATCCTCCGATCTGAATTAAGTGCCTTTTATCCGTATAACTGTTTATCGGTGATTCAGTCATAGATAGTTAACAGGTAATGCTCGGGAATACTCTAAGTCGTTCATGAACTTGGATATCAGATCGCCCATGTATCTCAGTGAGTTACAATTGCATGCAATCGCATCCGTTGTTATGACGAAGCTAAAGCTTCGTTGTTGCGGTGTGATGGTTTTGCTAAAGCAAAACCTGCTGTTGCAATAAGAACCTTGTAACGGGGCTGGTCGCAAGCTTCGCTTGCTGCTCGCCTATGCGCCCTATGTGTTGCGATTGCATGCAATCGCTTCCGTTGTTATAATGAATGTATTACACAAAGAAAAAAGATATGAAGCGGCTTATCAAAAAACTGAAAAATCCGTCAGGGAAATGAGCGATCATCATGAAAAATATGATCCTAATCGATTTGGAGACACAAAATTTTGATGTGCGAACCGGTATCTATGAAGTTGCATGCCTGGTGATTGAAGATTACAGGGTAGTGGATCAGCTTTATTTGGGCAAGAAGATTGATGGCTATACAGGCAGCACCCGGTTTGGCTTTGGCCATCATAATATTAGCAGGGACAAAGACAGCATCGGAAGGTTTAGAGCGTTCATTACAAAATACCCATATCCTCTGGTAGCTCACAATGCTTCATTCGACAGGAAGTTTCTGCTTCACTACCGCTGGATCGACACAAGCTATCCAACCTACTGCTCCATACAGGCAATCAAGCGTGAAGTAGCCTATCTACCGAGTTACTCCCTGCAGAATCTGATACAGCACTATAATATCGGCGATGAGGTAGAGCATACCGCGATGTCAGATACAATAAACCTGTACAAGCTTTTATGCGCCGTGAAGCCACGAACCTGGGTACGCATGGGCGAGCCTTACGGTACAGGTTCCTATACGGGCTGATATAGTTGTTTTGTTTATCGCTCATGAAGCCATTGCTTGCACAATAATCATCGTTGTAATATGCTATAGGAAAATAGATTTGTAAAAAGAAGGATAATTCATGACACTGCAAAAGAAAAATATTCTCCTGCCACTCATAATCATTTTCTGTTTTGCTGTGTCAGGATGCGGGAAGCAGAACAATAACATCGCAATTATTGGAGGTTCGGACGGGCCCACGCGTATTTTTATTACATCATCAAAGCCCACACCGATTACTTCATTTGTTCCCACCCCTTATGAGTGGAATATCCCTCGGGTTGTCAGTTCATCCGATAAGGACGGTGATGGGTTGAACGATACCGATGATATCCTTGAGGGTGCCAGAAAAGATGCTGAAAATAAGCCCATTTACACAGATGGCTATCACAACGGCGGCTACCCGCCCGATGATGAGGGTGTTTGTACCGATGTCATCTGGCGTGCCTTTAAAAATGCGGGTTATATATTAAAGGATTTGGTTGATGAGGACATTCGCAGCCACCTGGAGTTATATCCGCGGGTTGAAGGAGAACCCGACCCCAATATCGATTTCCGCCGGATCAAAAATCTGTCGGTTTTCTTTGACCGCTACGCAGTTTCACTGACTACGGAAATCATCCCCTGGAGTGAAAAAAACCTGGAACAATGGCAGGCGGGCGATATCGTCGTGTTTGATGATCCTTACGAACATATCGGTATTCTGTCCGACCAGAGAAACCATGAGGGAGTTCCGCTGATGATACACAATGCCGGGCCCTATACCCAGGAAAACGATATGCTTGTTTACTGGAAGGATCATCTTTCCCCCATCATAGGGCATTATCGCTTCCCACCGGAAGAGCTATCGGATGACAACGGAAATCAATAAAGTTCCTTTTCAAATTTTAGGGCTGTTATCAGCCGGTAAAAAGGAGTAAGCATATGGAAATGGATAAGAAAATTGCGGTTCTGATTGACGCAGATAATGTTTCAGAGAAATATATCAAGTATATTTTCGATGAAATCTCCAATCATGGAATCCCTACTTATAAAAGAATCTACGGAGACTGGACTAAACCACAGCTGGCAGCATGGAAAAGCATTCTGTTGAATTACTCCATTACTCCCATTCAGCAATATAGCTATACCACCGGTAAAAATTCAACCGACTCGGCACTGATCATTGATGCAATGGATATTCTATATTCAAAGAATGTAGACGGCTTCTGTATTGTATCCAGCGACAGCGATTTCACCAGGCTTGCAGCTCGCCTGAGAGAAGCGGGGATGTATGTGGTGGGGATGGGCGAAAAGAAAACTCCGACTCCCTTTATTTCAGCCTGTGAGAAGTTTAAGTACCTCGAGGTTCTGGCTTCCATGACCACAAAACCCTCTGAACCCAACACTGCAAAAGAGAAGCAGGAAGAGTCAAAGCTTGGAACACTCAGCATCGACAAGCTGATCGAGGTGATCCGTACCATTATTACCGAAACCTCCGACGAGGATGGCTGGGCATTTCTAGGGGAACTGGGAAGCATTCTCAACAAAAGATATCCCGATTTTGACACGAGAAATTATGGCTATGCAAAGCTGACGCCGTTTGTTTCCTCATTAAAGCAGTTTGACATAAAAACGGTAAAAACAAGCAATCCAAGCATCAATCTGAAATATGTCCGAAACAGGGATTGACACTACCACCACGGCATAACAAAAAACCGGCAAATTCATCACCGGGAAAATTCTTTATTTCACGTTTCTGAACTGGTATAATAGTTTTGTTTTATTTTGCGAGTTTATCAACCCAAAGCCCCTTGCTTCAGAACGTATTATTGTGTACAAAAAATGTGCAGCGGGGGATAGAGCGATTCCTTAAAAGGAGGAGTATTTTTGAGCATTAAAGTAAGCGAGTTACTGAACCTGAACGAGTTCTGGTTCAGTAAGATTTTTGATGGCGTACAGGGGCCGTGGGAAGTGCTGGCTAGAATTAAGCCCTGTTTTAAGGAAATTGCCGAAAGCCTTCCGGATGACTATCAGCAGATTGCAGAAAATGTCTGGATAGGAAAAGGGACAACCATCGAGAGGACTGTGACGATTAAAGGGCCTGCCATCATCGGCTATGACTGCGAGCTTCGGCAGTCGGCTTTTATACGGGAATATGTGCTGATTGGCAATGGTGCAGTCATTGGAAACTCAACCGAGATTAAAAATTCCATCATCTTCAATAAAGCTCAGATTCCGCATTTCAATTACGTTGGGGATTCAGTGCTGGGGTATGGTGCCCATCTTGGTGCAGGGGTTATTATTTCCAACCTTAAATCCAATAAAGAGCAAATTAAGGTGAAAGATGGGGGCGCCGATGTTGACACCGGCCTTCGAAAATTCGGGGCGATTGTGGGCGATAATGCCGAGGTTGGCTGCAATGCAGTTCTGTTCCCCGGCACCATCATCGGCAGAAACAGTATCGTTTACCCGTTGACGCCGGTTCGGGGTATTGTTCCTGAAAACCATATTTTAAAGAATAATGGTGAATTAGTGCCAAAAACGTAACATAATTTAAGTCTGGCAAAACCTCTGACTCTGAAAAGCAACAAATTCAGAGGTTTTTTGTCTCACTTATGGTGTCTTTTCAACTCACCAATGAGCGCAGTGCCCTCATCCTAAGCACAGCGAAGGGTCTAATACTCGCTTTGTTCGGATAACAGACTGCGCCTGCTTTCCTGTGAATGGCAACATAAGGTCCGATCCGAAGCGGAAAAGGTTGATAAGCTTGCAGTTGCCTGAATATATTTTCTAATGTAGAATAACATTGCCGGTTTATCCACCGGGATTGAATGAAAGCCAAGAGGCGGAAAAGATGAAGACGATTGTATTAACCGGCGGCGGTACGTCGGGTCATGTCACACCAAACATAGCGCTGATGCCCGGGTTGAAGGCACTGGGCTACGCCATTCATTATATTGGTTCTAAAAACGGTATTGAAAAGCAGCTGATCGAAAAGGAAGGCATTCCTTATCACGCCATACCGGCGGGGAAAATGCGCAGATACCTGGATTTGAAAAACATTACTGATATCTTTAGAATCATGGGTGGGTTCTCGCGGGCACTTTCAGTCCTGGGTAAAATAAAGCCCGATGTGGTTTTCAGCAAGGGTGGCTTTGTGTCCTGCCCGGTTGTCTGGGCGGCCTGGTTCAGGCGCATTCCTGTCATCATCCATGAATCAGACATCACCCCCGGCTTGACGAATAAACTGTCCATGCCTTTTGCGAAGCATGTATGCTACACCTTTCCCGAATCACAAAAACAGTTGGCTACTGAAAAAGCCTGCCTGACAGGTTTGCCGGTAAGGCCTGAAATCATGATGGGTGATAGGGCGAAGGGATATCAGCTTTGCGGCTTTTCCGGAGAAAAGCCGGTTTTAATGATCATCGGGGGCAGCCAGGGTTCAGAGAACATCAACAAAGCTGTGCGGCAGGTCTTAAAGGAATTCCTGGAGGTGTTCCAGGTTTGCCATCTTTGTGGAAAGGGAAATGTGAAGCCGGAATTGAATACAATGAAAGGTTACAGGCAATTTGAATATGTAAACGAAGAACTGCCAGATCTGTTTGCATGTGTAGATATCCTTGTATCAAGGGCCGGTGCAACCACGCTGTTTGAAATTCTCCAGTTGAAAAAGCCTGCGCTGCTGGTACCTCTGTCTAAAAATGCCAGCCGCGGGGATCAAATCCTGAATGCTGAATCTTTCAAGAAATATGGTTATAGTGATGTTTTGCCCGAGGAAAGCCTTACCGGGAATGCTCTACTCGAAAAAGCAGGCAAACTGTATCGCGACAGGAATGAATATATCAACACCATGCAAAAAAACTCGTCACGAAACGCTGCTGAGAAGATTATACAGTTGATTCGCAGCGAAGCCGAAGGAATATCCAACAATTGAAGCCTCCTGCCTGGCGCTGTATTGGACCGGCAATAACACTATTCCCGGCAGATGCAGATTATTTCACTCAATTCTAAAGTTAACACTGAAAAGGCAAATCTATTTCGGGTTCGACGGCAGGCATCCCTATGCGTAAGCTGCCGGAGCCCCGCTTATTTTTAACCTTAATTTAATGCTAATTTCCTCTTTCAATGGATAAACACAATAAATATGTACTGCAATATCATAAATCTGTCCATAGTAAAACCCCACCCCATCTTTTATGATAAGAATAGAACAGCATGCATAGACATGCTGTAACACGATCTTATTAAAGGAGGGCTTTTTTATGAAGAGATCCTTATCCATTTTGTTGGTAGCAGTGATGCTGTTATCAGTGGTACTGGCAGGCTGTACAGTTCCTGGAACATCCACCGGAACCGGTGGTAATACAACCAGTGGCGGCCAGCTGATTGGTGTTGCCATGCCGACAAAATCCCTGCAGCGTTGGAACCAGGACGGCGAAAATATGCAGAAAATGCTTGAAAAAGCAGGCTACAAAGTTGACCTGCAATACGCCGAAGACAGTGTTGAGATGCAGGTATCCCAGCTGGAAAACATGATCACCAAGGGTGCCAAGGTTCTGGTTATTGCCTCAATCGATGGCGAATCCCTCGGCGGCGTTCTCGAGCAGGCTGCTAAAGAAGGCGTCAAGGTTATCGCTTATGACCGTCTGATCAAATCAACCCCCAATGTAGACTTTTATGCTACCTTCGATAACTACAAAGTTGGTGTTATTCAGGGTCAATATATCATCGAAACCTTAAAGCTTGATAAAGGCGAAAAGGGTCCGTTCACCATGGAAGTATTCGGCGGCTCTCCCGACGATAACAATGCATACTTCTTTAATGGCGGCGCTATGGATACCCTGAAGCCGTACATCGACAGTGGTGTTCTGGTAATCAAGTCCAAACAGACCGATATGGAAATCATTGCTATCCAGGGCTGGAAGGCTGCTGGCGCACAAGCCAGAATGGATAACCTGCTCAGTGCTTACTATGCAGATGAAAACGTAGACGTTGTTCTTTCTCCGAATGACAGCCTTGCACAAGGTATTGTTGCTTCTCTGAAAGCAGCAGGCTACGGCACCGCTTCAAAACCATACCCGATTCTCACAGGCCAGGATTGCGATATTACCAACGTGAAGCACCTGATCGCTGGTGAACAATCCATGTCTGTATTCAAAGACACCAGAACCCTTGCAGAAAAAGTTGTTGGAATGGTTGATGCCATCATGAAGGGAACAGAACCCGAAATCAATGATACCAAGACCTATGACAATGGTATCAAGGTTGTTCCTTCCTATCTCTGCGACCCTGTATTCGCAGATGTTAACAACTACGAGAAGTTACTGATTGACACCGGATACTATACCAAGGATCAATTGAAGTAATAAAAGCTTTTCAGATGTACTGTAATGGAGCGATGAGCTCCATTACAGTATACTCTGTTAAAATGTTACGATAAATGGTTTTATAGGTTCATAAATTCATAGAACAACTGCGCTGCTTTGCATATAGCATGAACAAGCAATCTGAAAACAGTGATGAACTCACAGGAGATGGGCTTCCACGGGGCTAATAAATACCCGTATTTTTAGAAGATTTATGTTAAGAAACAGTTTAATTATTGAAGGAGCCCAAACTCATAATATTCAGAATATTTAGAATATTCCGCGGGACGTATGTCCTCAGGTTTATTTGAGGAGCATCAATATGTCGGAATTAATGCTGGAAATGAAGAATATTACCAAGACATTTCCGGGCGTCAAAGCGCTGGACAATGTCAGCTTAAAGGTAAAGAAGGGGCAGATCCATGCGCTTGTCGGTGAAAACGGAGCCGGGAAATCTACCCTGATGAACGTATTAAGTGGAATTTATCCTTATGGAACCTATTCAGGTGACATCTATTTCAATGAAAAAAAATGTGAATTTAAAAATATACGCGAAAGCGAAAAAGCCGGTATCGTCATCATCCATCAGGAGTTGGCGCTTAACCCTTATATGACCATTGCCGAGAATATTTTTCTTGGTAATGAGCAGGCAGCTAAGGGGATTGTCAACTGGGATGTCACAAACCAAAAAGCAAAAAAGCTGCTCCAGAGTGTTGGGCTGCACGAAAATCACAATACGCTGATCAAAGATATCGGTGTTGGCAAACAGCAGCTCGTAGAAATTGCAAAGGCCCTGTCCAAAGAGGTTCGTCTTTTAATTTTGGATGAGCCTACGGCAGCACTGAATGACAAGGACTCGGAAAACCTTCTGAACCTGCTGATGGAACTGAACCGGGAGAATGGTCTTACCTGCATCATCATCTCACATAAGCTGCACGAGGTAACAAAAATATCTGAAGAAATTACCGTCATTCGGGATGGAGCTTTGATTGAAACCCTGACGAAGGGCAAGGATGATATCTCTGAAAACCGTATCATTAAGGGAATGGTGGGAAGAGAGCTTGTGAACCGATTCCCTCCCAGAACGCCTAAAATTGGTGAGATAGGTTTTGAAGTAAAGGACTGGGTAGTTTATGATCCGCTTGATGAAGATAAAATGCGCATAAAGAATGTCAGCTTCAACGTAAGAAAGGGAGAAGTGGTCGGCATCGCAGGCTTGATGGGTGCCGGGCGCACCGAGCTTGCCATGAGTGTTTTCGGCAAGGCATACGGAAAAAAGATTAGTGGGACTATCATCAAGGACGGACGTGAACTGAAGCTGAACAATATCAGCGAAGCTATCGCAGAAGGCCTTGCTTATGCAACCGAAGACAGGAAGACGGCAGGGTTGGTATTAATTGATGACATCCGCAGGAACATTACTATGGCAAGACTGGACAAAATTAGTAATAAAGGTATTATCGACGATGACATTGAAATTCGTGAAGCTGAAGAGCAAAAAAATAAGCTGGGGATCAAGTGCTCCAGTATATTACAGACCTCAGGAAACCTTTCCGGCGGCAATCAGCAAAAGGTAGTATTAAGCAAATGGATTTTTTCCGAACCGGATGTGCTGCTGCTGGATGAACCCACTCGGGGCATTGATGTCGGTGCAAAATATGAGATCTATACCATCATCAATCAACTGGCCGAACAGGGAAAATGTATTGTTGTTATTTCCTCGGAATTGCCCGAGATTCTCGGAACCTGTGACAGAATCTATATCATGAACGAGGGCAGGTTTGTCGGGGAAATGATGAGGGAAGAAGCCACTCAGGAAAGCATCATGAAATGCATTTTACAATCCTCACAGAACTAAAAAACGAATCTATATAAGTTAAAGTTAAGGGGAATGAATGAACATGGGTAAACTTGTTGGACTTATGAGAGTTTTGGATAATTTGGCTAAACGCAACCCAAAGCTTTATGCCTTGCTCACAAAGGTCAAAGACATCGTGCGGCATAATATGAGACAGTACGCAATGCTTTTTGCTCTTGTAGTTATTATGTTTGCTTTCCAGGTTTTGACTGACGGCGTATTGCTTAAACCCATCAACGTATCCAGGTTAATCATGCAGCAGGGCTACATCCTGATTCTTGCCATAGGAATGGTGTTCTGTATCCTGACAGGGGGTAACGTAGACCTTGCGGTTGGCTCCATCGTAGCCCTGGTTAGCGCGTCATCCGCTTTGTTCAGCGTCACTCTTGGCATTCCTCCGTTACTGTCCATCATACTCGGCCTGGGCTTGGGTCTGCTGGCAGGTGCATGGCAGGGCTTTTTCATCGCCTATCTGAAGGTACCACCATTTATCGCCACCCTCGCCGGTCAGCTCATCTTCAGAGGGATTAACAACATCATCCTGAATGGAAAAACCATCATGCTGCCACAGCTATACGTAACCATCGGATCCGGTGTCATCCCGGATATCTTTGGAAACGGCGGTACGTTGCATGTAACGACTATTATTATCGGCATCGCCAGTGCAGCATCGTTTTTCATCATGCAACTGGCTAACCGGAAGCGAAAAATAAAGCTTGATTTCGAAGTTGAATCCAAGCAAGTATTTTTGCTTAAAAACATTGCTTTGTCAGCTTTCATTATTTTGTTTGCTTACTGGCTGGCCAGGGCAAACGGCCTTCCATATGTGGTTCTTCTGCTGATTGTATTAATCCTGGTCTATACCTTTATCACCAACAAAACCGTCGCCGGAAGGCATGTGTATGCACTGGGCGGAAACCCGAAGGCAGCCGAGCTGTCGGGTATTAAAATCAAAAAGGTCATGTTCCTGGTTTACGCGAATATGGGTATCCTGTCGGCGATTGCCGGTATTGTATTTGCAGGGCGGTTGAACTCCGCATCACCTACAGCCGGTGACGGTTTTGAACTGGATGCCATTGCAGCCTGCTTTATCGGAGGAGCTTCCGCAACAGGTGGTGTTGGTACTGTTATCGGGGCTATCATCGGTGGTTTTATCATGGGTATTATGAACAACGGTATGTCCATCATGGGTATCAGCACTTTCTGGCAGTCTATTGTAAAGGGACTTGTATTATTAGGTGCGGTAGCCTTCGATGTATTCTCAAAATCCAAGGCAAAAGTTAGCTGAGCATATACTTTTCTCCATGCAGGGGTTGGTAAGGCCAACCCTCCGGCTATATGGAACAGCCCCGCAGGGGTAAAGCGACTAAAACAAAGAGTTTTTCTCTTTGTTTTTTTTATGAGTTGTCACAAAAATCAATAATGAAGTATAATGGATGCATACCTCGCGGGAGGCGTTTGAATGAGAACAGACTCAAAAAAGCTTTTTCGCTTTTTGTCCCACAACAAAAAATTCAGTCTATTGTTCAGAGGAATCACGGTTCTTCTGTTTTTGGTACTGGCTGTTGCTTTTTTTATTTCAATCACCTATTCCATGGTCATGGAAGAAAATTTCTATAAAAACAGAAAATCCGGCAGTGAAGAGGCTGAATACAGTAAAAGCTTCCTGGTACTGATGGTTCAAAGCTCGAATGATTTTTTAACCCGGTTTCGACAGGCGATCCTTAGCGATGCCCAAAACAGGAATGTCCGCATTGACTTTGTGAATGTCGAATCCATCAGCGAAGCCGTTAATGCCATTAACACGGCAGTTGCAGCAAAGGTTGACGGTATCATTGCCCAGGGAATCTATGATACGGATTATATAGAAGCCATCAACCAGGCCATAGCAAAAGGGATCATGATTCAGTTTGTATATACTGACGCCAGAGGAACTGACAGAGATTATTTTGTTGGCTATAACGCATACGATTTTGGAAAAAGAGCAGCCCGCTGTGTCATTGAGGAGCTGCCAAACGGCCCTTCCTCTGTGGCACTGATGGTTCAAAGCATCACTGATGTTGAAAAGGATGTGACCAGCAGTCTTTTTGTCGAAGGGTTTAAATCGGTTATTGACAAACACCCCATGGTGACCATTGTGGATATCGTGCGGACAAGCTATGACCTGTTCAGTGCTGAAGACACCACATATGATATTCTGAATCGCTATCCGAACCTGAATGCCATTGTATGTACCAGTGAGAAAGACACCTTTGGCGCAGCGCAGGTGATTATTGATCTGAACCGCGTTGCAAAAACCAGTATTATCGGGGTTGGTGTATCGGAAGATATCCTTAAATATATAGAACTGGAAGTGATTGCGGCATCCTTTGACATGAAGCCTGAAATCATGAGCTCTGAATCGTTGGATATCATGCTTGAAGAAAAAGCGGCAAGCGAATATGTTGAAGTGCCAATAACAACAGTGTCATTTAACAACGTAAGGTTTTTCAGAAGGGATAAAAATTAAACCGGTGCGCAGTATACATGTTTTTTTGATATAAGAATGATTAAACCGTTGTCAGGCGAGGGAACGATGAATTGGACAAAAAAGCTCAGGCTGAATACTATCCGTAAAAGAATGCTGTTCTACTTTTTGCTGTCCATTGTAATGGTCAGCTTTGTCAGCGTATACATTTCAGTTAATTCAGGCATTTTTTTCAGAAAAATAGATACCATGTTCCAGGCAAGCCAATTGCTTGAAGATATGCAAAATTACTTGGTGGAAGCTGAAAAAAACCTTGTTCTTTTCATTCAGACCAAAGACTCTGAAAGCAAAAATCGATATCAACTATATATGGATCAACTGCGTGACAGCGCCGGAAAAGTTGAGGAAACGCTGCTGACCGGTCTGGATTACTCAGATAAGCTGGTAAACCTGATCGACACCTTTTCAGAAAACGCGTTGCAGGCCATCGATGCAAAACAGGGCCGTGATGCCAACGCAATCCGCGAAAAATACAATGAAGTGCATCAGACCGGAAAGTATATTCTGGAAGAAATACAGGAGCTGAACCTGCAGCAGCTAAAGCGAAATACCGAATATTACGCGGCACTTTCGAAGAACAATGCCATTGTGGAAAAGGCAAACCTTGTATTGATCGTTGATATTCTTGTATTATCCGGTATCATCATCCTGTACATCACCTACAAAATGACCGATCCTATCATGAACCTGTCCCACTCGGCGGAAGAGATCTCCAAGGGAAATTTCGATATTGACGAGGTGAATGTAACCAGCGATGATGAGATCAAGGTGATGGCTGAAGCATTTAATAAAATGAAAGCCAGCGTGCACAATTACATTGAAGCCCTGCACAGCAAAGCTGAGGTTGAATCCAAGCTGATGGAAAAGGAAATGCAAAACCTGAAAATGCAAACCCTTTTAAATAATGCCGAGCTTCAGTCCCTCCAATCCCAAATCAACCCGCACTTTTTGTTCAACACCCTCAATGCCGGGGTTCAGCTGGCGATGATGGAAGAGGCCGACAAGACCTCTCTCTTCCTGGAAAACCTTGCGGCAGTTTTCCGGTATAATGTTCGCAGATTGGATACAGAAGTAACACTGAATGATGAAATGAACAACGTAAGGGCATATATCGATCTGATGAAGGTGAGGTTCGGTGACATGATCCGGTTTCGTGCCGAGATAGAGAATGAAGAGATCCTTCAGCTGCCCATCCCTCCGTTGATTCTGCAGCCCATTGTTGAAAATGCCTGTATTCACGGTATTGGTGAAAAAGAGGAAGGTGGCAGTATTCTCATTCATGTGTTCCAGGAGGATGAAGAAAATATGATAGAGATTGTGGATAATGGCGTCGGAATGAATGAAGAAACCATCAAACGCATCTATCAGAATGCCCTCAGGGATGAGGGAATCCCTGAGCAACCAAAAAGAGGTCACACCACTGGCATAGGCATCGCAAATGTCATCCAGCGGTTGAGGTTGTTCTACAAGCGCCAGGATGTAATTCGTATTATAAGCATAGAGGGAGAAGGTACACGGGTGATTATTCGTGTCCCTAATGTTGAAGCGGCTGCCCCGATGGAACAGGTTTCAGCCGCGACGCATTAAATGGAACAGGATTTGACGTGCAATGGCCGGAAAGGCAGGTTAGGTTGATATGTACAAGCTCATGATTGTGGATGATGAACAGATTGTCATAGACGCAGTAACGCATATTATCAATAAAAATATCAAGAACGTTACGGTTGTTGCCACTGCAAGAAATGGCCGTGAAGCCATTGAAAAAGCAAAGGCGAACCATCCTGAAATTATTCTGATGGATATCCGAATGCCCGGTATTAACGGGATTGACGCCATCACTGAAATCAAAAGGATTTATTCTGACATCCGCTTTGCTATCATATCGGCTTACGAGCAGTTTGAATTTGCCAAGCAGGCCATGGAGCTGGGTGTAGAGCACTATATTTTAAAGCCGGTTAATCGAACGGTATTAATTGAAACCATCCTAAAAATGATAAGCCTTATTCATGAGCGGGAGGAGAAGAAAAAACGGGAACTGGAAACCATTGAAAAGCTGGAAAAGGTGGTTCCCTACCTGGAGCAGGGTTTCATTTACTCCATATTAATGAACACTGAATTTGATGAAGAGCTTTTAAAGTACATGGAAATTCTGAACATGAATCAAACCGGCGGCTACATCCTGATCATGCAGTTTGGCGACGGTAAAAAAGCGGAAGCATTGTCCAACAGGATTGGCTCCAGTATTATAGGGCAGGAAAATTACCCTTATCTGAGGGATATCTTTAAATTTAAATGCAAGTGTATTGTAGGGCCTGTTTTAATTAACAAAATTATCGTTTACATATCCAGCGAGCGGTTCAAGAACGAATATGAGTTTCGGCTGCAAACTATCGAGCTGGCTGAAGATATCCTCAAAAGCGTACAAAAGAAAATGAATATGGAATGCTTCATTGGGATTGGCAGTTGCAGGAAGAATGGAGATATCATCGTATCTTACAATGAGGCCGCAAAAGCGCTTAGAATGAACCGGGGCGAACCGATTTCCCACATACTGGATGTGTGCGGGGAAGAGGAGAAATACATGCATGACATGCATTCCGCTGCAAATATGGTCGCCAAGATAGAGATGGGAAATGAGGAAGGCGCTGCAGCGGCTTTTTCAAAGATTTCCGACAAGCTTCAGCATTTTGAAGGATTAACCTTTGAACAAAAGCGGTCTTTTCTGATAGAATATATGGTAATGGTACATAGAAAAGCCATGGAAGCCGGTGTGAGCGAAGATTCCTGCCTGAAGTATGATGATTATATCCAGGAAATGCTGTATACCGAAAACATTGAAAAGCTAACTTCCTGGTGCATGAACCGGATTAAATATATCACCCGAAAGATCCAGACAGAAAAGTCTGAAAAGGGAAATTGCATCATTGACCGTGCCAGGAATTATATCCGGGAACATTTCCAAGAAGAAATTACTTTAGAAGAGCTTTCCAAAAGCCTGAACATCAGCCCGCAATATTTCAGCAGACTGTTCAAGGAAGAGACGGGGTATAATTTCATCGAATATCTGACATTTATCCGTATTGAACACAGTAAGCAATTGATGCATTCTACAGATATGACCATCAAGGAGATATGCTTCAGTGTGGGATACGGAGATCCGAACTATTTCAGCCGGTTGTTCAAAAAAAATACAGGGCTGTCTCCAACCACCTATGCCAATATGAACCGGTAAAAAAGGAGGGCAGAGAATGAAAAAAACCCTGAAAAAACTGTTGATTCTCGTTACGGGGCTTCTGGTTGCTGTGAATATGTGCTCCTGTGCGGATGGAAGTGAAAGCAATAAAACAGATGGCAAGGACAAAATTGTCATTGGCATGGTGATTGACGGCCTTGTCATTGAAAGATGGCAAAAGGATAGGGATATTTTTGTTTCCAAGGCCCGAGAGCTGGGGGCCGAAGTGATCGTCCGCAATGCCAATGAAGATACGGATAGACAGGTTGAACTGATTTATGAGATTATTGAGGAGGGCATTGATTGTCTGGTCATCATTCCCTATGACAAGGACGGGCTGAGCCAATGCGTGAAAGCCGCAAAGAAGAAAGACATCCCGGTGATATCCTATGACAGGCTGATCCGAAACGCAGATGTGGATGCATATATCGCCTTTGACAGCGTGAAAGTGGGTCAGATGATGGCAGGCGCGTTGTACGAAAAGGTGCCGGAGGGCAATTATATCATCATCAATGGTTCCCAGAAGGACAATAACAGTTTTTTGTTCAACAGCGGGTTTAAGTTGGCCCTTCAGGAAGGGCTGGACAGTGAAAAAGTCAGCATTCTCGATGAAACCTGGTCTGAAGACTGGCGCGAAGAGGAAGCCTATAATACAGTGGGCAAGGCAATTGAGGCCGGCCAGGAGATTCATGCGGTGATCGGAGCAAACGATCGGCTGGCTGAGGGGGCCATCAAGGTTCTGTCAGAAAACAGGCTGCTGAACAAGGTTTTTGTGGTGGGTCACGATGCAGAGCTGTCTGCCTGCCAGCGAATTGTAGAAGGTACACAGCTGGCTACGGTCTATAAACCCATTAAGGTTCTTGCCGAGGGGGCTGCCGAGCTGGCGGTCAATATGGTCAAAGGAAAGAAAATAGATTATACTCATACCATCGACGATGGTAAATTTTCCGTTCCTACCATACAGTATGATCCCATTTTGGTCACAAAGGATAATATGGTGGAAACGGTCATCAAGGGTGGCTTTCATACGATGGAAGAGGTATACCGGAACATTCCGAAAGATGATTGGCCGGAAAAATAGCAGGAACACCGACTAAAGGCGAGCAGCAGTGATGATATGAGCACAGACAGCAGGCTTAAAACAGCTTTGACGTATAAGATAGCTTACCTTCTCCTGGCAGCGTTTTGGCGCACAACTGGTGAACTCAATTGTAAAAGCAATGAAGCTCTTGTTGCTTGGAGGTGGCAGTCATTCCAGCTGGGAAAAAGAATGGGTTTTATCAAAAAAAGACCAAAATCCGTAAGGAAGCCGTGGTCATAGGTGCTGTGTTGTTCCTGATGCTGCTGACATTATGGGGATGGCATCTGAAAACCAACCAGATAGAGGTATTTCAGGCCGGAGAGGTGAAGGGAAAGCAAGGGCTTCAAATGAATTCTCCCAGAGCAATCAGCAACCCCGAGAATTCCAAACTGGATTTATCACAAAGTTCTGCAAAAGATCAACCGCAGCAGGTAAAAAGTGTACCAACCCAGCAAAAGGAATCCGGTTCCATGAAAGAAGCCGGCAATGGCCAGGCAGGAATTCAGGAAAAGATCAATATCAACTTTGCAGGAATTGAACAGCTTGTTACACTCAATGGCATCGGTGAAGTGAAAGCAAGGGCAATCATTGACCATCGGGAGCGAAACGGTACCTTCGAAAGGATTGACCAGATTCAGGATGTAAAGGGTATTGGGGAAGCAACCTACAACAAAATCAAGGATTGGATTACTGTAAGCAGTGAATCCCCGGAATAAATTGAAATAAAGCTTTTATAATCAACAAAAACGATCTATAATGGTTCATTGGAATGGATAAAGGTATGAGGAGATGTCATTATGATTAAAATTACTTTAAAGGACGGTAGCACGAAAGAAGTAAACAGAGGGAGCACGGTTCTTGAAGCTGCTGAAGGAATCAGCGCGGGCCTTGCAAGAAATGCTGCTGCGGGAGAAGTGAACGGAAAAACAGTGGACTTGCGGTTTGTCCTGAATGACGATTGCAGTTTGAATATCCTCACCTTTGAAGAACAGGCCGGAAAGCAGGCCTATTGGCACACAACCTCCCACATCATGGCACAGGCGGTGAAACGGCTGTTTCCAGAAATAAAGCTGGCCATCGGGCCTTCCATTGAAAGCGGTTTTTATTACGACTTTGATGTTGAAAAGCCTTTCTCTCCAGAGGAATTGGAAAAAATCGAAAAGGAAATGTACAATATCATCAAGGAAGATTTGCCTATCGAGCGTTTTACCTTAAGCCTTGAAGAAGCGCTAAAGATGGTTGAGGGTAAAGGTGAAATTTACAAAGCCGAGCTTATTCGAGAATTGCCTGAGGACGCGGTGATCAGCTTCTACCGCCAGGGCGAGTTCACCGACCTCTGTGCGGGGCCTCATCTGATGAGCACCGGAAAGGTGAAGGCGTTCAAGCTTGTTAATCTGGCCGGAGCCTACTGGCGCGGCAACGAAAAGAACAAAATGCTGCAGAGGGTTTATGGCATCAGCTTCCCCAAGAAAAATATGCTCGATGAGCACCTGGAACGCTTGGAGGAAGCCAAGAAGCGGGATCATAACAAATTGGGGCGCGAGCTGCAGCTGTTCATGACCTCCGAGCCCATCGGCCAAGGGCTGCCGCTGCTAATGCCGAAAGGGGCAAAGGTCATTCAGGTGCTGCAGCGCTTTATCGAAGACGAAGAGGAACGAAGGGGTTATGTCCTTACAAAAACACCGATGCTGGCTAAAAGCGAGCTTTACAAGATATCAGGCCACTGGCAGCATTACAAGGACAGCATGTTTGTGCTTGGTGACGAGGAAAAGGATGAGGAGGTTCTGTCCCTTCGCCCCATGACCTGCCCGTTCCAGTTCATGATCTATAACGCCAGCCTGCACAGCTACAGGGATTTGCCGGTGAGAATGGCCGAAACCTCCACGCTGTTCAGAAATGAAGCCTCCGGTGAAATGCATGGGCTTATTCGTGTGCGCCAGTTTACCATATCCGAAGGCCATTTAGTTGTTACACCCGATCAGCTGGAAGATGAATTCAAGGGTGTTCTGGATCTGATCAATTATGTGCTGGATATTCTGGGTATCAAAGAAGATGTTTCCTATCGGTTCTCCAAATGGGATCCGAGCAACAGGGAAAAATACATCGACAACCCCGAAGCCTGGGAGGATACCCAGAAAAAAATGAAAAACATTCTGGATCATGTGGGACTGGAGTATAAGGAAGCCGATGGCGAAGCTGCTTTTTACGGGCCAAAGCTGGATATCCAGTTCAGGAACGTCCATGGCAAGGAAGACACGATGATCACCGTACAGATCGATTTCTCCCTGCCAGACAGGTTTGATATGACCTTTATCGACAAGGACAATCAAAAGAAGCGGCCCTATGTCATTCACCGCACTTCCATCGGCTGCTACGAGCGTACACTGGCCATGCTGATAGAAAAATATGCCGGTGCGTTCCCCACCTGGATGGCACCCGTTCAGGTAAAGGTTCTGCCCATTATCGATAAACAGCAGGCCTATGCCGTCACGGTGGCCAATCAGCTGAAAAAGCTGGGTGTCCGGGTTGACGTGGATACCCGTAATGAAAAAATCGGGTACAAGATCCGTGAAGCACAGCTGGAAAAAATTCCATACATGCTGGTCATTGGCGACAAAGAGATGGAAAACAACCAGGTAGCGGTTCGTTCCAGAAAGGAAGGCGACCTGGGGGCAATGGATGTGAGCGCATTTATTGCGAAGCTGACTGAAGAAATAGAATCAAAAGCGCGATAATCGATGGAATGAAATGGGGGGTTCTCTTAAAGAACCTCCCCTTGTTTTATGGGGTTGATTGTAGCTGGATTCTACTTAGTAAAATCCTTTCATTCTCAAAGGTAAGCCTGGCTGATTTGCTCATAAATTTCCTCGGGGGTCATCCCTGTAGCATCGATGACCGGTGCACCGGTGGCCGTATCTTCCATTCCCAGAAAATCTCTGCTCATTCCTGTCAGCACAATGGCATCATAGTCTTCATTCTGCGCATGTGTAAAGGCATCGAATTCGACAGTCTCCACTTCATACCCCTGGCCTTCAAGATATTCCTGAACAGGCGTCAAGCCTTTCTGAACGGCAATCTTTTTCATTTCCATTCCCTCCCGCACGTATAGAATTTCAATCAGTTACATTAATAATATGTGAAAAATTCACATAGAGTATTCACAAGCAAACACAAGGGGAGGGCTCTTGAACCTTGAAAATAAATGAAACTAAGATCAGAATCCATGAACACTAAGTGGAAAAGCCAACTATAGTTAAAGTGTATCGTCAAACATTTCTGCTTTTTCACCGTTATATCTGGCATCAGTTACTTTTTAATAGTATAATAGTTTAATGCATAGAACAAATGTTTCTCCAAGCTTTCCAAGCTAATGCTTAATAGAAGCCGCTTATTAAAAGGAGTATGAACAATATGAGAAACTATCGAAAAACACTCACTCTAATCACCGTTGCAATTCTACTGCTTTTTAGTGCAGGCTGCAAGCCAAAAAAAACTGTAATCGACAGCCTGGATGTTCCTCAGCTTGAGCATGCGACCATAACCCTGTGCTTTCAGGGAAACGAACCCGAGGGGATGGCAGAGGTGCTTGCAGAAGCTGAAAAGCGTGCCGTTTCCGATTTGAACGTCAATCTTGACTTTCAGTTCATTTACATGTATACCGATCAATACTTCAGTGAGGTAACAAGCCTTATTTCATCCGGTCAAAGCTGTGACGCTTTTATGGTACCCGACGATCAGAAATCCACGTTGGAAGCCTTTGTTGAAAAAGATATTGCGGCAGATATCACCGACCTGTTTCCAAAATATGCTCCACAAATTTTCTCGCAGCTGGATGATCGGGCTAAAAATTTTGCCAGGGTTGAAAACCGGCTGTACGCAGTTCCCAGGCTGCTTCCAATGCCTTCCCGGCTGGGAGTCACCGTTCGCAGTGATCTGCTGAACAAATACAACACTGCTTCCATCAGCAACTATGACGAACTGGAAACCTTTCTTGCAAAAATCAAACAAAACGAACCCGATTTGTATCCTTTGACCACATATAACACTTCCATCGGTGTTTTTGCACAGGCCTACGGGTATGTCATACTGGATTATGAAGTCGGGCTGGTTTACAAGTGGGATGACAAGAATATGGTAATATCGGCATGGGAACAGACACCTGAATATCTTGAAGCCGAAAGCAGGTTTGCTTCATGGTATCGCAACGGCTATATTCTACCCGGCCATATTCTCCAGTCGGACGCGCTTATGTACAAGACTGGAAAATGGGCAGCCATTCTTACTGATATGGGCGACTCGGTATACTACAATATCCGGAATATGGCAGACGAGGACAGCACCAATTACTCCTACACCGAATTCCCATTATTCCCGGAAAAGACAGCATCAAGAGTATCACCTCTATATTTATCATTTGTCATCGGCAGTCAATCCGATAACAAGGAGCGGGTTCTGATGTTCCTGGATTGGGTTCAGTCCAGTGCCCAGAACTACAGGCTGTTTCGGTATGGTTTGGAAGGAAGGGATTATGTTGTTACGAATGAAAGCATATCCTTTCCATCCACGACAAAGTCGCTGGACGATCTGTTTGTAAACTGGTATGGCGGAGCGGCGATAATGAACATGAACCTGGAAGGTCCCTTCTGGATGGGGGATAGTGCCTTTAATTTTACAAATTACTGGAAGGAAACCTGTAGAAATACGGAATATGCGCCTCATAGTGGTTTCCTGCCGGATTACACCTCGGTTAACAGCTGCTTATTCACCCGCAGGTCAACCTATAACGAGACGGTGGTGAAGATGAACATGGGCCAATACCAGGTAAAGAATTCCGAGGAACATATCGAAAACATGAAAAAAGCCGGAACCGACGAACTGGTGAGAACGATTCAGCAGCAACTGGATCAATGGCGGACTGAAAATATGCAGTAAAAGAAATCACTGTATGTACTGCTTCCATGAAATGCAAGAGCGGAGCTGAGCATAGTGTCTATCCTGATAGCACAAAAAGGAGCAATAAAAATGAAAAAAAGGTTTCTGACATTGGTACTGGTTACTGTCCTGCTATTTTTGACCGGCTGTAACCAGAAAAAGGTGAACGAAGTATCCCTGCATTATGATGCAATTAAGCAGGAAACCCTCGAGCCGGTGGAACTTCAGTTTTATACGCAGGGCACCGCGCCGAGCTTCGGGAAAGAAGCCATTGAAGGTATGCTTAAGCAAATTGGTGAGGCTACCCGGGAAACGATCAATGTCACGCCGGTTTTTAACTGGGTGGCTTATGAGAAATATGACATGCAAATTCCGCAAATGATTGCATCGGGGGAGAAGATTGACGCCTTTACCTGCTTTTCTCCGCAGCCATATGTTGATCAGAAGCTGTGCATGGATGTGACCGATTCGTTCAAGCAATACGCACCGACTTATTCAAATGAACTGATGACCAATCAGGTTGGGAAGGATTACCTGACAAACTCCATCGTGGATGGCAAACTATATGTCATTCCCTATAACGCCATCAGAAATCCCAGGATCTGTGTGGTCACAAAGGCTGATCTGGCTGCGAAATATGCCCCGGAGGGTCTTGAAACGCTGGAGGATTACGGGGAGTTTTTAAGAAAGCTTAAGGAGAACGAACCGAAACTCACTCCTGGCACTATGTATGCATTCGAATTCTTTCAGGCATATTTAGAGGGCAATGGATACTATTCCAACTGGAATAGCCTTCTGTACGCAAAATGGGAAGAAAACGGAAAAACAATGTACGCCATCGAACAGACTCCAGAATTCGCAGATGCCTTTGAGCTGATATTGCTATGGAAAAACAACGGCTATGTTTTGAAGAACAATCAGCAGGGAAGTCAGCTTCAAATGCAAAGTGGGTTGCTTGGTTCCCAGCTCATTTACATGGAAAATCTCAAGGATCTGTTTACCTATGATTATGGAAGCGGTGATCAGCAGCTCAAAGTGATACCGCTATATATGCAAAGCCTTCACCTGTTAAATACCAGCCCGAGGGGACTGGCCATTTCGCAAAGCTGCAGCAATCCGGAACGCGTCATGATGTTCCTGGAATGGCTTCATGGTTCGCAGGAAAACTACGATCTGTTCATGTATGGGCAGGAAGGCGTCAACTATACGCTGAACAATGGAAACATGGCCCTGACGAAGCTTGAGATCCAGCCGCTGGATTATTGGAGATACTACGGAGCTGCGTTTTTCGAGGATTATCGTTATGAGCGTTATGTCACCGGAATGGATCCCGAGCTGCAAAAAATCTACCAGGATTCCAGCTTTAAGAACGTCAAAACGAATACCGAGCTTGAAAAGGAAATGAAAAGCATGTTAGAAATTGGTCAGGAAGAGCTTGACGAGATGGAAAAGGAAACACCGCAGCTCGAAGCGATCATGGACGCCTATTTTAATTTATATGATCGCTTCACACAATCCATCGACAGCGGTGTATTCAATATCATGCTCGGAGAACTGAAGGAAAAACAGAAGGAAGCGGGCATTGAAAAGGTTCTGGAGTACTATCGCAGAATCATGGGTTTTTGATAGATTACGGAATCTGGCAGGCTGCAGGATGTTCGTTCTGCCTACAGTAGGTGAATGCAATGAAAGTCTTGATTTGATATTCATTTATTAATAGAATAGAGGTTGTTTCCAATGTGAAAATGGCTTATCATAAATTGATAAGGCTATCATTTGAAGCGGGGAATTGATCCCGGCTTAGCAGTAAACCATAACGGAGGTCTACTTATGCAGTTATTACGCAAATACTTCTTTCTGTTTCTCGCTCTGACGATTTTTATTCTGACCCTCACCGGATGCGGCCTGTTCCCCACCGAAGAGGAAACGCTGGCTCCTCCGCTGATCGAGCCGGCGGAAATTACATATAAAACAGCTGAGGCTACCATAGGTTACATCGAGGATAGTATAAAAAAGCAGGCCTATTTTGTTCCTGTTGTCGATAAGGATCATTTCTTTACTACCAGGGCGGGCAGGCTTAAAGCGATTTATGTTGAGATTGGCGAAAAGGTTAATGAAGGGGATGTCATTGCAGAGTTTTTAACCGATGGCATTGAAAGAGAACTGGAGTACCAAAAACTAACGGTAGACTCGCAAATTAAGAGCCTGAGCTATATAGAGCAAAAGTCTGAAATTGAGATCAGAGCCTTTAAGGCCAACCTGGCGGATCTGGAGGAAAAATACTCCGAAATGAGCCTCAACGCCAGTGTTTATACAGCCAAAGACATTGAAAGCGTTCGAAAAGAATTGAATAACCAGCAGATCACCCTGGAAAAAATGCTGCTCGATAACTCCAACTCCATCGAAATGAAAAAGAACGAGCTGCTTTCAGCCCAGATGAAGCTTGCACAACTGCAGCAGGATCTTGAAGAGTGCAAGCTGAAAGCAGGGGTCACTGGAATTGTCACCTACCTTCTGAATGTGAATGAAGGAGATATGGTGGACATGTATCAAAACATCGTAACCATTTCTGATCCCAATGTGCTTTATTTGGAGTATAAGGGCTCGAACGCCAACGATTTCAACCTGGGCCAGGATGTCAGCATTAAGGTGGATGAGGATAACTACACGGGTAAGGTTGTATTGACACCGTCAAGTGTACCCTTTGAAGAACTGGACAGGTACAGGGATACGGTTCAGATCAAGCTGGAAAAGCTTCCACAGGGGGTTGAATCGGGCGACAGGGCAGAGATCAGGCTGGTGAAGGATTTTGCAGATAACGCGGTGATCATTCCCAAAAGAGCCCTGAAAACCTTTCTCGGCAAAGATGCCGTTTATGTTCTTGATGAGGGTATCCGTCTGGAGCGTTATGTACAAAAAGGCGTTCAGACAACTGGCGAGGTTGAAATTGTTGAAGGACTGCAAGCCGGAGAGATCGTCATAATAGATTAGGGGGAAGCATATGCTTGAATTCTTGTTTCGCAAAATCATCAACAACAAATGGCTTTTCCTGTGTCTTTTAATCGGTGCTTTGGCGGCCTGTGGTGTCTTCTCCACTATTCCTCTTTATACCAATGCGATTTTGCAAAAGGTGCTCACAAAAGACCTGGAAAACAATCATCTGCAAAAGGGAAAATCACCGGGCGCTTATACGGTTCAACTGACAGGCGGCGGACAATACGGCAAACCGATTGCCGATCAGGTGAGAGATATCGCCCAAAGACAATTGTCGGAAAGCTTCAGCCTTCCTGCTGTCGATCAGCTATACAGCGTTAGGCTGAACACCTTAAAGCTTCGAAGGGAAGGCGATGATTTTTTTAATGATCAGCTAATTAACGCATATCCCATGTGCATTTCCAATCATGAAAAGAACATCAAGCTGATCCGCGGCAGAATCCCAGCCAGGGAAAGCGTTGACGGTGTGTACGAGGTGGCAGTCTCCATTCAGGCCATGGGTCGTATGCAGCTTTTGCCGGATCGGGAATACACATTGGAGTGGACCGATTTTTTCACCCAGGAAAGAATGCAGATAGCTAAAATAAAGATCGTAGGCATCTTCACAGTGGAGGATTTAAACTCTCTTTACTGGAGTGACGGCAGGTACTATTCACTGGGTGAGGCGATCCTCTTTTATGAGGAGCAGATCAATTCATTGCTAGAGAAGGATGAAAGGGTCACCATCCGCAATACTGAATATACAAAATTCTTTGATTACCGCGCTGTGAAAATTGAGGATGTAGATAATATCCTGTCAGTGATGGATGAGCAGAGAGACTGGAATGATCAAAACGGAAACATGGTCAGATTCACGTTCCCAATGCTGGAAGTCCTTGAAAATTATCAGGAAAGAAAAGTTCAGCTGCGCATAACGCTCTGGATTCTCACGATTCCGATGATGCTGATCATCTGTTTTTATACCATGATGATTTCAGGCCTTATCATCCGTAACAGCAGGAATGAAATATCCGTGATCAAAAGCAGGGGGGCGGGAAGGCTTCAGGTGTTCATGCTGTTTATGACGGAAAGCCTGGTGCTTGCCATTCTGTCATTCTTCGCAGGCCCCCGCATCGGCAACCTTTTATGTCAGTTCCTTGGGTCTTCCAATGGTTTTCTTGAATTTATCAATCGTAAGGCGCTAATCCCGGTTGTAAACACGGAAACCTATCTTTATTCGGCCCTTGCTGCTGTTATATTCATGCTGTTCATGATGGCCCCCGTGCTGAAAGCCAGTACAACAGGGATTGTAGAATACAAGAGAAGCCTGAACACCAAGATGGGCAAACCCTTCTGGCAGAAGTTCTATCTGGATGTTCTGGTGCTTGCCGCCTGCGGCTATGGGTATTACAATTTCAACAACCGCCAGGACATCTTGGGGCAGACAGGAATTTCGGGAGTTGACCTGACTATCGATCCCATGCTGTTTTTCATCTCAACCTTTTTTATTCTGGGAATCAGCCTGCTTTTCCTCAGGCTGTACCCGCTGGTCATACGCTTCATTTTCAAGCTGGGCAGCCGCTTTTGGTCACCGGTCACTTATTTTTCCCTGGTGAATGTATCCAAAGCCGACAACAACCAGCAGTACATCATGCTGTTCATTATTCTGTCGTTATCCTTTGGTATCATTAATGCCAATCAGGCCAGAACCATTAACAGCAACACCACCGACAGGGTGCTGTACCAGAATGGGGTAGATATAGTGATAGAACCCTATAACAACCTGAAGCATGTTACAACCATGATATTGCCAAACGGCGAAGAATTAAACACCGGTGCGCCGGACAAGCAGTACCAGGAGCCACCTTATGAGTTGTATAAGAAAATAGAGGGAGTTGAGGCGATTACAAGGGTAGTGGTGGATGATCATTCAAAAGTTTATCTATCCAGAGATGCCGTATCAGATGTAAGGCTGCTCGGTATCACACCTCATGAATTTGGTGAAGCCATCTGGTTCAGGAATGATCTGCTGCCGCATCATCTTAACGAATACCTGAACCTGTTAACGAGTGCTCCGACGGCATGTTTTCTATCAAACTACTTTGCAGAAGAGATGGACGTCCGTGAAGGTGATACGGTGAATATCCGGTTGGAAGAGGGAGATACCCTGCCGTTTACGGTTTATGGCTTTGTTGAATACTTTCCAACCTGCAACCCTTATGCAAAGATATTGACCGAAACCGATAAAACACAGGTGGAAAAGGCTCCCTTTGTAGTGGTCAACCGCAGTTATCTTGCGAAAAAGCTGCCGTCAATGCCTTCCGAAATATGGATTAAGAAACAGCCAGGGGTTTCAGACAGCGCTATCTATGATCAACTGGGGGCCTTGCAGCTAAGGGTTGAAAGGGTGGATTACACCTCCCAGCGTCTGATCGAAAAGAAAAATGATCCCATGCTGTTAGGTACCAATGGTGTTTTAACCATGTGCTTCATCGTGACAATGCTGATCGCCGCTATAGGCTTCCTGCTGTTCTGGATCCTTTCCATTCGCGAGAAATCCCTGAAGTTCGGGATCTTCCGTGCCATGGGCATGCCCATGGGAAGCGTTACGCTGATCATGCTCATGGAGCAGTTCCTTGTTTCGGTGATCGCTATCGTCTTTGGGGTGTTTTTGGGCACTATTTCCAGCACCATTTTCATTCCGATGCTTGAAATGATTTATTCCGCGTATCAGCAAGTGCCGCCGTTTAAGATCGTTGCGGAGATCGGTGATTATGTAAAGGTTCTGGGCATTGCCGGTATCATGCTGTTTTCTGGCCTTATCTTCCTTTATGGGCTGGTCAGAAGCATTAATGTCCATCAAGTGCTGAAGATGGGAGAGGATTCATAATGAATATTTTGCGCACCGAACAGCTGAACCGTTCCTTCAGGGTTGGCGGTACTGGTATCGACGTACTGAAAGGAATTAATCTTGAGATTGAGCGTGGCACCTTCAACATCCTCATGGGACCGTCGGGCTCGGGAAAAACCACGCTGCTGAATATCCTGGGTGCTTTGGATAAACCAAACACCGGCAAGGTATATATTGATGGCGAAGAAATAACAGGGATGTCTGAAAGAAAGAGGGACAGCTTGCGGCGAGGCAAGCTGGGTTTTGTTTTTCAATCGGTAGCCCTTGTTTCCAATATGTCTGCCTTCGAAAACATCGACTTTGCCCTTCGCATTTCGAAATACAGCGGGAAGGAAAGAAAAAAGAGGGTGGAGGAATGTTTGGATTTTGTTGGCCTGAAAAAAAGGATGAAGCATTATCCGGGGGAGATGTCAGGTGGAGAACAACAGCGTGTAGCCATTGCCAGGGCCATTGCCCACAGGCCCATGCTGCTTCTGGCCGATGAGCCCACGGCAGAGCTGGACACTACCACCGGGCTTCGCGTGGTAAAGCTTTTTAAGGAACTGGTCACCCGGGAAAAAATAACCGTAGTGATGTGCACCCATGATGCGAGCATGATGGGTGTGGCCGACAGAATTTTTACGCTTGAAGATGGGGTGGTAATCGATGTCGCATGAGGAAGTACCCATGATAGCCTGTGATAATCTGGTAAAAATATATAAAACCAAGGAGATCGAAGTGGTTGCCCTGCAGGGTCTTGATCTGACCATACACAAGGGCGAGCTGACAGCGATCATTGGAAAAAGCGGCAGCGGAAAGTCCACACTGTTGAACGTTATTGCCGGCCTGGACAGGCCATCGGCCGGTTCCATTCATGTGGACGGAAAAAACCTTCTGAAATTCAACGATAAACAGCTGATGCAGTACAATCGGGAAACCATTGGTTTTGTCTGGCAGAACAAAGCCAGAAACCTGTTGCCCTATTTATCCGCCGAGATGAACGTACAGCTGCCCATGATGATAACAGGCCTGAAGGGCCGCAGAGACAGGGCAAGGGAACTGCTAGACATGGTGGGGCTGAAAAACCGTTATAAAAGTACGCTCAAACAGCTTTCGGGCGGAGAACAGCAACGTGTGGCCATTGCCATCGCCCTGGCAAACAACCCGAAGCTAATCCTGGCAGATGAACCCACAGGGGCGGTAGACAGCAAAACTACCGTGAAGATCATGGATTTGATGCAAAAGCTGAATGAGGATCTGGGTGTAACCATTGTAATTGTTACCCATGATTTAAAGCTTTCTTCCGCAGTAAACCGGGTAATATCCATCAGCGACGGGATGATCGGCAGTGAGATGGTAAAAAAGGAAGATTATCAAAGGAAGCTTTCTGAATTGGGTGACATGGCCAATCCTTCGGAATCTCATGATGAGTTCGCGGTGGTGGATAACAAGGGAAGAATTAAGATACCCGAGGAGTATATCGCCCAATTGAAGCTCGGTGGCGGGGAACGTCTTAAAATCCGCAAGAGCGCCGGCGGCATTGAGGTATACAAAACCTGATCTAAAAGCAAGACACGGAGTAAAGCGTGCTTAGTCTCTAATTTAAAAAACCACCGAAAACGGTGCTAAACTTAGGGAGCTAAGAATACAAGCAAAGTTCTAACCAGCTCTTTTCAAGCAAAAGCACAAAAAAGACTGCCCCAAAAGGGAGTTCAACTTAGGGATTTACGAAAACAAGTAAATTTTTGACCGACTCTCTTCAAGCGGGAGCCAAAAGTTAAGACCACACTGAAGGATTATACCTTTTGTGTGGTCTTTCTTTATATAGTCTACAGATTTTAATGTACACTTATTGTCTGTAGACTTTTTGTCTGCTTATAAATACAATTATTTTTGTACAAATGGAGGGTCTACAAAATGGATATAGTTAAGGTTTTTGGAACTAACCTAAGAAAATATAGAAATGAACTCGGAGTATCCCAAGAAAAGTTTGCTGAGATGTGCGGACTACACAGGACTTATATCAGTGATGTTGAACGTTTTCAGCGCAGCATCGCCCTCGACAATGTTCAGAAAATAGCAGATGCCCTCGGTATAGATACTTACAAGTTATTTATGGAGGAAGAAAAATGAGCTTTCATGATATTAATTTTGAACTGGTTTCTCGTGATCGTAAAACCATGCGAATAACTTTAATTAGTGCCATGCTAAATGAAGAACCCGGCAATGGAAATGGAGATCAATGTTCCCGGTATCAGTATAACGTTGAAAACTTTCAAGAGTATGGAATATTTCTAAAGCGACCGACGCAGCTAAACAAAGGCTTTGATTTTACAGTCAATACCAAAGGGCTTTGGTTCAAAAAGAATCGCAGATATTCTAATCCGAGTCACCAAGATATTTTTGATGCACTCGAAGATTGCAGAAGTAATTATGATGAGGAGTATTCCCATGTAATTGATGCAATAACAAGAATATATAATTGTGGGCACCTCTAAAAACGTCAAATTTCCTTTAGCATATCATACCCCCCCGAAAAATCAAGGGGATTTTGCAAAAAAATGTATGAATTTATCGTAGAATCATCAAAATATCTGTCTTAAACAGCCAT